>JAGFJD010000445.1 GCA_024102975.1 Phaeodactylibacter sp. | reverse complement strand
GCAAGGATTCCATAATGCCGTATCCTGACAAAGCGGGCAGGAAGGATATGCAAAGCAAAGCGGCGGATAAACTCGTGAGTATCGAGCGCCATAGTTTTTTTGGCGGCTTGCTGCCGATAGTCCTTATAGCTAAAAGCCACTTGTTGCTGATTAACGTTTAGAAGGCGGTAGTTGCTAATGGCAACCTTGTGCGTGTAGCGGCCGAGGTATTCCAAAACTTGTTGTGGGCCAAGAAAAGGGCGTTTTGCATAAACCACCCAAGGCTTGGCAAACAGTTGTTTGAATAAAGGATCAGGAAGGACAATGCCTTGGCGGGCAGCCCACTGCCTGATGCCATGGGCAAACTTGGCCCGGAAAACTTTGCTTAGGGCCTTTTTAGGAAAAAGGTACTTGCCTTCAGCCCGGGCCGTTTTCCATTTGCCTTTGGCAGTAAGGCCGCCGCCGGGGACGATGCAATGAATATGGGGATGCAAGGCCAATTGTTGGCCCCAGGTATGCAGCACGGCAACCATGCCGGCTTGAGCGCCCAAATGCTTGGAATCCTTGCCAAAGGCTTTGAGCGTTTGCCAGGCAGATTGAAACAGCAGGCTGTACAGCTCAGCCGGATAGCGCAGGCAGTAGGGGTTGAGGGCTGCCGGCAGGGTGAACACTACGTGGAAGTAAGGCACAGGCAACAAATCAGCCTGGCGGCGCAAGATCCACTCTTCCCGCTCTTTAGCCTGGCACTTGGGGCAATGGCGATTCCTACAAGAGTTATAGCTGATTCGCAGGCGCCCGCAATGATCACAAGCGTCAATATGGCCGCCCAGTTCAGCAGTGCGGCATAAGCTCAATGCCCGGAGGTTGCGCAGTTGGCGGGCGTTGAAGCGGCCGCAGCTTTTGATCCAGGCCCAGTGCTGGCGCAAAACCTGCCCTACTTCAAAGCGGGGCTTCATGATTGGTATAGGGTGTCCAGCGGGCTATGGACATCAGTACGCTTGATATTCCGGGCTATGTGGATGTAGCGCAGGGTAGTTTCAATATGAGCATGGCCCAGTTGTTCTTTGACAGTGAAAATATCCACGCCGTCTTCGATTAGGTGAGTGGCAAAAGAATGGCGAAGCGTATGCAGGCTGGCCTGTTTTTTGATGCCGGCCTGGCGCACGGCGCTGCGCATGACCCATTGCACGGAGCGTTTACCCATGGGCTTGCCTTTAACCTGCCCATTAAAAAGGTATGCTTTTGGGTGGTAGGCCAGGTAGTATTTGCGCAAGCCTTGGAGGGCCAAAGAAGACAGTACCACATAACGGCCTTTGTTGCCTTTGCCCTGGCGGATACGGATTTGCATACGGTCTGAGTCGACATCCTCCAGGCGCAGAGCGACAAGTTCGCTTAAGCGAAGGCCTGCAGAGTAAACCAGGGCAAGCAGAACCCGGTGCTTGAGCAGTTTGGGCGCTCTAAACAGGCGTTTGCATTCCGCCTGGCTCAAAACTGCCGGCAACTGGCTCTTGCGGCGCAGGGGCGGCAGCTGAATAGCCCTATCCTCCCGGCCGAAGAGCCGGAACAAGTAACGAAGCCCATAAACGGTATGCTTAAAATAGGACTCCGAGGGTTTTTCCCCGGCTTTGATTTCCAGCAGGTACTCATTAATGGTATCATCCTCTAAATCAAGAGGTGTTTTGCCGAAGTGCAGGGAAATTTTGGCCATGGAGCGGCCGTAGTTGATCAAGGTCGAAGTACTCAAGCCGGAAAGCTTGATTTTCTGTTCCAATTTTTTGTACATTGAATCAAAACCAGGAACGGTTTTCCTGGCCCGCTCGGTGAGCGTGGAACCTTTCTGGCGTCCCATAATCTTAGCTTTTAAGGTTAACAAATAGATTATAGGGCTATTTTATTCATCCTGGCCTATTGGCGCAAGGACGAAACAGCCAAGAGAAGGTGACTTTAGCTACCGGCAGGTTTAGTACAAAACTGCACAAATGCCTATCCGCGGCGTTTGGCGGTTCTCTTATTCGGAAGGCTTTAAAGCGCAAAGCCGCTTGAAGCCGTTGGTTGACTTTCCGGACGTCAACAAAACGTATAGCTATGAGGAACTACCGCCCTTTTTTGCGCACCGCATCCCTGGATTAGGGCAACCCAAAGTCCAAAAGATAATCCTGGAAGAAAAGATCGACGCGCATAGCGAGGTGGAGTTGCTGAAACGCTTCGGCAAGCTTTCCATTAGCAACCCTTTTCAACTGCTGTACGTGTAATTGAAAAACTCATATCAGAAGGAATTAGAGGTAATGTGCCTGTCTGAATTTTTAGAAATTGACATGACGCTTATTTGTTATCCAGTTGCCTTCTCGAAGCAGCAACAAACTGGTGTAGTTTCTCTTTCAGCAGCTCTTTGGGCAAATACTTTGTAATATACTGTCCAACCGTGATGTTCGTTTCGTCCAACTGGAGCAATTCGATCTGTTCTGTGTTTCCTTCGGCGCAGAGGATTAGCCCAATCGGTTGTTCTTCGTCGGGTTCGGTTTCGTGTTTTTCCAGCCAACGCAGATAGAGTTCCATCTGGCCTTTGTAATCCGCTTTGAACTTGCCGATCTTCAGGTCAATGGCAATCAGGCGCTTTAGCTTGCGGTGATAGAACAGCAGGTCCAGTTTATAATCCTGCCCGTCGATGATCATGCGTTTCTGCCGCTCCAGGAAAGCGAAGCCCCGGCCCAGTTCCAGGAGGAAATGCTCCAGCTTGTCCAGAATGGCTTGTTCCAGGTCTTTTTCCAGGAAGGTGTCTTTTAAACCCAAAAAATCGAGCACGTACGGGTTTTGAAAGACAAGATCAGGGCTGAGCCGGTCGTTTTCGGTTAGCTCCTGTAGTTCTTTCCTGGCCAGTTCTTCCGGCTTTTGAGAAATGGCAGTGCGCTCGAAAAGCATGGACTGGATTTTTTTGCGCAGGGTACGCACACTCCATTTTTCGATGCGGCACATTTGGGCGTAGAAGTCGCGTTCCAGCTCCGTTTTCAGTGGAATCAGGAGGGTAAAATGTGTCCAGCTCAATTGTCGCATCAGTGATGCGACAATCTGTGGATCGGGGAATGCTTTGGAAAACTGCATGATGCGCCGCAAGTTCTTTTCACTATAACTTTTCCCGTATTCCTGCGTGAGATCTTTTGCCAGTTATACTTAACGGCAATAGGTTTTGTGCATTTACGGGTTGCTCCCCTTTAGGGGATAAGGGGCGGGGAGGGCAAATGCACAAAACCTATTGCAGCGGAGTATAGCGCATGATCGAACTTCCGATCCTCCGCCCGGCGGTCCTTCATAAAAGGAACCACTTTCCTGCTCTTCTTTTCAACCGGCACTGATTTTGCCCATTTCCGATACGGCTTTTCGTTGTGCCGAAAGAGCGCCTCCGGGTCCAGGAATACCCGCGCAAGGAAGCCACGTTTTGCGGCGCCGGGTCAATAGCCAGCCCCAGCTTGGCCAGATCAAGTGCCGATTCCTTAGGGATTGCGCAAAAATAAATTACCCATTTAGACTCGTTCTTTTGCGCGCTAACTGCCCCGACCCTTCGGGTACGGGGTAGACTGTTGAAAAGCCTCGCCGTAGCCCCGCTATGTCTGCGTTTTTCGCCTTGTTAGCGCACAAAATAACTTCGTCTATTCTGTGTAACTTATTATTGCGCAATCCCTTAGATTCATACTTCTGCTTACACCCGTCCGATTTTCAAAGCTTGCCAATAGACTTGACGGTGGTTGCGAGCATATTGTTATGTTTTTTAAGCTTGACAAGTTTTTCGACCGGGGACGGAATGGAAACTTGTCAGGTTTATTCCTGCCGCGCCACCAACCCCACTAACTCCCGCACCACATCCTCCAGCGTATAACAGTTGGCCAGCGAAATATCCACCACCTTGCCATTTTCCCGGAGGATGCCGCTTTCCGCATCTCGGGTATTGTTGATAGCTATACTGACATTATCCGGTAGGCCGATACCTTCCAGGATTTCATAAAGCTCCAGCGTGGCCTGTTCATTTTCTTTCTCAACGAATAAAGAGATCATACTATCTCAGGATTTTGTTGCCGGGGGGAGGTTCATCTCCATTGCCGGGAGGTTGTTGTTTTTTAGAATATCCTGCCGTTCTTTGCTGTATTGGTGGCAATCGCCCGGCAACCCTCCAGGAAAAGATCGTGAATTTCCAGGCCAATGTTCAAATTCGACGGCCAGTATTTTTCCGTTGTTGCCCAATTGTAATACTTTGGAGGGGCAATTTGAAGCCGTTGGTTGACTTTCCGGACGTCAACAAAACGTATAGCTATGAGGAACTACCGCCCTTTTTTGCGCACCGCATCCCCGGATTAGGGCAACCCAAAGTCCAAAAGATAATCCTGGAAGAAAAGATCGACGCGCATAGCGAGGTGGAGTTGCTGAAAGGCTTCGGCAAGCTTTCCATTAGCAACCCTTTTCAACTGCTGTACGTGTAATTGAAAAAAATACGATACAAAGCCTGGGGTTGTGCAATAAGTGTATAAAGACAGGATTAACAAAATTTTCAGGATATGTACACCTTTGTGGCGCAAGCCGCTACATCTTGTAAATCTTGTTAATCCTGTCTACTTTCGACCTTTTTTCACAACCCCGGGCTTTGTGCGTTCAGCAGGCATCGAATTCAAGCCCTCAGCCTCCGTTCCCCCGTCTCTTTGCTGATCGAAGGCGCCACAACGTCCATCCCCCCACACCAGTGACCTAAATCATTGCGCCGTGTGAAAGGTTGCTGCATCTTCTGCATCCATTACCTTAAGCGTGAAAATGCGGAAGCGTCTTATGTTGATCACAGCCGCTCTTCTGCTGGCCGGCGCGTTCCTCCTGCTGAGCGTGCTCCGGGCCTGGAGCCCCGGGAAACCCCGCCCGTTTCCGGACGGCGACGGGAAACCACTGGCGGGCAGCATTTCAGAAAAAACCTTCATCGACATCAATGGGGTACGGCAGGGCATGTTCATCAAGGGAAGGGACGCCGGCAAGCCGGTGCTGCTCTACCTGCACGGGGGCATGCCCGATTACTTCCTGACGCAGCGTTACCCGACGGGGCTTGACGAAGATTTTGTCGTCGTTTGGTGGGAGCAGCGGGGTTCCGGGTTGTCTTTTCACGCCGGCCCGGCCACCACTGAGCAGTTGGTCGCCGATGCCCTGGCACTGACGGATTACCTGCGCCGGCGCTTCAACCAGGAGAAAATCTACCTGATGGGGCATTCCGGGGGGACTTTCATCGGCATACAGGTGGCGGCCCGGGCGCCGGAACGGTACCATGCTTACATTGGCGTAGCCCAGATATCACACCAGCTCCGGTCCGAGCAGCTGGCCTACGAGTACATGCTTCAGCAGTTCAGGGAGAGCGGAAACCGGCGGATGGTGCGCAAACTGGAAGCGGTGCCGGTTACGGCGACGGGCGGCCTGCCGGCAGCCTACCTCCGCCTGCGCGACCCGGCCATGCACCGCCTCGGCATCGGTACGATGCACAACATGAACTCCGTGATCAGCGGGATACTGCTGCCCTCGTGGCAATTCCGGGAATACACGCTCCGGGAAAAATTCAACCTGTGGCGGGCTAAGTTCCGGTCCGGCGTCAGTATGGTATGGGATGACGTGCTGGCAACGGACCTGAAGGAGAAGGCCCCGGAGGCCGCCCTTCCCGTCTACTTCCTGCACGGTATCTACGACTATACCTGCTCCTATTCAGAAGCAAAGGCGTACCTGCAACGGCTGAAGGCCCCGGTAAAGGGCTTTTATACTTTCAGGCAGTCGGCGCACAGCCCCCTCTTTGAAGAACCGGAGAAAATGCGGCGAATCTTACGGGAAGACGTGCTGGCAGGGGCCAGTCGCCTGGCCGACCCTGCGCGGTTATCCCTCTCCTCCCCCAACCGGTAACCCTCCTCCGGCAGGTCGCAGGCCGGGGCGGGGCCCCCGCAAGTGGGCATTCCGGTGAAACATTCCTGTGCGGGCTGCTTCACATTCCAGGCAATAATGAACTATTTGAAAAACTGCCCGATCATGCTAAAGCGGCGTTCAAAGAAAAACATGGAATAACCACTTCACCCCAACGGCTCAAAATGATACTTCCCCACGCTCCAGAATTCATCCAGCGCCATGATCCGGGGTTTGAAAAAAGAGATGAGCAACGGCCAGTCCTCCCGCCGGAAGATGCTGACGGGGGAAAGGGTGGTGTATATCTTGCTCTGCGGCTGCCCGTGTTCGTCGAAAGCCTCCGGCTCCCAGATCCATTCATCGTCCAGGCAACTGTGCAGGACGGGTTTCAGCTCTTCGAACTGCTCGTAGAACAGCGCTCTCAGGTCCGGGTCTTTTTGCTCCATCACAATGCCGATGAAGGCTTGCCGGTTGTCGGCATGCATCCGGAAGTACAGGCCCCGGTAGCCCGTTTTGTAGTTGGCCCAGTTGACCTTCAGCCCTTCGCTGCCCGGGAGGGGCGCCATGTATTGCCCGAAGGCCGTCCAGAAGGCCTGCCGGGCGCGGGAGGCTTGTTCGCGGGTGTACATGCGTTCAAAGGTAAGGCAAATTGAACAGCTTATATACTCCAATTGGGCAACGGACCCTTCTCTGCTTTGGAATGAATTTCCCCTTTAGATTTGAGTGTGTTACAAAAAAGCGGGGTTACGGAAAGTCGTCAGACGACTCAAAGTCGCAAAGTCGCACGAAAGTCGTCAGACGACTGATAAAACCCGCGAATATGTCACGCACTCTTTAAATTTTAACAAAACCACTTGGTTGCCCAATCTCCTAACAAACCTTTAACCCTGGTTAAACTTGCTTTAAAGCCCCCTTTCTGTGCGGGGCTTCCCCTGTTAAGGGCCGTCCAAATTATAGAAAAGGAAAGGAAGGTATTTCAAACGTTCTTTTCCAATTATTCTATAAAAACCACGGTCATGAAAAAATTAATGTTTTGCTGGTTGCTCTCAGTTGCATTCCTCTCGACGGCCTATGCACAGTATGAGACGGCCCGCACGGGCTACGAAGGCGATTTCTTCAGCCTGGAAGGAGCGCTGGACCTGTTCAAACAATCCCACACGTTGCGGGACTTTGAGCGGAAGCTCAACACGGAAGAGAACTGGGTCAATAACCTGGACCTGGACTACGACGGCAGGATCGACTACATCCGGGTGGAGCACCGGCGGCAGGGGAACTTTCACGCCATTATCCTGCAGGCATTGCTGGACAGGTACGATGTTCAGGATGTGGCCGTAATCGAGATTGAGGTCATCGGCAGAGGGGAAGCGGTCCTTCAGATCGTAGGAGATGAAGATCTTTATGGAGAGGAAGTCGTCGTAGAACCAGTGGAAGGGTATTCCGATAGCAGAAGCGGATACCATCCGGATTACGGCGGATTTGTCAACGTGTTCTACTGGGAACCGGTGCAGTATATCCTGGGCCGGCAATACGTCGTTTACGTTTCGCCCTATCGCTGGCATTACTATCCGGTTTGGTGGAGGCCGTGGGTGCCGTGTGCCTGGAATGTCTTCCGGCCGCGCATCGTCATTTACCACCGGCATTATCACGTCGTGCACATCCACCGGGTCGTCCGGGTGCACAACTTCTACCGGCCGCACCGGTCGTACAGCTATGTCGTTGTGCAACGCACCAATGAAGTCAGGGTGAAGCATGGCAGGCCGCCTATTCACCGC
Organism: Phaeodactylibacter sp.; assembly: GCA_024102975.1. Lineage (GTDB taxonomy): Bacteria > Bacteroidota > Bacteroidia > Chitinophagales > Saprospiraceae > JACJXW01. The sequence goes on along the minus strand of JAGFJD010000445.1, from coordinate 77,055 downwards.
CCGGTACCTGCCGTACGGCACGACAGCAGCCCCGGCGATCACCGGAGCAGGAAAGATTTTGAAAAACAGTCGGGAACCACTACCCGGCCCGGTACGCCGGAGCGCAGCCCGTCCGTAAGCAGAAAGGCCACGCCTTCTTCTGATCAGAACAGGAGCAGGGCCCCACAGGTGGAGCAGCCTTCCCGCAACACGACAACCCGCCCGGAGGCTACCGCCCGTCCGGCAACGCCCGTTCAAAAGCCTTCGGTGAACAGCAGGAAGGCCTCGCCTTCTTACGATCGCAACAAGAGTACGGCCCCGCAGGTGGAGCAGCCTTCCCGCAACACGACAACCCGCCCGGGGGCTGCCACCCGTTCGACGGCGCCGGTTCAAAAGCCTTCGGTGAACAGCAGGAAGGCCTCGCCTCCTTCCGGGCAAAAGGCGGACAGGAGCACGGCGCCGCAGGTAAAGCAGCCGGCGCGCAGCACGATGGCCCCTTCCCGGAAACCGGCGGCAAGTAGCGGAAAATCTGCGCCTGCTTCGAAGCCCAAAGGGGCCGGAGGGTCTCCTTCGAGAAAAAGCAGCACGTAGGGGAATAGCCGGATGAGGGGGAACTGACCACTCTCATTGACATACTTGACGGCAACAGATCCCATATATTCCGATTTGCTGCTTGCAGGTTCCTCATTCCTGTGCTTCAGCAGGTATTTTCCCCTGTTTTGTAAATCTGGAATCACGGACAAATGGGTTTTGAAAAATGAATGTGGATATTCCGGAGGTTGGATCGGCCAGTACATCCTGGCCTCCGTATGGATTTACCGGATAGGGCCAAGTGGGTAGGTTTAGACATTTGAGTGGCCGGGCATATTTAAACTACGTTTCGTTCGCGAGCGTCTCCGCCTGCGCCGAAGCTACGGCGGACAGGTATGACGCCCCGATTTATTGGTAAAATAATTGTGTCCGACTACTTACAATGATGATGTCGCCGGAAATTTTCCCGACATTGCCAAAGCCCGGAGCGAAAAGTTGCAAAAATGGCTCGCCGGGGTCCATGTGGCATACCCCAGGGAGGACATTCTGTTTGAGGCGGCAAAACGGAATATTTATGATCCGGCAATATATCAACTCCTGCCAAAACTCGAAACTGGCCGCAAAAGGATGTTGTCGGATGATTCTGGAGGTTTAGGTGCTGGAGGCTCTGGCCGCAATACCACAATACCATAAAACCAATCAATAGTTACGAAAAACCTACGGTTAAATGAACTTGAAAACACTAATGATACTTTTGGCATTCGTTTCATTAAATTCCGATGAGGAAAAAGAAATAGCCAAACCTGTTTATTCGGCAGGCCCCTGGGAAAACCCGGAATGGGAGGACCCGGAAATCTTTCAAATAAACAGGGAATACCCCACAGCCTCCTTTTACCGTTACCCCGGCGCGCAGTCCGCCCTGGAAAACGACGGCTGGCAAAACTCACCTTACTACCTGTCTTTGAACGGCACCTGGAATTTCTATTATGCCGACAGCGTGCAGGCCCGGCCGGCAACATTCTACCAGAACGATTTTGACCTCACCGGCTGGGACACCATAACCGTGCCATCAAACTGGGAGCTCAAGGGGTTTGGCATTCCGTTCTATACGAATATAAAGTACATGTTTCCCGCCAACCCGCCGTATATCCCTCACGACTTCAACAATGTTGGAAGTTATAAACGGGATTTTCAAATCCCCGGCAACTGGGAGGGCAAGGAGCTATACCTGCACTTTGCCGGCGTGAGCGGCGCCATGTATGTCTGGATAAACGGGCAATTTGCCGGTTATAACGAAGGCAGCAAAACGCCGGCGGAGTTTAAGGTGACCGGAATGGTGAAGCCGGGAAAGAACGCTGTTGCCGTCCAGGTCCTGCGCTGGTCCGACGCGAGTTATATGGAAGACCAGGACTTCTGGAGGCTGTCCGGCATCGAAAGGGATGTTTATGTCTACGCCACGAACAAAGTCACGCTGCGCGACTTCAGAGTGACCGCAGATTTGGTGAATAACTACCGGGATGGCATATTCAACCTGGAACTCCAATTGGAGAACAGCACCGGGCAAAACGCTGAACGAACTGTGGATGTGAAATTGCTGGATGAAGGGAAGGAGGTTTATTCAGAGGCCAGGCCGGCAAGGCTGAACAGCGGAAGAAATACTTTGCAGTTCAGCAAAACCATTCCCGATGTGCAATCCTGGAATGCTGAAAATCCGAAGCTGTACCGGCTTCTGATCACCTTCAACGGAGAATCAACCGTCATCGGCGTTGGGTTCAGGAACATCAGAATTGAGAACAGCCAGCTGCTGGTCAACGGCAAGCCGGTTTTATTCAAAGGGGTCAACCTGCACGACCACAGCGATACCGAAGGACATGTACCCTCCGAAGCCTTGACCCGAAAGGACCTCATGATAATGAAGCAAAACAACATCAACGCCATCCGGTGCAGCCACTACCCCAAGGATCCTCATTTCTACCGGCTTTGCGATAAATACGGCTTTTACGTTATCGACGAGGCGAATATCGAGACGCATGGCATGGGCGCGACCAACCAGGGGCTCGACGACGACCTGGAGAAACAATCCAGGCACCCGGCCTATCTTCCCCAGTGGAAAGCGGCGCATCTGGACCGGACCATCAGAATGTTTGAGCGCGACAAAAATTTTCCCTCCATTATTACCTGGTCTCTGGGCAACGAGGCCGGAAATGGCCAAAACTTCTACGCAACTTATGACTGGCTAAAAGCTCATGATAGCACAAGGCCCGTACAGTACGAAGGCGCTACGGGTTATGAAAACACGGACATACAGGCACCTATGTACTGGCCGATACAAAAAATGATCGATTACGCAAAGCAGCAAAACACCCGTCCTTTAATACAATGCGAATACGCGCATGCCATGGGCAACAGCCTGGGCAACCTTCAGGATTACTGGGATGTCATCGAGGCTTATTCCAATATGCAGGGGGGATATATCTGGGATTGGGTGGACCAGGGCATCCTGGCGCAAAATAAAGCCGGCGAAACCTACTGGGCCTATGGCGGCGACCTCGGCGGCGGCCATTTGCAGAATGACGGCAACTTCTGTATCAACGGTATTGTTAACCCGGACCGGACGGCACACCCGACCCTGCACGAGGCCAAAAAAGTGTATCAGTATGTGAAGTTTAAACTGGTTGATGGGGGTAAAGGCGAGATCGAAATCAGGAATATGTATGATTTCACGGACTTGAACATACTCCGCTTTTCATGGTCCCTCTTAAAGGACGGCATCGAAAAAGCGTCGGGCCAACTGCCGGTGTTCAGCCTGGAACCCTATGCCGCCAAAAATATCGCGATCAGCCTGCCTCCCCTGGATGATGCCAAAAGCGATTACCATCTCAACATTTACGCAAAATATGAGGGAACAAGCGAGTTGATACCACCAGGCCATATTGTAGCCTGCGAACAGTTTGAATTACAGGAAGGCAGTTTCCTGCCCGAACCTGCCCGTTCAGGAGGAGAGATAACTACGGAGCGGGACGGCGCCGCTTTGCGCATTGCCGGCAGCGGGTTCAAAATCGAATTTGATACGAACACGGGTGAGTTGGAGTCCATCGACTACGGCAATGGGAATCTGGTGCGCAAAGGCATATCCCCCAATTTCTGGCGCGCCCCAACCGATAACGATTTCGGCTTTAAAATGCCGGAAAAGCTGGGTCCCTGGAAAGAGGCGGGCAAAACTGTGGCCTTGACCTCTTTTGAGGAATCCGGAAAGGGCAACACCGTTTCAATAAGGGCAAAATATAATTTGCCGGCCGTTGCAGATGCCAGTGTGGAAATGATATACGACATCTATGCAGACGGCTCGGTCGGCGTCAGCATCCAGCTTGCTGATGTAGGCCCGGAACTCCCGATGTTGCCAAGGTTCGGGACCAACTTTATCATTGACGAATCCTACAATCAGGCAGAATGGCTGGGCAGAGGCCCCCATGAAAATTACCAGGACCGGAAAACGGCTGCTCTGGTGGGCCGGTATCAGGCACCAGTATCAGATCTGTACGTCCCCTACATCCGCCCCCAGGAGAACGGATACCGGACGGAAATCCGATGGTTGGCGTTTCGCAACAGCGACGGCAAGGGGATTAAGATTACGGCAGCCGATCACTTCTGTTTTAGCGCCCACCATCAGTACAATGACGACTTTGACCCCGGCAAGAGCAAAATGCAAAGGCATACCACCGACATTTCAAAAAGAGAATTTGTAAATATCAATATCGACAAGGTGCAAATGGGCGTTGGCGGAGACGACAGCTGGGGGAGCATGCCCCACAAGGCGTATTGCATTCCGCCGGGAGACATGGCCTTCAAATACACCATTGCACCGGTAAAATGAATTGTGTACTTATGGCATAGCTTCCAGGTTACGCGTTTTGCCTCCCGGCATGCAATGTCTAATTCCCGTCCCAAACCACCTTCCTCGTCAGCACGGTATCTTCTGTACGCAGGCGCAACAGGTAGGCGCCGGGGACAAGGCACCGGGCGTCCCATCTCCGTTCGTGGCTGCCGGCATCTAGCCGGGCGTCCTCCAGCCGCTGCACGCACTGACCCTGCAGGTTGAACAGTTCCAGGGTGGCCTGCCCGGCCTGCGGCAGGTAGAAGCGGATGGCAGCCTCGCCCCGGGAGGGGTTTGGGAAAATTCCCAGCCGGCAGGCACCTGCTGTTTCCCCGCCGGGGGTGCCGGGTGGCAGCGCAGTGCTTCCGCCTGTGGAACACTGGGCAGTGCCGGCAGAGATGTCGTCGATGAGGCTCTGTATTCCGGCAATGATGTAATCGGCTGCCGCCGCCGGAATGCTGCCTCCCCGGTGGTATTGTACATAGCTGATGGCACTGTTCAGATAATTGATGGCCGTAGCGGCGCTGGCGCCGCTGCAGAACCTGCCGGACGCCAGCGCCAGCCTTCGGGTTAGGGCCCGTTCGATGGAAGAAGGCAGGCCGAGGTCCTCAATGTAGGTTGTCAACGCTGCTGTTCTCAGGTCAAAATAGGCCAGTGGAACACAGTAGTCATTGGGATCAGTTACGGTTACGGTTGCCATACAGGCCGAAATGTTGCCGCTGCCGTCAACCACTGTGAGATACACCGTGACGGCGCCCAAATCTGCGCAGGTGAAGCTGGCCGGGTTTACCGATTGCGGGATCACCGGCCCGCAGTTATCCGGGGAACCTGCGGCGTCAAACACATCGCCGGGAGCAAGGTTGGCCGTGCCGGCGGCGCTGAGCTGCACTGTGGCGGGCCGGCAGGCCAGGGTAGGCGCCGCTTTGTCTTCCCCGGTGATGGTCCCTTCACAGTCTTCCCAGTCAAAGTTCGGGATGGCGGGATAACAACTGCCGGGATAAGTAGCCGTCCAGTTGGATATGGTTACAGAGCCGCCGTTCGGAGAGGCGTTGTTGAAATTCATCCAGCTCAGCAGCAGCGCCTGGCCGGTATTTATCGGCAGGTTTACCGTGCCTCCGGCCGGGCCAGGGGTGGTACCGTCGGACGCGATGAGGGTGAAAACTTGTTGCACCGCGCCGGAAACCGGATCCAGGGTATAGCCCTGTAGATGGTAGGCCGAACCGCCGGCAAAGCTGATTGCCGCGAAGTCGAAGTCGAAGGTAAGATCGACGGCACAGCCCGGTGCAGAGCCGGCAAAGCCGGGAATGACAAGCAGAGCGGAAGCGGTTTCTACTCCCAGGCCAGCGCCGGCCTGTGTGCCCAACTGCAGAGAGGCAGGCGTGAAGTCGATAAAGCCCCGCGTCGTGGTTCTGGTTGTCCAACCGGACTGAGCGTAAGGCCCCGTGAATCCGGCAGCAACTGTGCCAGCGCCTGCGCTCTGCGGCAGGCCGGCATAGACCACTTCGTAGGTAAAGGCACCCTTGCCGTCCAGGATATTGCCGTTACCGGGATCGTCGTCGTCGATACTCACGCGGAAGTCAGCCTCATCGGCGCAACCAAAATCGCCTTCCAGGACCATGTCGGGAGTGATGATGCGCTGGCAGTCTTCATTCAGCGTCATATTGACATCGAGATTGCACTGCAGGTTGGTAGCAGGCGGGGCATCCTGGTTTACGATCACGAAGAAATCTTCCTGCCGCGGGTTGCCGGCGGCATCCTCCGCTTCAATCAGAATCTGGTAGGCACCGGGCGCAAAAAGGCAGGCTAAAGCCCCGTCGCTTCCGGGCAGGGCGATTATGGCGCCGCCGCCGGCAGCAGAGAGGGCGGTTACCGAAAACTCGGAGCCGGGAATGACGATGCCGGATGTATTTGGAAAATGGTCTCCGTCGCAGTTGTCGGTTACCGATATTTCGAAAAGCACGATTGCAGCGCCGCCCGGGTCGCAGGGGTCGAGCGTCACGACGATATCCTGAGAAGGAAAAACGATGATTGGGGCCATCATGTCGTTCGCGCATTGCCCGAAGGCATGTTGTGTGCCGCCTGAGCCGAAGTTGAAAAGCAAGGAAAGGAGGATGATGTTTAGATTTCTCATGGTTTGGGTTTAAAAAAACCAGTTACTAAGCCAGCGGGAGGACAAGGACAATCACATTGATGTCTATCGGGGATTTTGGGAGGGGGGGACAGGACAACCCACTGTGCCCCGGCCTTGCGGCCCGGGCCAGGAAGCTGTCCGATGCATCAATAAAACTTCAACTGCGGGTGACAACAACCGTTGCGATCCGGCGAATCCGCATCAAGTAGCGCCAATTTCTCTTGTGCGGCAATGACGGATGTCATCGGGAAATAAAATATAAGTTTTTTTAGAAAAAATTGTTATCACCGCCACTCCTAACTGGCGCCTCTGCTGTGGGCAGTGGGCCTTTCTCCGGATAGGAGACCGCTCGGCCTTCCGGAAAGCCTCTTCTATAAAATATAGATTTGAAATTTAGGATTTCAGTAAAAAAACAATTATCTTATTACCTTATTTCGCAAATAAAATGCCGTTGCTTACAATAGCTCTAAATCAGTAAAGCCAATGAAGAATTATCAGAACAAACCGGTAGAAAAAGAATCTCCAAAACAGGAGTTCAAGCGGGCACCTGTAGGTGATTACATGGTAAGGGCAAAAAACCTGATCACCTTTCACCCGGATACGGACATCATGGAGGTCGTAGAAATCCTGCTCAAAAATGACATTACGGGGGCCCCGGTGCTCAATGACAAAAAGGAACTGGTCGGCCTGATCGACGATAAGGATTGCCTCAAGGTCCTGTTTGGCAGTACCTATCACGACCGGCCCGTGATAAAGCGCACCGCTTCGCACTTCATGTCCAATGTCATGAAAACCCTTAATGTACATGCCGATATTTACGACGTGGCCGACATTTTTCTGAGTACCCCCTATAAGCGGTTACTAATCGTTGATGACGACGGCAAACTGGTGGGCCAGATCAGCCGACAGGATATCCTCAGGGCCATCAACGAGCTACATACCCACTCCCGGTAGCGTTGCGAGGTTTTTCCGTGCGGCACAAGGTGGGCGGTGATGAGGCGGGTCGCTCTATTGTGGCGTTACCGGCGCCGCCGACACCTTTTCTTTGATCTTCTCCAGGTTCTCGTGGGCCTCCCGCAAGCTCTTCACATGGTCTTTTACCAGAATGAAGTACCGGTTGGATTGCTTAAAGCTCATTCCCCGGCGGGGGCCTTCTTTGTTCACAAAGTCCAGTATGTTCTGGAAGAGCTGGCTCTCATAATAGGGAGATTGAGGGTTGTCGACAAAGTAACAGCGCAGCTTGCCATTCTTTAAAATGAGGCGCTCGAAGCCCAGCCCCTTGCACACCCACCGCAGGCGCAGCCCTTCGAACAGCTCGGCCACCTGCGGCGGGATGCGGCCGAAGCGGTCGCGCAGCTTTTCCCCGAAGGCGGCCAGTTCCTCTTCCGTTTCCAGGCTGTCCAGCTCGGTATACAGGCTGAGGCGCTCGGAAATGCTGCTGACGTACTCGTCGGGAATGAGCATTTCCACGTCGGTGTCGATCTGCACGTCGCGCACGTACTGCGGGTTTTTCTCCAGTTCTTCCTTAAAGAGTTCGCGGAAGTCGCTTTCCTTCAGTTCCTGAATGGCCTCCTGAAGTATTTTCTGATAAGTCTCGTAGCCAATGTCAGCGATGAATCCGCTCTGCTCGGCCCCCAGCAGGTTGCCGGCGCCGCGGATGTCCATGTCGCGCATGGCGATGTTGAATCCGCTGCCGAGGTCGGAGAACTCTTCCAGCGTCTTCAGCCGCTTGCGGGCCTCGGCGGTCAGCGTCGACATGGGCGGGCTGAACAGGTAGCAGAAGGCCTTCTGGTTGGAACGGCCCACCCGGCCCCGCAGCTGGTGCAGGTCGCTCATGCCGAACTGGTGGGCGTTGTTAATGATAATGGTATTGGCGTTGGGGATGTCCAGGCCGGTCTCGATGATGTTGGTGCAGACCAGTACGTCGTAGCGGCCGTCGATGAAGTGGACCAGCGTTTTCTCCAGCTTGTCGGAATCCATCTGCCCGTGAGCAGTGGCCACCTCCACATCCGGGCACATGCGGCGCACCATGGCGGTAATATCCGGCAGGGTCTTCACGCGGTTGTGTACGAAGAAGACCTGCCCGCCCCGGTTGACCTCGTAGTAGATGGCTTCCCTGACGATCTCCTCGTTGAAGATGCGCACCTCGGTATGGATGGGCTGCCGGTTGGGCGGCGGGGTGCGGATGATGGACAGGTCGCGGGCGGCCATCAGGGAGAACTGCAGGGTGCGGGGGATGGGGGTAGCGGTCAGGGTCAGGGTATCGACGTTGACCTTGATGTTGCGCAGCTTTTCCTTGGCGGCTACGCCGAACTTCTGCTCCTCGTCGATGATGAGCAGGCCGAGGTCTTTGAAGTCGGCTTTCTTATTCAGCAGGGCGTGGGTGCCGATGACGAGGTCGAGCTTGCCGGCCCTGAGCTGCCGGAAAATCTCGTTGCGCTCGGCAGTGGAGCGGAAGCGGTTGATGTAATCGACACTCACGCTGAACTCTTCCAGCCGTTCCTTGAAAGTGCGGTAATGCTGCAGCGCCAGGATGGTGGTGGGCACAAGCACGGCCACCTGCTTGCCCCCGACGATGGCCTTGAAGGCGGCGCGCACGGCCACTTCCGTTTTGCCAAATCCCACGTCGCCGCAGATGAGGCGGTCCATAGGGCTGGGCTTGGTCATGTCTTCCTTGACGTCGTTGGTAGCCTTGAGCTGGTCGGGCGTGTCTTCGTAAATGAAGGAGGCCTCCAGCTCGTTCTGCAGGTAGCCGTCGGGCGGAAAGGCGAAGCCCTCGGAGGCTTTGCGCTTGGCGTACAGCTTAATCAGCTCGCCGGCGATGTCCTTGACTTTCTTCTTGGTGCGCTGTTTGAGGTTCTTCCAGGTATCGGAGCCCAGTTTATCCACCTTGGGCGCCGTGCCCTCCTTGCCGACGTACTTGGTGATCTTGTGCAGGGAGTTGATGCTGACATAGAGCAGGTCGTTGTTCTTGTAGATCAGGCGGACGGACTCCTGCACGTGCCCGTTGATGTCGATCTTTTCCAGGCCGGAATAGCGACCTACGCCGTGGTCGATGTGGGTGACGTAGTCGCCCGGCGTCAGCTCGCGCAACATGCGCAGGTTGAGGGCCTGGTCTTTGGTAAAGCCCTGCCGGAGCTTGTAACGGTGGAAGCGCTGGAAGACCTGGTGGTCGGTGTAGCAGGCCACCTTCAGGCCCAGGTCGATAAAACCCTCGTCGATCGATTTGGGGATGGGGTGGAAAAACACATCCGCGTTCAGGTCCTCGAAGATGGAGTAGAAACGCTCGATCTGCTTGGGGTTTTCGGCGAAGAGGTAGTTTTCGATCCGCGCCTTGCTGTTCTCGTTGAGGTTCTGGATCAGCAGGTTGAAATTTTTGTTGAAGCTGGGCTGGGGGCGGGTGGCGTAGGTGATGTGCCCGGCAAATTCAATGGGCTGGATGCTGTCCGCCAGGCAGAGGATGGGGAACTGCTCCACATCCCCGACGATCTCATAAGGGCGGATGAAGGCGCGGTCGCGGAAAATCTCCTTAAGTTCTTCTTCCTGCACCAACCGCAGGGCTTTAGCGAATTCTTCGGCCTTCTCGAAACACAGCGTGAGCTTGTCGAGCAACACCTGGAAGTCCTTCACCCACACGGCCGTCTTTTCCGGCAGGATGCGCAGCATGGACACTTTCTGCTCGTGCGAGAACTTGGTGTTGATATTGGGAATGATGGACACCCGGGCGATCTTCCGCACCGACAGTTGGGTAGTGGGGTTGAACGTACGGATGCTTTCCACTTCCTCATCGAACAGCTCAATGCGGTAGGGGTATTCGTTGCCGAAGGAAAAGATGTCGACGATGCCGCCGCGGATGGAGAACTGGCCGGGTTCGTAGACGAAATCCTCGCGGGCAAAGCCGTATTCTACCAGCACTTCGATCAGGAAGTCCACTTCCAGTTCTTCCCCGACGACGATGTCGATCCGGCGTTGGTTGAGCACTTCCGGCGCCACGACCTTTTCGAAGAGCGCCTCCGGGTAGGTAACGATGATCTCTCCCGATGAGGGGGAATTGACGATCCGGTTGATCGTCTCGGTGCGCTGCAGGGCGTTGTTGTTGTTGAGTTCCTCGAAGTGCATCGGCCGCTTGAAGGAATCCGGGAAAAAGCGGATGGACTTCCCTTCGAGCAGGTTGGAGAGGTTGTTCTGAATGTAGGCGGCTTCTTCCTTGTCGTTGGCGATGAGCAGGTGGCTCTGCGGGGCGGCCAGGTACGTTCCGGCCAGGACAAAGGATTCCTGCGCGCCAACCATGCCGGTGAGTTTGAGCCGGGCGGGCGTTTCGGCCTGGATGGCCTGCACGATGCGCTGGGTGCGCTCCTCTTCACGGTACAGCTGCAGGAGCTGTTCAAGATTGCTATTCACGAGTGCAAAGATAATATTGTTTGCGGACAAATCGTGCCGGGGGCCTGGTGGGAACAGGCACGATTTTTCCGCGTGGGAAACGGTACGTTTGGGAAACAGATGGGGGCGGGCATAGTTTACAGAAACCGTTTAGCGGGCCAAGAAAGGGGCTGCGCATGCCACATATTCGACTGGCGTGGTTAAAAGGGAACGATCTTTACAACACCCTGCTCTAAGCAGCTTTCTTTAATGACTCGGCGAATCGCAAAATATCAGACTTCAATAATTCAAAATCAAAGTCCTTTACCTGTGGTTTTAGTTTTTCGATTGCCTTATCCAATTCAGTAGAGAATTGGTAGATATCTGAGCTGGAAATCACGGAAATATATAATCCATGTTTGTTTTTGTCGAAATAAGGAGGATCAGGTAAGAAAGTTTTGGGGTTTTTAAAAAAGGCGACTTTAATAAATAGCTTCTTCACCCCACTACCATACTTTGATAGATCGATGGCATCAGAGAATTCTGTAATATCCCCCGTCGTAATCCCAATGTCAGAATTGACCCTGAACCTGATTTTTTCGGCAAAGGTAGGGTTGGTTTCTACCGCCTCGAGCATGGCTTTTTTCAAGGCTTCGAAGTCATAGTCTTCCACCTGCCCGGAAACCTTGTCGAATAACTCGAACATGACCGCGCATATCAATTTTTGGGCGTCTCTATCAATATATTTTGAAGCTTTTGAATAGTCCAGCTGTAAGCTGCCTTCGATCTTTCTCCTTTTGGCATCATACTCCCAGAAAGGTTCATTGATTCCGGTGGAGTCATGATAAGTCAGAGCATAAAAAGAAATCTTTTTGACCCCTTTTCCAAAATCTGATAGCTTAACATTGTTGTTCAGCGTATCCTGAGTAACATATAGATCAGAGGTATCCGATAAGTCGCCCATAGTGGTTATGAAAAAATCTTTCTGTCCCATTTTATTGTAGTTCTTCTAACAACTTCTTCCAATCCTGTTGCGACATCCCTATCGTATTGCCCGGAGGAAGAAACAAACGACATCCCTCCTTTATAGCTTCCTCCTTGGTGAAATAGGTTTTCAGGTGAAGCTGTTCCGTCTTTGTTATATACCCTTCCGTGCCACGCTTTATCCGTTTGTAGTCCAGGTTCAATGCATGTCTTATTCGTTTATGCTCCTTCTCTCTCTTGCCTTCCTTTCTGCAAGTTTTACCAATGTAATAAATTTCGCCTTCTGAAACAAGTATCTGTGTCTTTCCGGGGTCCATACACCAAACCGGGCATTTAGCACACGGTCTTTTCATTGTAGATTTAGCCAGTAAATAATATAGTTCACATTCACTGTCATCCTCATCTGGCTGGCCGTATTTTTCCTTGAAAGCCTCTTTAGCATCATCGGGTAGTTTTTCAAAAAGTTCATCATTGCTGGGTATGTTTAGATCAGAAGTTTCCTTTTTAACCTGAGTCGCAACAATGATGGCTGCTGCAATAAAAAAGAGTATCCAAAAATATCCTCCTCCACCCGGCACTCCATATTCACGAATGCTGTCCTGGTCAAATCCAGGCATCTGCGGGGCTTCCCTGGCTCCTGTAATTTTATGTTTCATATTTTTGGGATTGCCCGGGTACGGGCTTTTGTTTAGAGCTTGTTTGGGGCCAATGGCAGTGACGAGGCATGGGATCTGTGCCAAAGGCAAAAGTTTTAAAATTCATTTTCAGCTTATTTTAATCACTAAAATATTGGATTTGGATTTAAAAATAAAATTTTTAACGAATTTTATCGCAATGGGAGAAAAAATAAACAAAACGGCAACTGGCGCTTCTTCCCCTATGCCTAAATCCCGAAGGCCGCTTTCGACATCAAGGGCAGCCTGGCCATCCTGACTTCTGCACACCATGCCTATCAGGCAGATAACCAGGAGATACACAAACTCCTCATCCAAAAACCTTATCTTAGCCTACAAAAAACCGAACAAATGAAACAGCTCTTTTTTCTCCTCTTCCTCTCCTCCGCCCTGCTGGCCTCCTGCCAGCAATCAGGTACAAAGGACCTTGCCGCCAAGGCCGATGCTCAGGTGATCAGCGAAGTTTTGCCTTTGGATGCCTACAAGGCCAAGATGGCGGAGCTTGGAGAGAACCGCCAACTGATCGACGTGCGCACCCCGGAGGAATTCGGCGAGGGGCACATCGAAGGAGCAGTAAACATCAATTTCTACGATGACGCCTTTATACAGCAGTTGGAGCAGCAACTGGATAAGGATAAGCCGGTGATGCTGTATTGCCGCTCCGGCCGGCGCAGCGCCAATGCCGCCAAACAGATGCAGGCGCTGGGTTTCAAAGAAGTTTATGACCTGAAAGGCGGGTTTCTGGACTGGAAGGAGTGACTTTTTGTTGAAGCGTCGACAAAAAAGCTTAAACAAAACGCCGGTGTTGCTGTTGATTCCCTGTATTTTAAACCACAAAATCAACAGCAGCATTGGCAAAGCAAGTTGTCGTCATCGGTTCCGGCTTTTCGGGCCTTTCCGCCGCCTCCAACCTGGCGCAGAAAGGATACGATGTCACCATTCTGGAAAAGAATAATGTCCCCGGCGGGCGGGCCCGCAAGTTCGAAGCTGAAGGGTTTATGTTCGACATGGGCCCCAGCTGGTACTGGATGCCGGATGTATTCGAACAGTACTTCGCCCGTTTCGGCAAGAAACCTTCCGACTATTACGAGCTGAAGCGGCTCGACCCTTCCTATAGTATCTTTTTCGGCAAGAACGACGTGATGGAGGTGCCGGCCGATATGGCTGAGCTGGAGGCCATGTTCGAGCAATACGAGCCGGGCAGCAGTCAAAACCTGCGCAAATTCCTGGCGGAAGCCCAGTACAAGTACGAGGTGGGCATGCGGGAGTTCGTCCACAAGCCCGGCCATTCCATCAGGGAGTTTGCTGACCTTCGGGTCGTGGCCAGTATGTTCCGCCTGCAGATGTTCACCTCCATGTCCGCCCACGTGCGGAAGCTCTTCAGGAATGAACAGCTGATTCAGCTGCTGGAATTTCCCGTCCTCTTCCTGGGCGCCACGCCGGAAAATACGCCGGCCATGTACAGCCTGATGAACTATGCCGATATGGCGATGGGCACCTGGTACCCTATGGGCGGCATGCACAAGATCATCGAGGGCATGGTGAGCCTGGCGGAGGAACTGGGCGTGAAAATCCTGCTCAACCAGGAGGTAAAGCAAATCTACGTACCGAACGGGCACGCCTCCAAGGTCATCACCCAGGATGCGGAGTACTATGCCGACATCGTAGTGGGTGGCGCAGATTACCATCATGTTGAACAACACCTCCTGCAGCCCGAACACCGTACCTATACCGAACGTTACTGGGATAAGCGGACCATGGCGCCCTCCTCCCTGCTTTTCTACCTGGGTATCGACAAAAAGCTGGAAGGCTTGCACCATCACAACCTTTTCTTCGACGCCGACTTCAAGAAGCACGCCGTGGAGATATATGACGACCCGAAGTGGCCGGCGGAACCCCTGTTCTACGTCTGCGCGCCTTCGGTGACCGACCCCGCGGTGGCCCCGGAAGGCAAAGAGAACTTGTTCGTCCTCATCCCGTTGGCGCCCGGACTGGAAGACAGCGAAGGGCAGCGGGAAAAGTATTTCGATATCGTCATGAACCGTCTCGAAGATTTGACCGGGCAGGACATTCGTAATCATATAATATACAAACGGTCATTTGCGCACGAGGACTTCGAAAAGGATTACCATGCCTACAAAGGCAATGCCTACGGCCTGGCCAACACCCTGATGCAGACCGCCTTCCTGAAGCCGAAACTGAAAAGCAAAAAGGTGAGCAACCTGTACTACACCGGGCAGCTGACCACGCCCGGCCCCGGCGTGCCCCCCTCGCTGATCTCCGGGCAGGTGGTCGCCAATGAGATCTATAAAGCTATGAAACCCTAACTATCAGACAAACCGATAACGCTATGATGGAATTGTATAACAAGGTTTGCGAGGAGTGCAGCGAGCACATCACCAAGCGCTACAGCACTTCCTTCTCCATGGGCATCCGGGTTTTTGACAAACGCTTCCGGGCGCCCATCTATGCCGTCTACGGCTTTGTCCGCTTTGCGGATGAAATCGTAGATACGTTCCACGACTTTCCCAAAGCGAAGCTTTTGCAACGTTTCCGGGAAGACACCTACCGCGCCATCGAAGAGCGCATCAGCCTCAACCCGGTGCTGCATGCCTTCCAGGCTACCGTGCACCAGTACCAGATCGAACGGGAGCTGATCGACGCCTTCCTGGACAGCATGGAGATGGACCTCCACCACGACCGTTATCACGACAGCCTCTATAAGCAGTACATCTACGGCTCGGCGGAGGTCGTCGGCCTGATGTGCCTGCGCGTTTTCTGCGAGGGAGACGACGCCATGTACCAGCGCCTGAAAGCGCCGGCCTGCAGCCTGGGCAGCGCCTTCCAGAAGATCAACTTCCTGCGCGACATGAAGAGCGACTTCGACGAGCGGGGCCGGGTGTACTTCCCGGGCGTCGACTTCACGCGCTTCACCAACGAGGACAAGCTGGCCATCGAAGCGGACATCAAGCAGGACTTCGACGACGCCTACAAGGGCATCATACAACTGCCCAAGGGCGCCCGCTTCGGCGTTTACCTGGCCTACATCTATTACATCAACCTGTACAAGAAAATCCGGAACGCCCCTGCCGACCGGGTGACGGAAGAGCGCATCCGGGTGCCGAACCGGCGGAAGGCAGTGCTGCTGTTCAGCTCGGCGCTGCGCAATAGCCTTAACTTATTGTAGGCTTAACCAGTTTTCTACTTCGGGGAACCAACCGGAAAACTGCTTAAGCCTACTCCGGCGCGGCCAACCAGATAGACTTGACAAGTTTTCCATCCGGGGGGGCTGCCAGCAAACTTGTCAAGTCCTGATTTAAAAAGAAATATGGAATCATTAGTTAGTATGCGGAATAAGGCAGTCAACCCGTCCAAAAGCAGCTTGCTAAAAGCTGCCCTTATTGCCCTGCCCATAATGCTCGTCGGCATACAATGGCTCACCAACAGTGTACAACCCGGCAACCTGTTGATGGAAGTGCCAAATGTGCGCCTTTTCCCCTGGCTGGAAACCCAATGGGCCTATTTCTACCTCCATATCTTCACCTTCGTGCCTGTTTTTGCCCTTAGCTTCGACAAAAATGTTCATTACTACAAAAAGTGGAAGTCCCTGCTGCCTGCCATCGCCATTGTGGGGGCTGTTTTTATTCTGTGGGATGTTTTTTTTACGGCGAAGGGGGTATGGGGTTTCAATGAGCGCTACTTTGCCGGCATTACCTTTCTGGGCCTGCCCGTTGAGGAGTGGCTGTTCTTTTTCACGGTGCCTTTCGCCTGTGTTTTTGTCTACGAATGCTTCAACTTTTACATCAAGCCCGACCTGCTGGCCCGCATCGAGCGGCCCATGACCCTGGGACTGATCGCCATTTTCCTGGCGGTGGGCTTCCTCTGCTGGGGGCATCTGTACACCAGCACGGCCTTCCTGCTGGCGGGCTTTTTCGTCCTCTACCACTTTCTCTTCCTTGACGGTTCTTACCGCAGCCGCTTCTATCTGGCCTTTCTGGTGAGCCTCCTACCCTTCCTCCTTGTCAATGGCGTCCTGACCGGGGGCTATACCGAGCAGCCCATCGTGATCTACAACCCGGATGAGTATCTGGGCATTCGCATCACCTCCGTGCCGTTGGATGATGCAGTGTATGGGTTTTTGTTATTGTTTGGGGTGGTGGCCATTTATGAACATCTCCAGAAGCAGGGAATGAAACTCTAAACACATTTGTTTTACTGTCTATTTAGAACTTCCTTGAAAAACAGGAGCATATTATGTACATTTATTGAAAAGGAAAGTAGCAGAAAGTATTATTTCATGAAGGAACAAGAAATATTGTTGCAGACTTTCTGAGCAGGTTGCCGATCTTCTTAGCCAGCCGCTTGTTATCAATGGCCCGAACCTGATCGATCATCACGGCGCTTTCCCTTTTCAGGCCATCCTTTGCTTTATCGATGGCCACCTTCAAAAAGGCTCGCGCCCCCCCTTGAACATTTCCCCATTTTACTTGCACCTTTGCAGATTTTTCTGCTACAGGGCCGCAACATTTAACCTGGCCGAGGCGCTATCCGTCCCATCAGGCTCTTCACTACCTCGGTAAGCCGTGCCTCCTCCCTGTCGTATTTTGGAAATCCAGCGTAGGATTCGGCGTCAGGCACCCCCTTTTTCACATCCAGTTCATTCTGGTTTTGACAGGGGCAGTATCCCAGCCGTTGCAGCCGCCGCGCCAGATATTCCTGCTCCGTTTGCCCGGGAGTGGGAATGAACAGGGCTTTTTTCCCCATCGCCGCCATATCCATGACCGTGCTGTACCCGGGCCGGCAGATCACCAGGGCAGAACGGCCCAGGGCGTGCCGGAGTTCCCGTGCCTTCAGGAAGGAAACTACCTCGATGTGCGGGACAGGCCGGCACCGCTTTTCCCGGCCCGGCAGGCCTTGTGCCAACAGCACGCGATAAGGCAGGGCAGACAGCTGCCCGATCAGAGCGCTTTCGAGCCGGCTGCGCTGCGGTTCGGGCCCGGAGAGCAACGCCAGGATGTCATATTCTTTCTCCCTTTCCTCCGGCTGAAGCCGGGAAAGAATGCCGATGTGCCGAATTTTCCCGGAGAGGCCACTTTCAAGTGGCCCCTGATGGCCCGGATTCCAGGGAAAAGAAAGGGCGCCCGACAGGCTGCCTGGCCCGGGCACGTCCGGTATCCAGCATTCGCCGTATTGCCGGATGAACCAGTGGTTCAACCGGTTGGCCAGCCATTGCAGCGGGAGCGAAGGTATTTGAATATGAATCTGGTGAGTGACAAAAACGGAGGGAATGTGCGGAGAAAAACAACCGAACCGGCTATCCGAAATTACGGCGTCAATATTCAGGCGACGGACGATCCGCTGGAGTTGACGGTGTTCCCGCCAGATGGCGCGAAGCAGCCCGGGTGCCTGTACTCCGATATTACAGAACATGTTTTCCCAATAATACCGAATATTGTAGGCTGGCAGGTTGACGAATTCCAGGCCCGGAAACTCCGCTTTGAGATAGGCGAGAGCGCTGCCCGCCGTGCCCACGGCCACCACCCCTCCCTGCCGCCTGACCGCTTCGATAATGGGAACGCAACGGGTGGCATGCCCCAGCCCCCAATCGAGTGGGGCCACCAAAATGCGAGGCGTTGCTGCCATAAGCCAATTTTTAACAGAAGTTTATTGCCGCGAAGTTTGCCGGGCTGAATATACGGGACACCAAACCGCAGGGAAGCCCTAAGCTTTCCCCAGGCGCCTTTGGGTCTTTGCGGCAGGGAAAAAGCCCCTCCGCAGGCTTACCGCCCACCCTTTATTTATTAACTTCGCCGAAACCCTTTTACGATCTATGGAGAACTGGAAAAAAGGAGGAATTGCGTTACTGCTGATGATCACGCTCAACGGCTGTAAGGCCTGGAACTGCGGCTGCCCGATGAGCCGGGCGGAAGAAGAAGCGTTGCCGGTTGATGGTTGTTCGTTGGCAAACGACCAACAAACAACCATTAACCATCAACCGACAACTAATTCAACCGGATTTCATCGTCATTCTCGTCGAAGAACCGGTACTTCGTGAGATGATAGTCGGTATTCGGCTGTATCCGTACCCATTTGTAGAAACTCATGTACCATTTCATCTGATGGCTTGGCCATCCTTTTTTCAGATAAGCCTCGATGAAGGGATGCACCAGCAATTTGATCTTTGACTTGGGCCTCGACTGCAGGATGAAATTCAGGTCGCGCTCGATCTCGTCGGCAATGAGGATCGAAGCATTGATCTTGCCGGTGCCGTTGCAGGTCGGGCAGACTTCTGCGGTATTGATGTTGACTTCCGGGCGGACGCGCTGCCGCGTGATCTGCATCAGGCCGAACTTGCTGAGCGGAAGGATCGTGTGCTGGGCGCGGTCCTTTTTCATGAACTGGCGCATAGCTTTGAGCAACTCCCGCTTCTGGTCGGCTTTTTTCATATCGATGAAGTCGATGATGATGATGCCTCCGATGTCCCGCAGCCGCAGTTGCCGGGCGATTTCTTCAGCGGCCTCCAGGTTGACCCGCATGACGGCCTCTTCCTGGTTCTGGCTGGACATCTTATGGCCGCTGTTCACATCGATGACGTGCATGGCCTCGGTATGCTCGATCACCAGATAGGCACCGCTGGGCATGGTGGCTGTCTTGCCAAAGGAAGACTTGATCTGTTTGGTAACGCCGAACGCATCGAACACCGACCGGTTGTTGCGGTGTTGGGCCACGATCTTCACCTGTTCCGGCGCAATGGATTCCAGATAGCCGCGGATATTCTGGTAAAGCTGTTTGTCGTTGACCACGATGCGGTTGAAGGAGTCGCTGAGGATGTCGCGTAGTATACTGGAGGTCTTATCCAGTTCGCTCAGCAATTTGATCGGAGGTTTGGCCTTGTGCATCTGCCGGAACATATCTTCCCATTTGGCCATGATCAGGGAGAGCTCTTCGTGCAGGTCGGCCACTTTTTTACCCTCGGCCGCAGTGCGCACGATGACGCCGAAGTTTTTGGGCCGAATGCTTTCCACCAGCAGTTGCAGGCGCTTGCGTTCGTCGGCGTTGGCAATCTTCTTGGAGACGGCGACAATATTGGAGAAGGGGGTCAGGACCAGGTACCGGCCCGGCAGAGTGATCTCGCAACTCAGGCGGGGGCCCTTGGTCGAGATAGGCTCCTTCAGCACCTGCACCAGAATAGGCTGCTTTTTGCTGAGCACCTGGTCGATCTTGCCCGTTTTGATAATGTCCGGCTCGATCTTGAAGTTATCAAGGGCGTGGGTATTGATACCTCCGGACATGGAGCTGTTGGTAAACTTCAGAAGCGAACGCAGCTTGGGCCCCAGGTCTGTGTAGTGAAGAAAGGCATCTTTTTTGTGCCCGATATCGACAAATGCAGCGTTCAGGCCGGGCATCAATCTTTTGATCCTGCCCAGGAAAATATCCCCTACAGTAAAGTTGTTGTTTGTTTTCTGGTAGTGTAGCTCAACTAGTTTTGAATCTTCCAGCAGTGCAATCTCAACTTCCGTGGGGGTGGAATTAATAATCAGTTCTTTTTCCACGGGGATAATTTTTTCTGCTGCTCCGCTTCCTGCACGCGGGCCTGCCACTTGGCGGAAGGCTCGTTGCCGGTTTAGCCGGGAGCAACTTAAGACTGTCGGTATCGGGCGCTGAGGGTAGTGTGCTGGCAGCTGGAAAAAGGACTGCTGAAATATATTCACCCAAGGGCCAGGGGCCAATGTCAAGGAGGCAGGAGAAAACAGCCAAAGCCTAATGAATTTGTTGTTTCTTGCTAATTAGTTATGGGGTGTTTCGACGCTCTTGTTTTAGGCTTTTGGGAACGGTGTGCCGGTTGAGGCATAAACTACTGATGGATTAATAATCTTTGCGGCTGTTTTTTACTGTGCGGGTTCCGGCAGCTTTCGGTTTCCCGAGTGATTCTCGCTACCGCTTTTTTTACCTCGCACCTCCTGTCTCATATTTTTTCCGGGCTGCATCGCTGCGGGTACGGGGGCTTTGTTCACCCCGTACGACGCAATGCGAGTTTTTTTTCAGGCCAAGTGTTAGTGGTGGTCGCTGAGCCGGGCATCCTGTAAACAACAGTATCCGGAGAGCTGTCAGCGGCGCCCTCAACACCCAATACCAGGATCATTTATCTGTTCTTCTTCTTATGGCGATTTTTGCGCAAGCGCTTCTTGCGTTTGTGCGTCGCAATCTTATGTCTCTTTCTCTTTTTTCCACACGGCATATGCAAAGTCTTTTAAAAATGAGTGAATAATGGTCTTTATACACACTATCGCCGGAGGCTGCGGCACCGGCCGGCAAAGGCTTCTGCCTTTTCGGTTTCGCCGCTGCCCCGGTATGCTTCTGCCAACAGGCAGATCGTACTGGAATTATCGGGTTCCAGATGGAGCGCCCGTTCGAGGCGCTCAACCGCTCTGGGATACTGGCCGGTTTGAATAGCTAACCTGGCCAAGGTATTCAAAACGAGAACGTTATCCGGGTCCTTTTGGTTTAAGTCCCGCAGCATGAGAATCCCCTTCATGGGATTGTCCGGCGGAGGATTGGAAGCGTAGGCTAACGCCAGGTTTACCTGATGGGCGGTTTCCTGCGGGTTTAGCGAGATGGCGTTCTCAAAAGCCTGCACTGCTCTGCCTGTACAAAAGTCCCTTGTTTTTTGTTCCTGGCTTTGTTGAACACAGATGGTGTACGTCGTGCCGGCGATAGACCAGGCTTCCTCGCCGCCAGCCAGCTCGGCCACCTGTTGGGCGTAGTATCCCGAGATGGCAGGGTACCCCAGTTCATACCACTTCGAAGCCAGGCGCTTGAACACTTCCGCCCGCGCAGAATCGGCCGGCGTTTTTTCCAGTTCTGTTTCCAATGCCAGGATCGAACCGGAGGCCCTGTTGTCGAGCGTAGGCCTGGCATCCTGCAGCAAAGTATTGATGTCTGTACTTTCAGCCGCCAGCGCCCTCGACTTTTCGAGTGCCTTGATATTTTCGGGTGTCGTTTCACACCCCAGGTAAATAAGGAAGAACATCCCTACAGCCGAGGCGATGACAGCCCATTGAAGTTTTGTCATGTATGCCGGATTCTTGATCAGAAAGCCCGGGCGAGGGGCGCCCGTTCAGTCCCTCTATTCGTCGTCGTCATCTTCTTCGCCGGGCATTGTGTTTACATTTTCCTTCACCTGCTCGACAAAAACCTTGGCTGGCTTAAACGCCGGGATGTAATGTTCGGGAATCTCTATAGCAACGTTCTTCTTGATATGACGGCCAATTTTTTTGGCTCGCTTCTTGATGACGAAAGAGCCGAAACCACGGATGTATACATTTTCTCCATCTGCCAGGGAGCCCTTAACCTCTTTGAAAAAGGTCTCCAATGTTACCAGCACATCAACCTTTGGCACACCAGTCTTTTCTGAAATTGCTGCAACCAAATCAGCTTTTCTCATCGTTAGTTATTGGTTTATAGTAAGTTATACGGTTTTTTCGCTTCTGAAAACGAGTGGCAAATTTCGGAATTTTATTCTTTAATCGAAAATAAAAGTTTAGTTTATTTCAATATTTTTTGTCTAGCTATCAATCGGTTACAACAGGAGCCCCCGTAAAACAAGCTTTAAAGTTGTTTCCAAAAAACGTTAACTTTCCCCAAAGCGGTATATCTTTGCGTGACGCCAAAAATAAATTTATGCTGCTTTCAATGACAGGCTATGGTAGGGTATCGCACGCTTACGGCGACAAAACCATCAACGTGGAGATTCGCTCGCTTAACAGCAAGTACACCGACGTCCGCATAAAGCTACCTCAAAACTACCGGGAAAAAGAGTCGGACCTGCGCCGCATCATCGCCGAACGGGTGGAACGGGGCAAGATTGACCTCTCCATAGACCTGAACTCCCATCAGGGAGATGACGAATACGGCCTCAACGAAGCCCTGTTCCGCAAATACCACCGGGAACTCGCCCGCCTGACCGCCGAACTCAACATCCCCTCCGGCGACATGCTGCAGGCTATCCTGCGGTTACCCAACGTGGTAGCCTCCGCCGCCGGCACCGTCACCGGGGAGGAATGGGCCGCTCTCATGGAAGCCCTCAACGCCGCCATCGACAACTTCGAGAAATTCCGCCTGGCCGAAGGATCCGCCATGGAAGAGGATATGCGCCTGCGCGTGAACAATATCCTCGGGTTCCTCAGCCAGCTCAACCCCCACGAAGAGGAACGCGTCACCCGCCTGCGCCAACGCATGCACCAGAACCTGGAGGATTACCTCGGCAAAGACAAGATCGATGAGAACCGCTTCGAACAGGAAATCCTCTTCTACCTGGAAAAGATCGACATCACCGAGGAAAAGGTCCGCCTCGAACAGCACTGCAAGTACTACCTCGAAGAACTCAACAAAAAAAAGGCCTCCAAAGGGCGTAAGCTCAGCTTCATCAGCCAGGAAATGGGCCGCGAAATCAACACCATGGGCGCCAAAGCCTACTCTTCTGAAATCCAGCGCCTCGTCGTCGGCATGAAAGACGAACTGGAAAAGATCAAAGAACAAGTAGCGAATTCGGTATGAACAAGTTATTGTTGTTCGCCGCGCCCTCCGGGGCCGGCAAAACGACCATCGTACACCACCTCCTGGATACATTCGACGAGCTGTCCTTTTCTATCTCCGCCACCACCCGCCCCCGGCGCCCCCACGAAAAAGAAGGCCGCGATTACTACTTCATCAGCCGGGAACGTTTCGAGGAACTCATCGGCCAGGATGCTTTCGTGGAGTGGGAAGAAGTATACGAGGGCCTCTTCTACGGCACCCTCAAAAGCGAGGTGGAACGCCTCTGGGCAGAAGGCAAACACATCATCTTCGACATCGACGTCAAAGGCGCCATGAACATCAAGCAGGCCTACCCCCGCGAAGCCCTGGCCGTCTTCGTCAAACCGCCATCCATGGCAGCCTTGGAAAAACGCCTCACTGCCCGCCGCACCGAAGATGAAACAACCTTGAAAAAAAGACTGGCCCGCGCCGCCGAGGAAATGGCTTATGAGAACAAATTCGACGTGGTGCTGGTTAATGATGTATTAGAAAAAGCCTTTGAGAAAGCCGAAATGATTGTCAGAGATTTCATTTAAAAAAGAATAACGGTTTAGGTTTGGCGGTGTTATGGTGTTCCGGTGTTGCGGCCAAGCCATCTCAGGGCCCGCTTTGTGCCAACCGTAAAACCATAACACCGAAATACCATAAAACCTAAATAGTTACAAAAAAGGACAGTAATGTAATGGAAACCCTCATCACCGAAGGCATAAAGGTCACCGTAACGCCCTCCTACCAGGCCGCTTACTCCCGCCCGGCCCTCAATCGTTACATCTTCGCATACCATATTACTATAGAGAACCTCGGCACCGATACGGTGCAGTTGCTGCGCCGCCACTGGTTCATCTGGGATTCCAACGGCACCATCCGCGAGGTGGAAGGGGAAGGGGTCATCGGGCAGCAGCCGGTGCTTGCTCCCGGCCAGAAACACGAATACGCGTCCTGGTGTGACCTCACCACCGGCATCGGCCGCATGCACGGCGCCTACCTCATGCGCCGCGATGTGGACAGCAAGGAATTTCAGGTGGGCATTCCGCAGTTTCGGATGGTGGCGCCGATGCGGTTGAACTGATGCCGCCGACGGGAGACAACTGGCCGGTTATTCCCGTCTTCCGGAGCCGCCCGGCCATTGCCCAGACGGCCATGACATCAGGATTCCAGAACGGCTATACACTTCAGCTCTATAGCTATCGGCGTTGGCAGCGCATCAATGCCCACCGTCGTCCGGCAGGGCTGGTTGTCTTTAAAGTACTCTGCGTAAATGCGGTTGTAGGTATGGAAGTCGCGCTGCATGTCGGTCAGGAAGACGGTCACATCCACCAGGTTTTCCCAGCGGGCGCCGCTGGCTTCCAGCACGAGGCGCACGTTCCGGAAAACGGAGTGGCACTGCGCTTCGAAGTCAAACTCGGTATAGTTGCCCGAGGGGCTTTGCTTTAGGCCGGGCACGCCGTCCGTCTCCGGGTCGCGGGGGCCGATGCCGGAGAGGAACAGCAGATTGCCCGCGCGGCGGGCGTGGGGGTACAGGCCGACGGGCTTGGGGGCGTTGGCGGCGTCTATTTTTTTGGAAGGCATTTTATGGAAGTTTAAGCTTTTGATTTGGATGGTACAGGTATTTCGGGATTTTGTATTTGCGGATGGGAAGGAGTTATTGGTTATGAAGGGTTGTTGATTATGAAGCTCCCGGCTCTTCGAGCGGGAGCAGGTTATTGTGCAGAATGACACCACCGGCTTCAGGTAGCCAGAATAACCAATAACCAGGTTCCATAAAACCCCTGTAATAACCAATAACCAGCCCCCGCCCGGCCGCAGTAATAACCAATGACCTGTCCTCGATCAGCCCTTCCTTTTCGCCATCTCCTCCTCCCGCAGCTTGCGCCTCAGTATCTTGCCCACGTTCGTCTTGGGCAGCTCGTCGCGAAACTCCACCTGCCTGGGAATCTTATAGTTGGTCAGGCCTTCGCGGCAGTAGCCGATGATCTCCTTATCATTGAGGCTTTTCTCCTTTTTTACGACGAATAGCTTAACCACCTCTCCCGATTTCTCATCGGGGATGCCGATGGCGGCGCACTCCAGCACTTTGGGGTGGGAGGCGACGTATTCCTCGATCTCGTTGGGATATACGTTGAAGCCGGAAACGAGTATCATATCTTTCTGGCGGTCGACGATCTGGAAGAAGCCGTCATCGGTGGCCATGGCCACGTCGCCGGTCTTCAGCCATCCGTCCACGATAGTATTGGCCGTATCTTCCGGGCGGTTGTAATAGCCCTTCATGACCTGCGGCCCTTTGACCTGGAGCTCGCCCGCCTGGTTGGGTCCCAGGATGTTGCCGTGGTCGTCGACGATGCGCACGTCGGTGGACGGGATGGGCAGCCCGATGGTGCCCAGGCGGCCGGTATTGTCGAGCGGGTTGGTGGTCACTACCGGCGAGGCTTCCGTCATGCCGTAGCCTTCGGAGAGCGGGCAGCCGGTCAGCTTTTGCCACTGTTCGGCAACGGGGCGCTGCACGGCCATTGCCCCGCCCACGGTTACTTTAAGGCTGCTGAAGTCTACCGTGCCGAAGTCTTTGTGATTGGCCAGGGCATTGAACAAAGTATTCACTCCGGTCATCAGGGATACCGGATAATCCTTCATGGCCTTGATCACCGAGCTGAGGTCGCGCGCATTGGTGACCAGCACCGACAAGGTGCCAATGCTCATCAGGGCCAGGCAGTTGACGGTAAAGGCAAATACGTGGTACATCGGAAGCGGGCAAAGGGCGATTTCCTCCCCTTCTTTGAGGAAAGGCATCATCCATGCACGGATTTGCAGCATGTTGGCCACCAGGTTGCGGTTGGTCAGCATAGCCCCCTTGGAGACACCGGTGGTGCCGCCGGTATACTGCAACAGGATGACATCATCGGCAGAGCCTTTGTGTTCCTTGAGCGAAAACCGCTTGCCCTGGTTTACAGCTTCGGTAAAGGTAACGGTGTTGGGGATGTTGTACCTGGGCACCATCTTGCGAATGTTGCGCACCACAAAGTTGACGATCTGTTTTTTCGGGAAGCCGAGCATTTCGCCGATGCTGGTGGGGATTACCGTTTTAATATTGGTATCGGCCAGGATTCGCTCCAGGTTGGCGGCGAAGTTCTCGGCGATGACGACTGCCTTTGCGCCCGAGTCGGAAAACTGGTGCCGCATCTCCCGGGGGGTATAGAGGGGGTTCGTATTGACGACAACCAGCCCGGCCCGCAGCGCGCCGAACAATACGATGGGATACTGCAGCAGGTTGGGCATCATGATGGCGATCTTGTCGCCCGGCTCCAACCCCCGGGATTGCAGGTAAGCGCCGAAACTCCTGGATTGCTTGTCGACCTGGTCAAATGTGATCTCCTTGCCCATACAGGAAAAGGCGGGCTTCTTCCTGTACTTTTCAAAGGTTTCCTCAAACAGTTCTACCAGGGTGGCATAAGCATCCGGGTTGATATTGGCCGGAACGCCATGGGGGTATTGTTTCAGCCAGGGGCGTTGATCGCTCATATAACTCTTCGTTTTGTTCAGTAATTTGCGCTAAAATAAGAATTTTCAGCTCAATGCCTTTAACCTTCTAATATTCAGCGCCTTTTTCTAAAATATATTTTCTATTGCAGCAGAATTCCCGTACCTTTGCCCCGCTAAAAAATATTCGTTAACCAAAAAAGCATTCTTTCAATGCTGGATGACAACAAAGACATCGAACAAGAAGGGCAGGAAACGCCCGAAGAACAGCCGGTAGAACAACCGGTGGAGGAAACGGCGCCCGCCGTTGAAGCCAAAGAAGAAGCCCCGGAAGAACCGGTACAGGAAGAGGCGCCCGTTGCAGAAGAAGCTGCGGAGGAAACTCCGGCTGCTGAAACGGAGGAAGCAGAAGAAGAGCAGGTAGCCGCTCCGGCTGCCGGGGAAGAAGTCGAAACCGAAGAGGAAGATTCCGAAGAGGAAGAGGTGGAGGCAGAAGAGGAAGAGGTGGAAGCATCCGACGATGGCGAGGAAGAGGAGGAAGATGAAGATGAAGAGATCGAATTGCCGGAAGAGGAAACCGTAATCGCCGAAACCGCTCACGATGATTTCGACTGGTCGGTCGGGAACAAATCCGGGCTGGGTTCTTCCTACAGCGAAGAAGAAGTCGAGAAGTACACGGAACAATACGAGTCCACGCTGACTTCCGTATTTGAAAACGAGATCGTAAAGGGCAAGGTGACGTCCATCCACGACGGCGATGTCGTCCTGGATATCAACTTCAAGTCCGACGGACTGGTCTCCCTTTCCGAATTTCGCGAGAACCCCGACCTGGCCGTCGGTGACGAAGTTGAAGTTTACGTCGAACAACAGGAAGACGCCCGCGGACAGCTGGTACTCTCCCGCCGCAAGGCCAAACTGCTGCGCGCCTGGGAGAACATCGTCGACTCTTATGAGAACAGGACGGTACTGAAAGGCACGGTGATCAGCAAGACCAAAGGCGGCCTGATCGTCGACTGCGGTGGCCTGGAGACTTTTCTCCCGGGTTCCCAGATCGACATTAAGCCCATCATCGATTACGATTCATACGTCGGCAAGACGATGGAGTTCAGAGTGGTCAAGATCAACGAGCAGATCAAGAACGCCGTGGTCTCCCATAAAGCCCTCATCGAAAGCGACCTGCAGGAGCAGCGCGAAGCCATCATTGCCAGCCTCGAAAAAGGGCAGGTTCTCGAAGGCCTCGTCAAGAACATTACGGACTTCGGCGCCTTCCTCGACCTGGGCGGCGTAGACGGCCTCCTGTACATCACCGACATTTCCTGGGGCCGCATCAGCCACCCCAGCGAGGTGCTGTCGCTCAACCAGAAGATCAACGTGGTTGTGCTCGACTTCGACGAGAACAAGAAGCGGATATCCCTCGGCCTCAAGCAGCTGCAACCCCACCCGTGGGAGGTCCTCAGCGAAGAGATCAGGGAAGGGTCCGTCGTCAAAGGCAAGATCGTCAACATCGAGGACTATGGCGCCTTCCTGGAAATACAGCCCGGCGTGGAAGGCCTCATCCACGTGTCCGAGGTGAGCTGGAGCAACCAGCCGATCAACGCCCGCGAGTTCTTCAAGCTGGGGCAGGAGTACGAGGCCAAAGTGGTGACCATCGACCGCGACGACCGCAAGATGTCCCTCTCCATCAAACAACTGTCCAAGGACCCCTGGAGCGACATCGAAGTGCGCTTCCCCGAAGGCAGCCGCCACAGCGGCGAGGTCAAAAACCTCACCCCCTATGGCGTATTTGTCGAACTGCAGGAAGGCATCGGCGGCATGATCCACATCTCCGACCTGTCGTGGACCAAGCGCTTCTCCCACCCCTCGGAATTCACCAGGGTAGGTGAGACGATCGATATCATGATCCTCGAGATCGACAAGGACAACCGCAAGCTCTCCCTCGGCCATAAGCAACTGGAAGAGAACCCCTGGGATACATTCGAAAACGTATTCCCCGTCGGCTCTTACCACGAGGCCACCATCGTCCGCCGCGACGACCGGGGCGCCATCGTACAGATGCCCTACGGCCTGGAAGCCTTCGCCCCGATCAAACACATCCGCAAGGAAGACGGCCAACTGGCCGAAGTGGATGAGGTGCTGACCGTCAAAGTCATCGAATTCAACCGCGACGACAAGCGCATCCTGGTTTCCCACCTCCGCTACCGCGAAGATATCGAACGCGAAGCCGAACAGGAGGTCCGCAAAGAAAAACAGGAAGAACGCCGACGTACCAGCCGCGCCGTCAAAAAGACGCAGTCCTCCGTCGAAAAGTCAACCCTCGGCGATTTGGCCGCTTTTTCGGAGTTGAAGGAGCAGCTGCAGGACCAGGATAATGACGAAGAAGATAATAAGGAATCAGAAGAAGAAGACAAATAGCCCAATTTTTCTTCTATCTCTAACTTTAGCTTCTCTTCCCTTTAAGTGGAAGAGAAGCTATTTTTTTTCCCGATTGCAAAACATTTAACCGATAGCTCTTCCGGAAAACAGAAAACGCGTTGAATATCTGACGCTATTGCTTCTCTGCCGCACATTAAGCTATCATCTCTATGATCAACTCATTGCAGCCATCTTCCGCATCTTCTCAACAAATATCCACCTGGACAACTCAAACTGGCTGTAGTAAGAAATGAAAAATCCTGATAGTAACAGATTACGTAGCTGCCTTTGGTGATCCCAGGACCGGCATTGGAAGGCCATAATCCCGTAGGGCTGATAATCCATTGCCAGGGTAGGTCGTTAGGCCTTGGTTATCCCCAAATGAAAAACCAGACTTTAATTTTGTAAAACCAAGGATAGTGCTTGGATACCAAACCGCGCGGATTTGGCGTTGAGGGCTTTGCAGGAATCCTATGCCGAATGCTTTGTCTTGAGTCGTTATCTTTGAGTCTTTACCCAACTTTTCATGCACGGAGATATTTTTTTAATGACTTCACAAAAAAAAATGTTAATTTTTTGACAAAAAGATGGGACCTGT
This sequence comes from Phaeodactylibacter sp., assembly GCA_024102975.1. Classification (GTDB taxonomy): domain Bacteria; phylum Bacteroidota; class Bacteroidia; order Chitinophagales; family Saprospiraceae; genus JACJXW01. The sequence goes on along the minus strand of JAGFJD010000445.1, from coordinate 47,467 downwards.
ACCAATTTTATCCATATTCCTGTTGATCTCTCCTTTCAAAACGTTTCAGCAAAATTCTCAACCGGAGAATGCATTTACTTGCTCTTCAGATTCATTATCACATTACCAATCTTGGATAAATAAAATCATAAAAGAAGAAAACTTTTTAGAAGAAGAACAGGAAGAAGTTCTATCTCGAAAGGTGCAAATCGCAATTTGTTTAACTGACGAGAAAAAATATAAAGAAGCCCTTTATTGGCTAGAAGATACAGAACTGCTTTTTAATGCAGTAGGTTTATCTAAATTTGATGAAGAGTTATTTGAATTGTTTTTTTTAAAAGGATTTTCTTTTTCAAAGGAAAGAAGGTGGCAGGATGCATTAAATGCTTATAAATTAGCTTTAAATATCTTTAACTCTAATCCTGTTTCTCCTATTAGTGGTGAAACTCTGGTGAAACTCTATGCAGCCTTGGGCAAAACCTATAACCGATTGAATGACCACGTACTGGCCATAGATTGTTTTAATAAGCTATTGGCAATTTGCTATGAATCAAGCGATTGCCCAAGGGAAAACCTTGCAGATATCCACATTTCAATGGGAGAATGCTACAAGTTTCTTGGGAAAAAATCTTCTTCGCTAGAACACCTTGATAAGGCAACCTCCCATGCAAAAAAACTTCCATACCCTGATAGAGATAAAAAAATGATTAGTATTCTCGAAAAGAAAGGGAGAGCATATAATTATTTTGATGATTATGAAAAAGCGATACGAAGTTTTAATGAAGAATTGATTCTATGTAAACAATTATTTGGTAATCATTCTAAACGAGTTGCCTATTCGATCGATCTTATTGGGAATACTCATTACTACTTTAAGGAATATGAAAAAGCCATTAGTAAATTCCAAAAAGTAGTGGAAATCTTTGAGATATTAGGCGACCAGGAAAATGGTTATGTTGCAAATGTCTATTCCAAAATTGCTGCTTGTTATACAAACCTGAAAAGATTTAAGTTAGCAGAAATATACATGAATAGATGTTTTGAAGTTTTAGAATTTGACAAAAAATCAGACCATCCCTTTGAAAATCACAAGAATACCCTTGATGACCTCCTCATCACCCTCTACTTCAAAGCCAAGAACCATCAAAAAGCCTATGAAGCAGGATGGGGGAAGAGCCAGCTGCACGAAGCCTCGTACTGGTTTGACCTTTGCATCGAGCTGATCGAGTACATCAACAGCACTTTCACCGAGCCGGGGTCGAAGCAGTATTTGCTGGAGCGGTTTTATTACATTTTCGAGGCGGCGATCAACTGCAAGTACCACCTGTATCAGGAATCGGACAGCCTTTTATACCTGGAGCAGGCGTTTGGTTATGCGGAGCGCAGCAAGGCTTTGTTATTGAAGGAAGCCATGCAGATGGCGGGGGCCGTTCTTGCTTCCGCAATTCCGGAAAGTTTGCAGGAAGAAGAGAACCGGCTGAAAAAGGCCATCATTGAGCGGGAAAACCGTCGATATGAACTGCAGCAAGGTGGAGATGGCGGCCCGGAAGTTCACGAACTCAACAGCGAGATTTTCAACCTCAAGCAGGCGTACCACCAGGTTATGGATTCCATTCGGCGGCAACATCCGAAGGAGCACCGGCTCCGGTATCCGGCAGCCCCGCTGGCGCCCCGGGAAATACAGGAAGGGCTGCTGGCGCCCGGCCAGGCCTTGCTGCAGTATTTTCTGGGAGACGATCATCTGTTCCTGTTCGTTATCCGGCAGGGGGACGTGTCAATCGTAAAAAAACCGAAGGAAAAAGGCCTGGCCGAAGCTGTGCTCGGCTTTCGGGAAAGCATTTACGGGTGGAGCCAGTCGCAGGAGGATTCGCTGGCGGAGCAATACGCCGCCTATGGATACCAGCTATATCAAAGCCTGGTGCAACCGGTGGCCCACCTGTTGCCGGAGCGCCTCATCATCGTTCCGGACGGCATACTGGAGTATGTGCCTTTTGAAGCCTTGCTGCGGGAAGCTGCCGGCCCGGCATTCCGAAACTTCTCGTCGTATCCCTATCTGATCCGGGACTTCCAGATCAGCTACGCCCACTCTGCCCGGTTGCTCCAGGAAATGAAAACCGCTGCCTATGCGGCCCGCCGCCGTTGGGTCCTCGCCTTTGCCCCCTCCTTCAGCGACCCGCCCGGACAGGACACCTCGCTGGCTTCCCGCCGCCGCAACCTGGGCAGGCTGACAGGCAATGTAAAAGAAGTACAGGCCATCAAGCGGCTGTTGCGCACCCGTGTCTACAAGGGAACGGACGCCACCCGCGAACGCTTCCTGGCCGATGCGCCCTACTACAGTATCATACACCTGGCTACACACGCCAAAGCCAACGACGAGGAGGGCGAATACTCCTACCTGGCTTTCGCCGAAGTGCCCGACACCCTTCAAAACGAACTGCTCTACGCCAAAGACCTTTACTCCCTGCGCCTGCAGGCAGACCTGGTCGTGATCAGCGCCTGCGAATCCGGCGTGGGCGAGCTGAGGCGGGGGGAAGGAGTGATCAGCATCGCCCGGGGATTCTCCTATGCCGGGGCAAAAAGCCTGGCTACCACATTGTGGCGGGTAAGCGACCGGGAATCGGCGGCACTGATGGCGTCTTTTTACCAACAACTGAAAGACGGGCGCCCCAAAGACGAAGCGCTCCGGGCCGCTAAACTGCAGTTCATCTCCCAGCCCGGCGCCATGCACGCTCACCCCTTCTTCTGGGCGGCTTTCACCCTTACCGGCGATATGGCCCCGATAGCCGTCAGCGGGCAAATATTTCCCGCCTGGGTATACGCATTGTTAATTGGGCTATTTGTATTTTTGTCGCTGCGTTTCGCCAAAAGAAAACCCAGCTGATGCAACGAATCAATATAGAGATCAAGGCCCGGTGCAGCCATCCCGAAGAAATTCGCGACCTGCTCGACAAACAGCAAGCCGAATTCATCGGGACGGACCACCAGACCGACACCTACTTCAACGTGCCCAACGGACGGCTCAAACTGCGGGAAGGAAACATCGAGAACGCCCTGATCCATTACTTCCGCAACGACCTGGCCGGCCCCAAACGGTCGGATATCTCCCTCTACAAAACGCCATCGCGCGATGGCCTCAAAGAAGTACTCACTGCCGCTCTTGGCGTACTCGCAGTAGTCTCCAAGCGCCGGCAGATTTACTTTATCGAAAATGTGAAGTTCCACATCGACGAGGTGCAACACCTCGGCAGCTTCGTCGAGATAGAAGCAATCGACCGGGATGGGAGCATCGGGGAAGAAAAACTGCGCCGGCAGTGCCAGTACTACCTCAATTTATTCAAAATAAAAGACGAGGACCTCGTCGAGGTTTCTTACAGCGACCTGGCCATCCGGCGCCAATCCGGACATTAAGCTGCAACGCAAATGCGCCGAAAACGAAAGCGGCATTGCCGGGAATCCCCGGCAATGCCGCTTTGGGTATTAAAACAACCGGATATTAATCCAGCGTCTGTTTGATCTCAATGATCTCGTATCCTTCGATCACGTCTCCTGCCTTGATGTCGTTGAAGTTCTTGATCGATATACCGCATTCCAGGCCGGATTTCACCTCCCGCACATCCTCTTTGAAACGCTTGAGGGAGGCGATCTCGGCGACCTGCCCTTCCTTGGCCGGATAAACGACGATGCCGTTGCGGATCAGGCGGACATGGGTGTTGCGCGTGATCCTTCCTTCCTGTACATAACAACCTGCAACGGTGCCCACCTTGCTGATCTTATACACTTCCCGCACCTCGGCCTGGCCGACGATCTTTTCTTCCTTCGTCGGCTCGAGCATCCCTTCGATCGCGGCGCGCACCTCGTCGATGGCTTCGTAGATGATGGAATACAATTTGATCTGTACCCCTTCCCGTTCCGCCAGTTTGCGGGCGGCCAGGGAAGGCCGCACCTGGAAGCCGATGATGATGGCGTCGGAAGCGGAAGCGAGCAGCACGTCAGATTCGACGATCTGGCCCACAGCCTTGTGGATGACATTGACCTGTACCGATTCGATGGACTGCTTGATGAGGGAGTCGGAGAGCGCCTCAACGGATCCGTCCACGTCGCCTTTGACGATGAGGTTGAGTTCCTTGAAGTTCCCGAGCGCGAGGCGCCGGCCGATTTCGTCGAGGCTGATCCGCTTGGTAGCCCGGTTGGCCTGCTCGCGCGCGATCTGCGCCCGTTTGGAAGCGATCTGCCGGGCTTCCTGCTCGTTTTCCGTCACCTTGAAGCGCTCGCCCGCCTGCGGGGCGCCGCTGAGGCCAAGGATCAGGATCGGAGTGGCAGGGCCGGCTTCCTGAACGCGCTTACCGCGCTCGTTAAACATGGCTTTCACTTTTCCGGAATGCTCGCCGGCAACGACAGGATCGCCGATTTGCAGCGTGCCGGTTTGTACGAGCCCCTTGGCCACGTAACCGCGACCCTTATCCAGCGAAGCTTCGAGTATGGTGCCGATGGCTTCCCGGCCCGGGTTAGCCTGCAACTCCAGCATCTCCGCTTCCAGGAGGATTTTTTCCAGAAGCTCATCCACACCTTGGCCGGTTTTGGCGGAGATGTCCTGGGATTGGTATTTCCCGCCCCAGTCTTCAACCAGGAAGTTCATGGATGCCAGTTCCTGCTTGATGCGTTCGGGATGGGCATCGGGCTTATCCACCTTGTTGATGGCAAAAACCATGGGCACGTTAGCGGCCTGTGCGTGGCTGATGGCCTCTTTGGTCTGAGGCATGATGTTATCGTCGGCGGCTATAATGATAACGGCGATGTCGGTCACCTTGGCGCCCCGGGCACGCATAGCGGTGAACGCTTCGTGGCCCGGTGTATCGAGGAAGGTGATCTTTCGGTTCTCCTCGCCGACAACGACCTCGTAAGCGCCGATGTGCTGCGTGATACCGCCGGCTTCGCCTTCGACGACGCTGGCCTTCCGGATGTAATCGAGCAGAGAGGTCTTACCGTGGTCCACGTGGCCCATCACGGTGACGATGGGAGCGCGAGGTTCCAGGTCTTCCGGGTCGTCGATGATCTCCTCTTCCTCTTCCACATGCTCTTCGGCGCTGATGAATTCTACTTCATGGCCAAACTCTTCGGCAACCAGCTCGATGATCTCGGCATCGAGGCGCTGGTTGATGGATACGATCACGCCGAGGTTCATGCAGGTGGTGATCACGTCGGTGACCGGCACGTCCATCATATTGGCCAGTTCCTGCACAGAGACAAACTCCGTAACCTGGAGGTTTTCGGTTTGCTGTTCCTGCTCGCGCTGTTCCTGCCGTTCACGCAGGCGTTCGCGGTTGTCGCGGCGCATTTTCTGGCGTTTCTTCTTTCCGCCGCCGGAGAGGCGCGCCATGGTAGCCTTGATCTTCTCTTCGATCTCCTTCTGAGAGACCTCCTTTACGTCTTCTTCTTTGCGGCCACGGGTACGCCGGCCCTTGCCGCCGGCCGGGCCGGTGCTTTTCCCGCTGCCAGGTGTGGCGGCGACCTTCTTGCGGGTCCTCCTCCGTTTTTTGCGGGGTTGCTTATCCTGATCTGAATCGGGGGCGGCGGGTTTCTTCTTCTTATCGTCCGCTTTGACCACCTCTTTCTTTTCTTTTTTCTTCTTGCGTTTGGGGCGTTCGAGCTTGTTGGTGTCGATCTTGCCCAGGATCTTCAGGCCCCGGAGTTCCGGCGCTTCGGCACGAACCACATCGCTCTTTTCCGGGCCCTTGGCAGCTTCGCCGGCCGGAGCTGCCGCTTCTGCTTTGGCGGCTTCCGGTTTTGCCGGTTCTTCTTTTTCAACCTTCGCCGGTTCCGGCTGCGCTTTTTCCCTGAGTTCTTCCTTCTTCGGCTCTTCTGTTTTCTTCTCTGCCGGCGGCTCTGCCTTCACCTGGGGCGGCTCCGTTTTTTCTGCGGGAGGCGGGGCTGGCTTTTCCGCTTTTTCTTCGGCTTTGCCCTCCGGCTTTACTTCCGCCTCCGGCGCCTTCTCCGGCTCTGGCTTGGGCCTGGGTTCCTCTTTCGGCGCCGGCTTGGGGCCTTCCTGCCGGGGTTCCGGTTTTGCCGTTTTGTCTTCGGCCGGCTGGCTGTCCGTAGTTTTGTGCTTCAGGCGGCTCTCCAGGTCGATCTTGCCCAGCACTTTAAGCCTGGCCTGCGGGCGGGCAGGTTCTTCGGCAGCCTTGTCCTTGCCATTTTCGGCAGGGCCTTGTCCCTTATCCTGTGGTTCAGGAGCCGGTTTCTTCTTTAGGGCTTCTTCTTTGGGTGTTGTTGGCGGCAGGATGTCTTTTCTTTTTTCTTTTGGAGGAAGAGGAGGTGAAGTCGGGCGGTTGCCAATGACCAGCTGGTCGGCTTTTTCCTTGATAGCGATGGATTTCTGAAACTCCTTGAGCAACTCCGCATACATCTCATCCGTGACATTAGCGGTTGGCTTGTTCTCAATATCGAAACCACTATTGGTGAGATGCTCAACAATAGTGGTCGTCCCCACATTCAACTCTTTTGCTATCTTAATTAAACGTTTCGCCATTATGAAGTTTTAGTACTTATGCAACGTTTACCGATAAGCAAAAGCTTCTCTCAGAAATTACGGCTTTCCTTACATATCTTATTATCTTTTTTGGATGAATAAAATAAAAGGCGATTTGGAGAAAACTTTTGCCCACCAAAGTGATAATTCTCATTGATGCTCCGGAGCAGGCCGCGAGTGGATGCCCGGATAGCTTTTGCAAAGATAAGACGATTACTGTCTATTCAGTAACTCTACTTGTATAAAAACGAGAAAAACACTCGTTTTGCTTTCCTTTTCAGCTTATTGCACTCCAATCGAACACACTATAGCCGGAAAGAGTTCGGTTAATCCGGTTTATTTCGCCGGGCCGGATGTGGGGTGTCTATCCCGCGTCCGGCCCCGGGATATTTACTGTCCTTCTTCTTCTTCAAACTCGGCGGCCAGGATGCGAAGCACTTCGTCGACCGTCTCTTCTTCCAGGTCGGTGCGGCGGAGCAGTTCCTCTTTTTTCAGTTCGAGGACGTTGCGCGCCGTATCGCACCCAATGCTCTTGAGCGCGTCGATCACCCAGTCATCGATCTCATCCTTGAATTCTTCCAGGTCGACATCGTCGATCTCGATCTCATCAACCGTGTTGCGGTAAACGTCGATCTCGAAACCGGTCAGGCGGCTGGCCAGTTTGATGTTGGTCCCTCCCTTGCCGATGGCGAGGGAAACCTGGTCTGGTTCCAGGAAAACATTGGCGTGCTGTTTGTCCAGGTCCAGGTCTATCGTCGTCACCTTCGCCGGCGTCAGGGCACGCTGGATGAACAGCGTGGCGTTGTTCGTGTAGTTGACGATGTCGATATTTTCGTTGCGCAGTTCACGGACAATGCCGTGGATGCGCGACCCTTTCATGCCGACGCAGGCGCCGACCGGGTCGATCCGGTCGTCATAGGATTCGACAGCCACCTTGGCGCGGTCGCCGGGAATGCGGACGATGCGGCGCACGGTGATCAGCCCGTCCTCGATCTCCGGCACTTCCTGTTCCAGCAATTTCTCCAGGAAGAGGCTGTCCGTCCGGGAAAGGATAACGACGGGGTTGTTGTTTTTCATCTCCACCTTCTTGATCACGCCCCGCACCATGTCGCCCTTTCGGAAGAAATCGCCCTTGATCATCTCTGTCCGGGGCAGCACCAGTTCGGTGCCCGTCGCGTCGTCCAGGATGAGTAGTTCGCGCTTCAGGATCTGATGGACCTCCCCGACGATGATGTCTCCGACGCGTTCGCTGTAGCGGCGGTAGACCTCGTCTTTTTCCAGTTCCATGATCCGGGAGATCAGCGTCTGCCGGGCAGCCATGATGGCGCGGCGGCCAAAGTCTTCCAGATGGAGCTGTTCATAACATTCCTCCCCGATCTCGTAGTCCTCATCGATGGCCAGCGCCTCGGATATGGAAATCTGGCTGCGGTCGTCGGTCACCTCCCCGTCGGGAACGATCTCGCGCACGCGCCAGAGTTCAAGGTCTCCTTTGGTTGTATTGACAATTACATCGAAATTTTCGTCCGTGCCGAATTTTTTGCGAATCAGCGTGCGGAATACGTCTTCCAGCACACGCACCATGGTCGGACGGTCTATATTCTTCCCGGCTTTGAATTCCGAGAAAGTATCCACCAGGTTCATCATTGGATATGGTATTTAAAATGATACTTTAACAACTGTTTTCTTTATGTCCTCGAAGGGTATCCTGGTTTGCAGAATCTGCGTTTTCTTACGCTTCCCCTCCTTTACCCGTATTTTCTCTTCGAGGGTGATGTCCGCTTCGCCAACGGCTGACAGGATGCCTTCCTTACTCCCGCCTTCGTTCAGGCTGACCTCCACCCTGCGGCCTATGTTCCGGGGGTACTGCCGCCGGAGCTTCAGCGGCCGGGCAATTCCCGGCGAGGAAACTTCCAACACGTATTGATCTCCCAGCCAGCCTTCTTCATCGAGGAATTGCTCCAGGTAACGGCTAATCTTCTGACACTTCTCAAAGGTCACTCCTGTGTCGCTGTCGATAAATACTTCGAGCTTGTTGTCGGCGTGTAATTGTACCTCTATGAGGAAACAGTCTGCAAATTCGTCCTCCCGGAATTTTTCGTCCAGAAGCGGCCTGATCTTGGATTCTACCACTGCGTCGATATAGAATTAAAAAGAGGGAACCTCCAGGCTCCCTCTTCCGAGTTCTTTTTCATTGATTTCTGCAAAGATACGAAATTTATCCTAACCAGGCAACAGGCTCCCGAAAATGATCCTTTTTCCTGCAAAATTTTAAACTTTCAATATTCTTTGAACCTTTCTAAACCGGACTTCCCTATCTTTGTTTCTTTCGAAACAGGCTATTTCCTGCTAATACTAAAGAACAAGCTAACAGATATGAAGGTTGACGAACTGCTGCACCGGGCGCTGAACCTGGAATTCCTGACTGCCGAAGAAGGCGTATTCCTTTTTGAAAAGGCTTCAACAGCCGAACTGATGTACGTCGGCGCCCGGCTGCGGCGGCGCCACGTGCCCAATAACACCGTCACCTGGATCATCGACCGCAACTCCAATACCACCAACGTCTGCATCGCCAACTGCAAGTTCTGCAACTTCTACCGCCGCCCGGGCCACGAAGAGTCTTACATCACGACTATAGAGCAATACAAACAGAAGATCGAGGAGCTTTTCCGCTTCGGCGGAGAACAACTGCTGCTGCAGGGCGGCCACCACCCGGACCTGGGGCTCGACTTCTACACCAACCTCTTCCGGCAACTCAAGGAACTCTATCCCACCCTCAAACTGCACGCCCTCGGCCCGCCGGAAGTGGCCCACATCACCAAACTGGAACAATCGACCCACCTCGAAGTGCTTCAGGCCCTGAAGGACGCCGGCCTGGACTCCCTGCCCGGCGCCGGCGCCGAAATCCTCAGCGACCGGGTGCGCCGCCTCATCTCCAAAGGCAAATGCGGCGGCCAGGAATGGCTCGACATCATGCGCGCCGCCCACAAAGTGGGCCTGACGACCTCCGCCACCATGATGTTCGGCCACATTGAAACCAACTACGAACGCATGGACCACCTGGCGCGCATCCGCGAAGTGCAGGCCCAAAAACCGGAAGGCGCCAAAGGCTTCATCGCCTTTATCCCCTGGCCGTTCCAGGACGAGGACACCATCCTCAAACGCCTCAGACGGGCCCGCAATACCTGCACCGGCGATGAATACGTGCGCATGATCGCCATGAGCCGCATCATGCTGCCCAACATCACCAACATCCAGGCTTCCTGGCTGACCGTAGGCAAACAGGTGGCCCAGCTCTGCCTCCACGCCGGCGCCAACGACTTCGGCTCCATCATGATCGAAGAGAATGTCGTCTCCGCCGCCGGCGCCCGCTTCCGCTTTACCGCCCAGGGCATCCAGGACGCCATACGCGAGGCAGGCTTCACGCCGCAGCTCCGCAACCAGGAGTACGAATACCGGGAACTGCCGGAAAACATCGTGCAACAGGAACTGGACAGGGAAAGGATGATCGTGGATTGAACAGGAAACGCAATAAATAACGATTCATGCAACAACCTCTCATCCCCATCGCGTTCCCCCGGCAGAAACCACTGGCGGAAGGCGAGGCCCTGCTTGCCGTCGACGTCGGGGGCACCAAAGCCGATATGGCCCTTTTTGCGATAGAAAACGGCGCGCCGGCCATCAAGGAAGAACATCGTTATGCTTCCTCCAGGTGGGATTCCCTGGTCGATATGGCCCGGGATTTCTGCGGGAAAACCGGGATGCCAAAACGGATGAGCGTCTCCTTCGCCGGGCCGGTAAAACAAGGCAAAGCCCAGGGCACCAACCTGCCCTGGGATATCGACAGCCTGGGCATCCAACATGCCCTGGATATGGACACGGTTTTCCTGATCAACGACCTGGAATCCAACTGCTACGGCCTGGCGGCGTTGCAGGAGGAGGACCTCCAACTTATCCACCCGGGAGAAAACCCCGAACCGGGGAACGGCGCAGTCATCTCTCCCGGCACGGGCCTGGGCGAGGGCGGATTGTTCTGGGACGGAAAGGCGTACCGCCCTTTCGCCACAGAAGGAGGGCACGCTCATTTTGCGCCCCGGGAGGAAATCGACTGGCGTTTATATAACTACCTTGCCGAGCAGTACGGCCATGTTAGCTGGGAAAGGGTGGTATCAGGAATGGGCATCACCAATATCTTCCGCTTCCTGAGGGACGTGGAAGGGATGGAACCGCCCCCTACTCTGGAACATATTGAAGCCCCGGCCATCAGCCGGGCCGCAGCGGCGGGCAGCCCCATCAGCCAAAAGGCTATACACCTGTTTTTCCGCTATCTGGCCTGGGAAGCGGCCAACCTGGTCATGAAACTCAAAGCAACCGGCGGAATCTATATCGGCGGCGGCATCGTCCCGAAGATATGGAACGAGACCTACCGTGACATTTTTAATGAACACTTCTTCGTAGTGGGCCGCCTGGCTTCGCTGATCAAAGCGGCACCGGTCACTTTGATCCTGAACCAGAAGACGGCCCTGCTGGGGGCAGGGTGGTACGGGGCATACGGATGATGGAAACCAGCCGGGCCTTTCACAGATAACCAATAACGTTGTAATGCAACAGTGAGTAGGATAAAAACCAAATCGCCAAAATTGGGGGTTAGTGGCAGTTGCTCGTTGTTTGCTGCTTGTTCACAGAAGCCTCCGGACAAACAACAGACAACAGACAACAAACAAGCAGCCCCTGCCCCTCACCCTGCCAGCGCCTTCCGCCAGTCCCGCCACCCTTTGATGCAAAGCAGCAGGTACACCCCGTACAACCCGGAGGTCAGGTACAGCCCCTTCAGGGTATAGATATTGATGGCCACCACGTCCACAATGATCCAGATGATCCAGTTCTCCAGTTTTTTGCGGGCCAGCAGAAACTGGGCAACCAGGCTGGCAACGGTGGTAAACGCATCGGGGTAAGGAAAATCCGCATTGGTGTTGGCCTTCATGACGCTGCCCCAGGCGATAAACCCAACCAGGATGAGGGCGCTCCAGGCGGCGATCTCAGTCCGCGTCAGGCGGGTGACGGGCAGCTCGTCCTCTTCCGGCTGCCGGTGTCCCCAGTTCCACCAGCCGTAAATGTTGAGCATCACGTAAACGACATGCAGGATCACATCGGAGTAAAGGCGGGACTCCGCAAAGATAAAAATATACAACCCCACGCTGAGCAGCCCGAACGGCCAGGCGACGACCTTCTGCCGGGTGAGGAGGTAAACGTGCGTCATACCGCTTACTACAGCGATGAATTCGATAATTTGCAGAGGAGTCGGTTCCATAAGTTACAGCAAAGTGAACCGCAAAATACGCAAAGAATGATAATTGGCATCGGCGGCGTTAGCCGCGGAGGAAAAACACGCCTGGCCCGGCGCCTGGCCCGCCACTTCCGGAAGGAAGGCCTGCTCACCGTTATCCTCCACCAGGACGATTTCGTTTTCCCGGAAGAGGCCATTCCCCGTATCCGGGGCAAGGTAGACTGGGAACACCCTGGTTCCATCGATTTCGAACGCTTCCGCCAGGCTATCGCCGATCATTCCGGTGCTGCTGATATTGTCATCGCCGAAGGCCTGATGGCCCTGTATGACAGCCCAACCAATGCCCTGTATGATAAATGCTTTTTTATTGAGATCAGCAAAGCGGCCTTCCTGAAAAGGAAAGCAGAAGACCTCCGCTGGGGCCAGGAACCGGACTGGTACCTGGAACACATCTGGGAGAGTTTCCAAAGGTACGGCCAGCCGGGGCCGGGGCTTCCCGGGTTGATGGCGCTCAATGGAGAGAAAGGTTTGAATTGGCCGGAGGTGCTGGTTTTTTTGAAGGGGTAGGCCGGTGAGGTTAAGGCCGGCAAAACAGGGCCTCCTCAACCTCAACCTTAACCTCAACCTCAGCCTCAGCCTCAGCCTCCTACCCTTTATCCAAATGCACGTCCATCTGCGGGTAGGGGATGCCAATATCGTTCCTGTCGAACTCCTTTTTGATCTGTTCGATAAAATGGCGGTAGGCCGGCCAGAAGTTTTCGTTGGTGGCAACGAAACGGACGGAGAAATTGACGGAGCTGTCAGCCAGTTCTTTGACGAAAATGTCATAACCCCGGTCCAGTTCTACGTTGGGCGTGTCTTTCAGCACCTGTTCGATGACCGCCTTGGCTTTGTCGATATCATCGTCGTAGCCAATGCCGACGGTGGCATCGTGGCGGCGGTAGCCTTCGATCGTATAATTCCGGATGGGGCCGCTGGTGACCTGCCCGTTGGGGATAATGACCAGGCTGTTGTCCAGCAGTTGAAGGACGGTATGGAAGATTTGTATTTCTTTTACCGTACCGGCATGGCCCTGGGCTTCGATGAAGTCGCCAACCTTATAGAATTTAAAGATGAGAATGAGCACGCCGCTGGCGAAGTTGGCCAGGTTGCCCTGAAGGGCCAGACCCACGGCGAATGCCAGGGCGCTGAAAATAGCGATGAATGAGGTTACCTCTATACCGAACATGCCGGCAACGCTCAGGAGCAGCAGCACCTTCAGGCCGATATTCACTATCGAAGCCAGAAACTGCCGCAGGGATATTTCAATCTCCCTTTTTTCCATAGCCCTTTTGACCATTCGGGTGACCCAGCCGACCACCCAGAAACCGATGACCAGAGTAAGGATTGCTCCAATAGCATCAAGGGCATACTTAGTCAGAAAACCTTGTAATTGTTCTAAAATTGCGTTGAAATCCATAGGTATTTTTGTGTTGGTTTATGCTCAGCAGATGGGCGGGCCGTGACGGCACGGCCACATGTCAAACATAACTATAAAAGGAAGGAAGGGGGGGATGTTCAAAGAAGAGCCAAAAACTTGTGTTACGCAACCGAACAAACCAGAAAGGCGCCATAGAAAAGGGGAGATGGCGGGATGGGCGGGATTTTCCGGGGAGGGCAGCGTAGCCGGCTGAGGTTGAGAGGGAATGTCCAAAAAACTGTCCGGCAGCCTGGTTCTCTGCGGTTCAAAAACAAAAAGCGCAGCAGGCCTGAACAATACTTCTCAACCCCAGCCAGAACCTCCTAACCTTTATCCAGGTGCACATCCATCTGCGGGAAGGGTATGCTGATGCCTACCTTGTCGAATTCCTTCTTCACGTTTTCCTGCATGTAGAAAAGAGTATCCCAGTAGTGCTCGCTTTTGCAGAAGGGGCGGCTGTTCAGGTTGACCGAGCTGTCGCCCCAGGATCCGACGACCACTGCCTGCGCCGGGTCGTCCAGCACCCAGGGGCATTCTTTGCCGACCTTCAGGATAGCTTCGCGGGCCTGGTCGATGCTGTCTCCGTAGCTGATGCCGAACTCCAGTTCCACGCCGATAATGCCCTGCCCGGAAATATTGGTGATCACATTGCTGGTTACTACGCCATTGGGGACGAAGATGCGCTTGTTGTCCAATGTTTGAAGTACGGTATTAAAAACCTGAATGCCTTCGACAGTGCCGGTATTCCCGCCGCCGATGGACACCAGGTCGCCCACCTTATAGGGCTTGAAAACGAGCAACAGCACGCCGCTGGCGAAGTGCCCCAGGCTGCCCTGCAGGGCCAGGCCGATGGCAAATGCCAGCGCGCCGAAGATGGCGACAAAGGAGGTGGTTTCGATGCCGAACATGCTGGCGACGCTCAGGAGGAGGAGGATTTTCAGGCCGACGTTGACCAGAGATCCCAGAAAGGGCCGGATGGTAGCGTCGAACCCCCTCTTTTCCATGGCGTTATTCACCACCCGGGTTACCCAGCCGATCACCCAGAAACCGATGACGAGCGTTATCAGTGCCCCGATGATCTTTAACCCATAGGCAATAAAAAAGGATTGTACCTGTTCGAGAATGACTACAAAATCCATGATTGCGAGTGTTTTGTTTTGATGAAAATTTGGAGTATTTGCTATTTTGACTGGAAAAATCGGCAAAAGGCACGTTATTAAGAAGTATATATCAAAATATTCCGCGTCAATGGGAGAATGGATTTCCAAAGAAGATGCTTTGGCGAAAATGCAGCGATACTGTGCCTACCAGGACCGCTGCCACCAGGAAGTGCGTTCCAAACTGCTGGACATGGGGGTCTACGGCGATTGGCTTGAGGAGATCATCGTGGAGCTCATCGAAGAAAATTTCCTCAACGAGGAACGCTTCGCCCGTTCTTTCGCCCGGGGCAAGTTCCGCATCAAAGCATGGGGCCGCAACCGCATCCGGCAGGAACTGAAACGGCGGAATGTTTCCAGCTACTGTATCCGAAAAGCGATGGAAGAGATCGAAGAGGAAGACTACCAGGAGGCACTAAAAGCTATTTTGACAAAAAAAGAAGCAAGCCTGAGTGAGCCGGACTCTTACAAAAGAAACCACAAACTCGCCCGCTACGCCCAAAGCCGCGGCTTCGAGCCCGAACTGGCCTGGCAAATCATCGGCAAATTGTTTTCTCAATGACACAACCTGCCTTCCGGAAGCTCGTCGTTTGAGCCTTTATCAGAAATGTCGTAAATTGCATGAACGACGAAACACCCCCCTATCAGCACGCCGCATCAGAAAACTGATTTTTGCGATATTTAGGTTTGTCCGTATATCTCTTCGGGCCCTATATTTAAGTTGCCCATTTTATTTTTATCAAAAAAGGAAGTGTTATGGCTAGAAAAAAACTCACAATGGACGATTTCAAGGGTTCCAGGCTGGAACGCCCCTCCTGCGACAAAGTAAAAGGGGGCTACAAGTTCGGCCCTTCCGGCGCGGGATATGTCGGTTCCTACATTTGGGAGAGTATCGACATCAGGAGCAACGACGAAAGGATCAGCACGTTTCAGGAGCTCACCTTCCGCCGCAACCGCGGTTAAGGTGCCTGGAATTGCCTCCTGAACTCCTTTTGCAAGATTTCCGAGAACCCCCGCCCCTCGATCTTACTCTCAAACCAGGCTACCACAGCATTGGCATACAGCCTGGGCGTCCCCGCTTGCTGGGAGAGGCCTTCAAACTGTTCTTTAAACCGGTTGAAGTCCTCTTTCAGCATTTTTTTTGACGGCGCCTCCACCAGCTTTTTAATGAGGCTGATGGTTTTTCGTTCCATATCATCCAGCTCGTCGCGCTTCCTGAGGAAGCGGTAAGTCGAACGGATCAACGATTCCAGCAACTCGAAATTGCCCAGCTCATAATGCACCATGAGGTTGAGGATGCGGGACAGGCTCTGCAAATCCTGCCTTTCAACCGTACTGGGCAGGCTCAGCCATTGGTTCAGAAAGTCCAGCGCCCGGCCGTACTCGCCGGCGCCAAAGGTGACGTAAAAGTAGATATAATAAAAGGTGTGGCTTTCGAAAAGGCTCTGTTCAAACCGCTTGCGCTCCTTCAGGTGGCGGTTCAGGATGCGGACGCCCTCCCCGAAAGCGCCTTTCAGCATGCAAAGCGACAATTTTGCCTGGTAGTATTGCCGATGGACCTTCAGCTCGTCATCCAGGCTCCTGGGCTCCACCCGGTAGAGTTTCTCCAGGTTGTCTTCCATCTCCTCCAGGCGGCCCATCTCCCCGCAGCTCCGGATGAGGTTGCTCAGGGCTGAAATGTACTCAGAAACGTCTTCCTGCAAAAGATGAGGCTCCGACTCCATCAAGGTGATGAGTTCCTGATTCTTGCGATAAAACCCCTGCTGGTCGGAATTGGCAAAATGGCAGATCGAGTGAACCCGGTAATATATCACCCGGGCGGTATGGGAATTGGCCTTTTCCGGATCTTTGATAAGAGGGGATTTCATGATCTCGCTCAGCATCCGCTTCTGCTCTTCCCGCTTGACGACGGTATGCTTTCGCAGGCTCACCAGCAACCGGAAAAAAATATTGCGGTATTCGGAAATGACCTGAAGCTGCCCCAGTACCCGTTCTTCTTCTTCAGCAATCCGGCCGAGCTCTTTATCCAGAAAGTCTATATCGGCCTCTGCATAGGCTATTCGCTTCTCCCAGTCCAGTATCTCCAGTACGGTGTTGAACTGCTCGTACCGGTAGGCCAACTTCTTCGCCTTTCCCAGATGGCCCTTGCAATCGTCGAACAGCGACCGGCGAAACAACACGCGGATGCCCTGCATCATATTTTTCAGCCGATGGCCCACCGATGATTTCTCATCGTATGATTGCAGGCTTTTCAGGATGAGGTCGTAAAGGTACGCCTTCAGTTCCGAGTATTTCCGGCTTTGAATCGACTCATTCCCATACACCGCCTCCTTCAGGGCTTCGTCATCAAATTCCTCCTGCTTGTCTATGGCGTCGAACAACTGAAAATACTTGTTTTCTTTATTTCCCTGGCTGTTGACAAAAACCTTGAAGTACCGCTTCTCCGGGCCGGAGAGCGACTTCACCAAATTGTACAATTTACCCGACGGTGTTTTTGGCATGGCTCGTTTTTATCCTGTCCGGCACAATATACGAAATTCTGAAACCTGACAAATAACCTATATTTGGATTGTCATTCCCCTTGCTTTCCGGTAATATTATTCCTCAGATAAGTTCAACGCTAAAACAATTATCGGCTATGAAAATGATTACGCTTCCCAATGATGCGCCCCCCCTGCGCCCCTTCTATGCCGGCACGAACCGCCACGCCCGGCCCGGCAGTAAAATTGCGCTGCCGACCATTGAAGGTTATATCTTCAAAAAAGTAGAACAGATCGTCCTGCTGGAAGCAGAAGGCAACTATACCCGCCTGCAATTCTCCGACGGAACTCAGATCCTGGTGTGCAAAACGCTCCGCACTACGGAAGGCATGCTGGCTGCCCACCCGCAGTTTATCCGCATCCACCGGTCCTATACGATCAACCTCAACCACCTGGAAAAATATATTCGCGGAAAGGGGGGGTATGTGGTCCTGGAAAACGGACAGAGCGTCAGCGTTTCCAACAGCAGAAAAAACCACTTCCTGAAAGCCCTGGAGTATTTCTTCGGGGCAGGGGGGGAGTAATGCGTAACGCGGGTAACAATGAATTAACTGGCGGGGGTATTGGTTATTGCCAATCCGCAGCCCCTAAGCCGTTGATCACCAGCGAATTTGACCCCGGTAGCGGCTACCCGTCACGCTACTGGACAAAATGGTTTTGGACACAGAGCGCACTGAGTCCAACACAGAGATACGAAAAGTTTTCCGTTGATAATCAAGCCTCTGTGTGGCTCTGTGGCGTACTCTGTGTTTAAAAATGTCCAGCAGTATGGCTACCCGTCTGACGTTGAATCCCGCTTTTCAGTATTAAGAGCGGGATACGTTGTCCTGACGAATGTTGTGCATTGTCAGGATGCTGGCCGCAAGCGCCAGCATTTGTTGCCGGTTTGGCCTTGGGGCCGCCGGAACAATTGGGTTCCCTAACGGACAACTGACAACTGACAACCGACAACAGCATTCCGTTCCCGGCGCACTAACCGGAATCATCCTATAAGAGCGACCGCTGCACAAAGCCCAGCTTCTGCGGGTAATCCGTAGTGAAGTGCAGGCCGCGGCTTTCGCGCCGCATGGAGGCCGACCGGCTGATCAGATACGCGATAGTGATCAGGTTGCGCAGCTCGCACAACTGGGGAGAAATGGTTGTGGAATGGTACAATACCTCTGTTTCCTTAAAAAGCAGGTTCAGCCGGTCCAGCGCCCGTTGCAGGCGTATATTGGAACGCACGATCCCCACATAACTGCTCATCACCTCCTTGAGTTCTTTAAGGCTTTGGGTTATGAGCACCATCTCCTTCGGGTCGGTGGTGCCGCTGGCGTTCCAGCCGGGTATGCCCGCTTTGTGGCCTAAACCGTCGAGCAGCGGCAGGGCGTCCTGGCTGATCCGTTGGGCAAAAACCATTGCCTCCAGCAGGGAATTGGAAGCCAGCCGGTTGGCGCCGTGCAGGCCGGTGCAAGTGCACTCTCCGCAGGCATACAGCCGTTGGATAGAACTGCGCCCCCATTCGTCCACCTTGATCCCGCCGCACATATAATGGCAGGCCGGAACGATGGGGATCATGTCTTTCATGGGGTCAACCCCAATGCTCAGGCACTTGTCGTAAATGGTGGGAAAATGGCCCCGGAAGGCCGACTCATCCAGGTGGCGGCAGTCCAGGAACATACATTCCTCCCCCCGCTGCTTCATCTCGTTGTCGATCGCCCGCGCTACGATATCCCGGGGAGCGAGCGACTTGCGGGCGTCGTATTTGTCCATGAACTCCTCTCCATCCCTCGTTTTCAGGATACCCCCAAAACCCCGGACCGCCTCCGAGACCAGAAATGAAGGGTTCTCGCCCGCCGGGTTGTAGAGGGCGGTGGGGTGAAACTGGACGAACTCCATATTTTCCAGGTGCCCTTTGGCGCGGTATACCATAGCGATGCCGTCGCCGGTGGCAATCACCGGGTTGGTGGTATTGCGGTACACCTGGCCGGCGCCTCCGGTGGCGATCACCGTGATCCGGGCCAGCATCGTGTCTATATTCTTGGTTTGCTTATTGAATACATAAGCGCCATAACATTCAATATCGGGCATCAGCCGGGTCACATTGTACCCCAGGTGGTGCTGCGTGATGAGGTCGACGGCAAAGTAATGCTCCAGAATCTCGATATTGGGCAACTGCTCAGCCTTTTCCAGCAGGGCCCGCTGAATCTCCCACCCGGTGAGGTCTTTGTAGTGCAGGATGCGGTTTTCGGAATGCCCGCCCTCCCGGCCAAGGTCATAGGCTTCCTGCTGCTTGTCGAAACGGGTTCCCCATTTGATGATCTCCTGTACCCGGTCGGGCCCTTCCTCTACGACGATCCCGACGATACGTTCATCGCAAAGGCCATCGCCGGCGTCCAGGGTGTCCGCAATATGCTTGTCAAAAGAATCTACTTTTTTATCCCATACGGCCGCCACCCCGCCCTGCGCATAGCGCGTATTGCTCTCCTCTTCATTGGTCTTGGACAGGGCCGTGATCTTCAGGCCAGGGCGTTCTTCAGCAAGGTGAATGGCAGCAGCCAGCCCGCCGATGCCGGAGCCAATGATCAGTACGTCTGTTTTCATGGAGCTTTTTATTTATGCCTGCCGGAAATACCACCGGAGGGACAGCCATACTCCAAAGATAGAGCATAGTTTGATAATAAAACTAACTGTGCAGGTAAATTCTCCGAATCGGAAACCATTTTCTTCAAGGCTGTCGAACCATAGAGCTTGCCGTTGCCCCCGGCCGGAGGCTGCTGATAAGAGGAATGGGAAACCGCCTATTTCTATTTACGTCGCCTGGTAGCGCAAACTGCCCGGGCAACATTGCCGGAATAGGGCTATCTTTAAAAGGTTGTATCATCAAAGAGAAAAAACATGAAGAAAATAAACCTGATTGCTGCTTTTCTTTTGGCCACTTGCACCATCATGTACGCCCAGGATGGCACTGCTTATGTTTCACCGCGATATGATTACGGCCGCTTCATTTTCGTCAATGAAGAAGGCCACTACATGCTGGCGGCTGTTATTATCAATGAAATACACTTACTGGAATTTGACGACGGCTTAAACCTGCTTTCAGATTTTTTACTTACCGACGATTTTGTAATTGGCTTATCCACTTCTAATTCTCCTCTGTTCGTGCGGGTACTGGAATATGAAAACAAATATTACCTGTTGCGAACCGCAGACGCTGAATGGGGAAATCCTGATCATTATGGTGCCTTTGATATCCGGGTGGACGCATTCAACCACAACTTTGACCCGCTATGGGGGAAAAATTACGGAGGATCTGATTATGAATATGCCATCGACTTTGTTGCCAACGAACAGGGAGAACTGATTGTTCTGGGAAGGACAAAATCCTGCGATCATGACGTTTCCAATTGTTTTGGAAATGTTGACCACTGGGTTTTCAAAATTGACACCACCGGCCAGTTGGTTTGGGAACAAAGCCTGGGCGATATATATGAAAACTCGGGCTACCGGCTGGTAAAAAGAGGCGCTTCTTATTTTATTGTGGGGTCTACCGATTTTGGCAGCACCTATAATGGGAACGGAAGAGATGCTATTCTCATCGAGATCGACGAGGACGGCAATGTGATCCGGGAAATCAGGCACGGAGGAACCTCACGCGATGAATTCCAGGATGTAGCTATTGCTCCTGACGGCGGCTACTACATACTTGGTTCTTCCTATTCCAGTGGGGAATTGCCCCTGAGCAATTACGGGAAACAGGATATCTGGCTGCTCAAATATGGCCCGGACGACAATCTTATATGGAGCAGGAATTACGGGGGATCGAATCATGAATGGCCCACCGCCATTAACCTGGAATCAGATGGGGCCGTTGCCGTATTGGGAATCAGCTATTCATCCGATTTCGACCTGGCCGGCATTCCTCATCTTTCCTGTTCCAAAGACATTTGGGTATTCAAAACTGACGAGCAAGGGAATTTCACAGAACAATACCGTTATGGAGGGAATCGTTTAGACAAGCCAGCTTATTGGTTGGAACTTCCATCAGGCACCCTTCCGGGCGATCCGGCCTCCTCCTCATACATCATTACCGGCGAGACCTCTTCTGACGATTGCACCTTCGCGGGCGCCTCGTCCAGCGGAGGAAAAGCATTCATGCTTATCTGTGATCCTGCCACCGCGCCCCTTACATCCAGCCGGGAACCTGCTCCTGCTGCCTGGTCGGTTTTCCCAAACCCAGTGGATAAGACCCTGCATTTATCCCTGGCCGCTCCCCCTGCCCGAAACCTGACCGCCCGTTTATTTAACCTGATCGGGCAGATCGTGGCAGAGACTCAATTGCCTGCCGGCAGTCGGGAAGCCGAGTTTAACCTATCCAGCCTTGAAAGAGGAGTTTATTTCCTCCATATCGATAGCCAGGCGGTGAAGGTGGTTAAGGAGTGAGCGGGCAGGCTCTGTTGTTTGTTGTTTGTCCGGCAGCCGCCTTCCCCGCTAACAGACAACGAACAACAGACAACGAACAACCTGATTGAACCCCGATCAACCCCTTCGCCAAGCTCTATCTTATAAAACGCTGTGCGATATCCAGCACCGCCGTTCTGAGGCCGGCGATCTTTTCGTAGGCTTCGCCGGCGACCAGCACCAGATAGCTGTTTTTGTCGTCGAAAGCAACCCTGGCCAGGTAAGCGCGGATGTTCTTGCCGGCAAATTCTCCGCTGGCTTCTATGCCAAGGATGGAAGGGCTGATCTGCTCGATGGCCGGGCGGGTAGAAACCAGGAACAGGCCCAGGTCGCCTTCGGCAAGAATAGTGGGAATAGCTTGTTCTGAGGAGGCGAAACGCTCAATGAGCAAGAAGTTTTTCCCGTCGGCAGAACCGCCGATCCATGTTTTGCCGTTGGACTGGCTGATCTTATAGCCATCCGGAAGAGTAACGCAGGCACCTGCCGTAGCGTCGAACAGGCCGGGCGCGCCGATTTTGCTGTAAGGGGTGCCGGCCCGGGGCGCGGCGGCCGCAGTTGCTTTGGATTCCGGGTTGTTTTGCTCCGTTTTCGGATTGATTTTCATTGCGGTTTTCATGGTCAAAAATTTAATGGTTCAAAGAATTGGATGTGGGGTAGGTATCCTTTCATTTCCCTGCGGTTTTTTGTGCAGCAGAAACAGGCCTTTCCCCCCCGGCAGCCCCTTCTTTCATGAATTGGAATGCCAGGTCGAACATGCGTTCCCAGGCCAGGCGAATCCGGTCGGAGTAATCATCTTTCAACCGGCTTTCCAAAGTGTCCACCAGCGCCTTGCGCACCAGCAGATAGTGCTCCTCGCGCACCCCGTATCCGGTATGGCGCCGGCCCAGTTCGCGGAAGCCGAGCGCAACGTTCTTTGGGCGGCTAAGCGCATAAATGGCGCCTTTGAGCATATGCCCCATGAGGTACCCCTGCCGCTCCATGTTGCCCTGGAACATATGCTGTGCCTCCGGCGCCATAGCAAACAGGCATTGATAAAAGGCATTGGCAAAAGCGCCTTCGTCGCTGAACAGCGCGCCAGTTGTTTTCTGGACCAGGAAGAGGTCGTCCTCTTTGTCGAACCCGGTTAGCTCAAAAAGCTGGGTAGCAGCACCTTTCCCCTTCAGGTGAAGTTTTTCGGCTTTGCCGACTCTCGCCGTGCCCCGGGGCAACTGGCAGAGAAAATTATCGGTGGCCAGAATGGTGGTCTGCAGGTCTTTGTTTGCCGACTGAACCCGGCTGGCGACATTGGCCGCGTCGCCGATGATGCCGAACTGCTGGTGGCTGGGGTGTCCCACCTTGCCGACGATCACGGGGCCGAAATGGACGCCGATGCCGACTTCCAGGCGTATGCCAAATTCTTGCTGAATATCCTTGTTCAACACTTCCAGCGCCGCCTTCATCCCCAGGGCCGCCCGCATGGCGGCCAGGCAGTTTTGCATGTTGTCGGAACTCTCCAGCCCGAAAACGCCCACGATCTCATCCCCCACATACTGGTAAATGAGGCCGTTGTTCATCAGGATGGGCTCTCCCAGGGCTGAGAAAAACCGGTTCAGGATATGCACCACGTCGTATGCCATATTGCCTTCTACGAATGGGGTGAAATTGCGCATGTCGCAGAAGAGTATAGCCAGTTGTTTTTCTTCTCCTTTGCCGGCCCTGATCATCTCCTCCTGCAAGCGGCTTATTTCGGAAAAGGTCTTGATCTGCCTTTCCAGCCGTACCGGCCCGTTGATCTTCGTCTGGCAGGCCAACCGGACGGAGGGGTCCCAACCCCGGCGTTTGGCCATGCGGCTCTCCAGTCCATTCCTGGGGGCGACGTTTTGAAGCCCCTCCAGTATTTTTACCCGGCAGGTGGTGCAACGGCCGTTGCCCCCGCACTCCTGCATGTGGGGAATCCTGTTTTTCACAGCCGCCTCCAGGAGGCTCATCCCGGCATCGTCCACCGTAATGGTCGTCCCCAATGAGCTGTATTCAACGGTGCAATTATGGGCGGGCGACACCTCGTCCCTGTTATTTATCTGTCCGGCAGTCAGCAATTCATGGTTGGCTTTCATGGTTCCAGATGTTAATTGAATAGGTTATCGGTATTTGAATCGGTTTATCCCGGCTAAATTTCCAGGTATAGGAGGGCAATCCCAAGGGCAGTTGTGTGCTTCGCCTACTTACATTAGCCTGTGTGGCTTTTCACTGATTCCGGCAGGAAGGCCCATTTCTCCTTCCCGCTCTCCGGAAAAGCTTCTTCCCCCTGCATCCACAAGGAAAGCGCTCTCCATAACGCTTCGTGAAAACCTTTATCCCGGAGGCGCCGGTTCCGGGTATTCCTGACAGGTAGGGGCGGAACTGAAAAATACCAATCTGCGCAAGGCGCATTGGCGAATTGCGCCAGTAAAGCTTTTACTGCACTGGAGGTTATAAAGGGCGTTTGGGCGAAGTTAGCCGAAAGAATGGGGGCGCGGAGTTTCTGATAGTTGTTGTTGGAGTAAAAGTGGAAAAGGCCGTTGGGGTATTTAGCCCAGGAAAGCCATTCCCTGAAAACGCCGGGAGGAATGCCTTTTCCCAGGAAATGAGATACGCCGGGCATCCAGCGGCGGCCGGCCAGCAGGCAATAGGACAATAAAAGCCGGGCCCGGCCGCTCCGGCCAGCCAGATTCCAGGAAGTCAAAGCGGAATCAACGAGGACCAGCCGGCTGAAAAAGGTGCTGGCCAGGGCCAACCCAACAACCTGCCCGCTCACGCCGTGTGCCACGCCAGCCAACTCATGGCAGGGAAATTGGTTTTTGGCGTACAGGATCACAGTATCCAGATCGATAGATGCCCACTGATAAAGGCTTGCCTCTTTCTGATCGCCGCCCGTCTTGCGGGAACGCCCCACTCCGCGATAGTCAAAAGTATACACGACATGGCCTTCCCGGCAGAGGAAGTTGGCTAAAGGGGAATATTGCTTTTGCCGGTACCCCAGAGCAGGAGCGATGACAACGGCCGTGTGATTGGAACGCGCGGGAATGTATCGCGTCACGGCCAGTTTCGTCCCGTCCCGGGCCCGGATCACAACTTTGTTTTTCATGGTTTTGTCCTTTTTATCCAAGTTGCAGGATATCGGAAAGGAAAAACAGGGCAAATGATTGGAGGGGCGGGGGGAATGAGTGGAAGGGCAGGTTGTTTGAATTGGGCAGAACAGGCAGGCAGTTACTCTGTGATGTAACGGAGGCCGTGAGAAAAGAGATACTCCGGCCAGCGATCCGGGCCGGGCAGGTTGCCTGTTGCTTGTTGTCAACCCGGGGCCTTCTGGCCCACAACCGGCAACAAACGACAGACAACCATCCTCCGCCCCCTACTGCAACCGCTCCAGCAGTTCATCCTTGCGGGATTTGGAAACCGGCACTTTCATCTGGTTGTCCATGACGATATAACCGCCGTCGCTGCGGATGTACTCTTTGACTTTCGACAGGTTGATCAGGTGAGAATTATGAGGGCGGTAGAAGTTGAAGGGGGTAAGCAGGTCTTCAAACTCTTTGAGGGTCCTGGAGATCAGCTTTTTCCGGCCGCTGGCCAGGTAGATCATGGTATAATTGCTGTCGGAAGAACACAGGACGATCTCCTGCGGGTCTACGAACTCGATGCTCTCCCGGGTGGCGAGCGCAACCTTTCCGATCCGGCCTTCCTGCTCGGCCCCCACGTTCTCCATCAGGCCCTGAAACTGGCCCTCGCGAAGGCCCGGGGCTGTTGCCCGCTTGCGGATAAACTTCTCAATGGCTTCCCGGAGGTCCTTGTTCTGTACCGGCTTCAGCAGGTAATCGAGCGCGCTGGCCTTGATCGCCTGAATGCCGAACTGGTCGTAAGCAGTGGCAAAAATGACATCGAAGGGCAGGTCCGGGCCCAGCTCCTCCAGCACGTCAAAACCGTTCAGCATGGGCATCTGGATATCCAGGAAAAGCAGGTCGGGAGGGTTGTTTTTCAGGTATTGTATGCCTTTCTGCGGGTCGTCGAAGGTAGCGGCCACTTCCACCTCCGGGCAATAATTTTCCAGTTTCCACTGGAGGGTTTCGATGCTGTGCATTTCGTCATCCAGGATTACGGCTTTGATCTTCATGATGTCAGGTTTTATAACGGGATACACAACTCCACCCCGATCCCGGGGAGTATGGGCGCCAGCCAGGCTCAACCGTTTTTCAGGAAGCCATCCCCTCCGGGGAAAACGGTCAAGCCTGGCCAATTAAAAACCAACTAATTTAAAGCTTTTTTCCCGCTTTGCAATGCGCACCATGGCATCTGTGCATATTTCGACATCTTCTTCGGTAGTTGCCCAGGAAGAGACGCTGATGCGCATCACGTGCCGGCCCTGCCAGGTAGTGCTGCCGCACCAGCAAGTGCCTTCTTTCTGTAATTCCGCGATCACCCGGCGGGTCAGCTCGTCGGAGCCAAACGAGACCAGGACCTGGTTGAGGTTGACCTCGTTGAGCACTTCGAAGCCGGCGCGTTTCAGTTTTTTGGCAAAAAGGGCGGCGTGCCGGCAACAACGGTCGACCAACCCGGCCACTCCCGATTTGCCCAGTGCGTGAAGGGCAGCCCAGGCCTCGGCACCTCTGGCCCGGCGCGACATTTCCGGCGTGAAGGCATAGGGCTCCCGTTCTTCCTGTGGGGGGATGTATGCGGCGTTGATCGACATGGCTGCCCGCAGGTTCTGCGGGTCGCGGCAGATGACTACACCGCTGTCGTAAGGCACATTGAGCCACTTGTGCAGGTCAGTCGCCCAGGAATCGGCCAGGTCGTGCCCTTTGAGCTGGTGGGCAATCCGGGGTGAGGCGGCGCCCCAAAGCCCGAATGCGCCGTCGATGTGTACCCACGCGCCCCGGGCCTGCGCCATGCGGCATATTTCGTACAAGGGGTCGATCGCTCCGGAATTGACATTGCCGGCCTGCAGGCAAATGATGGTCCTGTCGTCCAAAGGAGGCAATTGATCAGGCCGTATCTCCCCTTCGCTGTTGATCGGCACCCGGATCACCCTTTCGCTGCCAAACCCCAACAGGGAAAGGGCCTTGAGCGGGCTGACATGAGCCTCCTCGCCAACAACGACCTTTATCTCCGGGGCACCGTACAGCCCCTGCGCTTCCACATTCCACCCCTGGCGTTTCAGCAATGCATGGCGCGCCGCCGCAAGCCCGCAGAAGTTGGCCATCGTAGCGCCGGTGACGAAGCCCACGCCGGCCCCGGAGGGCAACCCCAATACATCGAGCAGCCATTTGGAAGCTACTTCTTCCAGCTTTGCTGCCAGAGGAGAGGTTACTTTCAGTCCCGCGTTCTGGTCCCAGGCTCCCGCCAGCCAGTTGGCGGCGACGGCAACGGGAAGGCTCCCGCCAATCACAAACCCAAAATACCTGCCGCCGGCATTGCCCACCGCCGCCGGAGAGCCTGCCTCGTCGAGCAGCCGGATGACTTCTCCGGGATCAGTATGCGCCTCCGGCAACGGAATGTCGAGACGGTTAAGCCCTTCAATGGCATCGGCGGCAGGAAAAGGCCGCCGCGTGGGCTGCTCTTCCAGATAGGCGACGCCCCGTCGGGCGGCAAATTCCAGGAGTTCTCTGGTCGTTTTCATTGTTGGTTGTTTTTATATCTTATCCTCTAAACAAGCGCTCAATTTAGGCAACCCCGGAATGAAAAGCCCCCGTTATTTATTCCCGGGGGTAATCGGATTATTGGATGGGGGGGTTGCCTGAGTTCGCGCGAGAGCACATGGGTTCCGCCGGGGCTGACAGCCGGATACCGGACAACGGTTGCCAGGCTTTGTACGGTGGACGAAGTTCCACGTCCGCCCTCACCACCGTGCTCGTCCACGGCGTAGCCACCTTCGGCACCGCCCGCCTGATGAAAATGGACCTCGACTTGGCGGCGGTGGCGTCCCAGGCAAACGTTGGAGGCGGCACTTCTGCCCTGGCGCTGGCCCGTGGCATCGGCTGCACCGACCTGGTGCTGCCCGCCGTGTTGCTGGGCAGCAGAACAACTATTCCCGGGGTTGGGATAGGAAAAGGGTTGTATGGTTTCACAGTTACATGCCCCATCAGCCCATGAACCCATGAACCAGTAAACCAATGAACCAGTAAACCCATCCCCCCCCTGATCAAAGTCAACATTTCCACTGACCCCTGTCATAGCGGTCCGGCGAAAAAACTGCTAACTTAAGTAGTTGAATCAAATCAAGCCGCTATGTTCAAATTAAGAATTCATATTTTGATACTGCGGTATTACCTGATGATGCTGGTCACCATTATTGCGGTTTACACCGATCAGATGTGGTTGATCCCCGTCGTGATGGCCCTGGCCATCAGCGCTGTTTTGGGTTACCGCTTTGGAGGAGCAGCCGAAGAAGAAGGCAAGGTAGTCCGCATGGAAACTTCGCCGGAAAAAGAGGCCCGAAAAGCGGGTTAAAAGTTTGTTCAGAGGTCGATCTTTGAGCTGCTAAGGGAAGAGTAGTGCCTGTTGTTCGTTGTTGGTCAGGTGCCCTTCCAGGGTTGCCGGTGCCAGCGGCCAATGCCTGTAAACAACAGGCAACGAAACCTGTTTTTCATGCACGAAGCCATTTTATACGAACCGATGGCGAGGCAGGCCGTTCGCTGTACGGCCTGCAGGATTCGCTGTGTGGTCAAACCCGGCGGGGCGGGCGTATGCGGCGTACGGCAGAATAAGGATGGCAAACTCTGCCTGCTCGTTTACGGCAAGGCTTCGGCAGTGAACATCGACCCCATCGAGAAAAAACCGCTCTACCATTTTCTGCCTGGCTCGAGGATTTTTTCTATAGGTACCATCGGCTGCAACTTCGCCTGCAGCTTCTGCCAGAACTGGGACATCTCCCAGCTCGCCCGGACGCTCCGGGAGCAATTAATGAAAGAAAAGCATATAGAGGATATCGGGCTGGAAGTCGGCCAGTACGGTTACGAATTACCGCCCGAAAGGGCTGTAAAACTGTGCCGGGAGAAAAACGTACCCTCCATTGCCTACACCTACAACGAGCCGGTCATCTTTTTCGAATACCTGCACGACATCTCCACGCTGGCCCGGCAACACGGCATCCGCACCGTTTTTGTCAGCAACGGATACGAATCAAGAGAAGCGCTGGACCTGGCCGGCGGATACCTCGATGCCATGAATATCGACCTGAAGTCCTTCCGGGACGCATTTTATAAAAAACTGTGCAAAGCCCGCCTGCAACCCGTACTGGATACCATTCAGGAAGTCCACCGCCGGGGCATCTGGCTCGAGGTGACCACTCTGGCCATCCCCGGGCAGAACGATTCGGAAGCCGAGCTTCGGGACATTGCCGGCTTCCTGGCATCTGTGAGCACGGACATACCCTGGCACATCTCGGCCTTCCATCCCGCCTACCAGATGAAAGATACGCCCCGAACCAGCCGGGCCGTTCTCGAAAAAGCCTGCGACATAGGGCTGGCGGCAGGATTGAAATACATTTACCTCGGCAATATCGAGGACGGCGAGCGGGCGGCAACCTACTGTCCCGGCTGTGGGGCGGCGCTCATCCGGCGAACCGGATACCAGACCTGTGTGGAGAACATATTCAATAAAGGGCAGTGCCTCCGCTGCAGAACCCAAATACCGGGCGTATGGAAATAAGGACCAGAAAGGCAGCTGTCGCCGGCTACTTTTATCCGGCAAGTAAAACGCAGCTCATCCGCGAAATTTCCGGTTTCCTGGGTCAGGTGCCGGATTTGCCGGAAAATGGGCCGCTCAAAGGCCTGATCGTGCCCCATGCCGGATACCGATACTCCGGGCAGGTGGCGGCCTACGCCTACGCCCTGCTCCGGGCCAACCCCGGCAAGTGGGAAAAAATAGTGGCCATCGGCCCCGCCCATACGCTGCTGACGCACCGCCTGGCCGCCGACCCCAACGATTACTGGGAAACGCCTATGGGCAAGGTAAAAATCCTCCACGATGGTTTTCCCGTTCAGGAAGCCGCCCACATCCAGGAACACTGCCTGGAAGTACAGCTTCCGTTCCTGCAGCATGTGCTGGGTGATTTCCGCTTACTGCCGCTTATCGGTGGAAGGATTGACCCCAGAGCATGTTGCCACGCCATAGAAAACGCCCTTGATGAGGAGAGCCTGCTGCTCGTCAGTTCCGACCTCAGCCACTATTACGATTATGAAACGGCCAGCGAGCTGGACCATGCCACCTGCCGGGCTATTGAGGAACTGGACGTTGAATGCATGGAGCAGCAAGGCGTTGCCTGCGGGAAAATACCCATCCTGATTGCTATGGAGATCGCCCGCCGGAACGGCTGGTCGTGCCGGCTGCTGCACTACCGCAACTCTGGCGACGTGAGCCGCGACCGGGAAAGCGTTGTTGGATACGGGAGCTTTGCTTTTTTTCAGGCTTAGCGAAAAGGTTATCCCAAAACCCAGACAGCCCGCTTCCTGAATTTCGGTGAAAAGCGGGCTGTTCTGAATTTGAAATTAATCTTTGGCTTGTCCCGGCGGCTTCAGCTCAAACCCCATCTGCATCATCAGGGAGAGGGTGTTCATTTCCTCCCACTCTTCGATCACCTTGCCGTCTTTGATCTTGTAGATCGTGATCCCGGTTACACTGACCGTTTTGGGGGCTCCTTCAGGGGTGCCTTTGCCCTCCCAGCGCACGACCGCATAATCCCCGCTACAGATGATGTCGTGGTTTTTACCTTCAGCATCAGGGACATTCCTGTAAAATTCGGCGGTTTGCTCCCTGATTTTTTCCTGCCCTTCAATATCTCCTTCCTGGGTGTGGCGCACGGCGTCGGCGTGGTAGAGCGCTGCCGTCATCTCCGCGTTTTTCTCCATCATGGCTTTGTCCATTTTGTCGAGCAGGGCCTGGTGCGGGCAGTCCTGCGCCAAAAGGGGAAAAGCGAATACGGTGAGCAGCAAGGGTAGGCATACTTTTTTTAAAAGGTGTTGATAATTCATAGTATTGGGTTTTGTGTTAGAATTAGCCTAAATATACAATTTGTTTTTTAATCAAACATAAAAAAACAAAAAATTAAAACAATCAAATCATCCATGCACTCCCATCAGCTCGGCAAATGATCCTCCGGAATAATAAAATGGCACTCTACTCACAAAGAATGCCCCAAAACCTTTAGCTTAGCACGTCGCGTAATTTCACTACAAATCCATCGCTTCACTATGGCCAAGACAAAAAACAGCGGAAAAGAAAAAAAGAAAAAAGCCAAACGCATCAGTTATCATAAGCAACCGGAGGAGATGAGCCTGCGGGACTGGCAGATCGGCCTGCGGCAGCAGTTTGGCCAGGAGCAAAAATTCGAACTCACCAATCTCGGCGGGCACCCGGTATGGTCTGATTTTACCGTCGGCAACCCGGAAAGCAACACCGTCTACCGGCTCGCCCTGCGCGGCCGGGAACCGGACGACAACTTCTGCTCCTGCCTCGACTTCGCCACCAACGGCCTGGGTACCTGCAAGCATATCGAGTGGGCACTGCACAAGTTGCAACACACCTACGGCAATAAACAGCATTTCAAAAAACCGCCGCCCGAACGGGCCTACAGTTCCGTCTATCTCCACTACGGCGAAGAGCGCACCCTGCGCCTGCGCATCGGCACAGATCAGGAAGATGCTTTCCGGGAACTGGCCAAAGGGTATTTCGACGAGGAGGGCATTTTGTTTCCCCATGCCTATCTGGAGATCGACCAATTCCTGGATGCTGCCCGACAGTTGTCGCCCGACTTTCGCTGCTACCCCGACGCGCTGGACTTCGTCATCCAGAAACGGGACGACGCCCGCCGCCACCTCCTGGCTGACCGCCTGGACAACGACCCTCACAGCCTGGAGGGACTGATCGACACCCAGCTCTTCCCCTATCAGCGCGAGGGCGTACTCTTCGCTCTGCGGGCAGGCCGCTGCCTGCTGGCCGACGAAATGGGGCTGGGCAAAACCATCCAGGCTATCGCCACGGCAGAGCTTTACCGCAGAGAACTGGGCATCGGTTCCGTGATGATCATTTGCCCGACTTCCCTCAAATATCAGTGGCGGGCGGAAATCCGGAAATTTACCGAAAATACCGTCTCCGTCATTGAGGGGCCCATGCACAAACGCCGGGAACAATACCTGGATAATGAAAATTTTTACAAGATCATCACCTATAATGTCGTCGCCCGCGACTACGAATACATCAACCAAAGCTTGCCCGACCTGATCATCCTCGACGAGGCCCAACGGATCAAAAACTGGGACACCAAGATCGCACGGGCCGTCAAACGCCTGGAAGCGCCCTACCGCATGGCCCTGACCGGTACGCCCCTGGAGAACAAGCTGGAAGACCTCTACTCCATCGTGCAGTTCCTCGACCAGCACCTGCTCGGGCCACTCTACTTGCTGCTGCACCGCCACCAGGTGAAGGACGAAACCGGTGCCGTGCGCGGCTACCGCCGCCTGGACGAGATCAACGAGAAGCTCAGGCACGTGATGATCCGCCGCCGCAAGCGCGACGTGCTCAAACAATTGCCCGAGCGCATCGACCAGCACCTCCTGGTGCCCATGACGCCCCGGCAGATGGAGCTGCACAACAGCTTCGAGTCCGACGTCGCCCAGCTGGTGGCCAAATGGCGCCGCCTCGGCTTCCTCAAAGAACAGGACCGCCAGCGCCTGCTCAGCTGCCTCAACCTGATGCGCATGAGCTGCGACAGCACCTACCTGGTCGACCAGCAAACCCGCCACGATACCAAGATCAGCGAGCTGTTCTACATCCTCGAAGAGCGCCTGGCCGAACCGGAAGAAAAGGTGGTCGTCTTCAGCCAGTGGGAACGCATGACCCGCATCGTCTCCCAGGAGCTGGAAGAACGGGAGGTCGAATTTGCTTACCTGCACGGCGGCGTACCCAGCACCCAGCGGGGTGATTTGCTCGACCGCTTCCGGGACGACGACAACTGCCGGGTCTTCCTGTCCACCGACGCCGGCGGCCTGGGCCTCAACCTGCAACGGGCCGCCCTGGTCATCAACCTCGACATCCCCTGGAACCCCGCCGTGCTCGAACAACGCATCGCCCGTATCTTCCGCCTGGGGCAAAAGCGGCAGGTACAGGTCATCAACCTGATCTCCGAAGGCACCATCGAGCACCGCATGCTGTCCACCCTGAAGTTCAAATCCTCCCTGGCCGACGCCGTGCTGGATGCCGTGGAGGACTCCGTATTCATGAGCGACCGCAAGTTCCGCGACTTTATGGAGAACCTGGAAAAGGTGGCTACCCCCTCCGAACCGGCCGAAGCACCCGCCGAAGTGGGCAGCGACACCGACCTGGAAGTGCCCCAGGGCGCGCCCCCTGCCGCTCCGGAAGAGGAAGCCCCCAAACCAGCCGAGGACTGGCGCGAAGAGGAACCCGCGCCGGAGAAGCAACCCGCCGCCCCGTCCACTCGCCAGCCCAAAGGCGAACCCCTTGCCGCTGCCGCCGGCAGCCCCCGCGAGCTGATCAGCCAGGGAGTCAGCTTCCTGGGCCGACTCGCCCAGACCCTGGCCGACGAACAGGCTACCCGCCAGTTGGTGGACGAGATCACCGAAAAGGACGAATCGACCGGGCAAACGTACCTCAAAATACCGGTGGAGAGCGATGAGGTGGTGAAGAATGCGGTGAAGCTGCTGGGAGGGCTGTTGGGCAGGTTGTAAAGGGGCGTTATCGCCTGCTGCCAAAAAACAAAAGTCTATGATTCTGATAATCAAAAAACTACGAGCCATTTTTACCGTTTAAGCTGTAAAACAGGCCCTGGCCAGAGCATGCTAACTGTCCCGGAAATTGTCCGGAAAAAGGGGTAACTTTGCTTCAGCCAATATGCGTACCTACCTGAGCTAGTGGCCAGGCGACTTGAAGTCGCCTGGCCACTAGCTTTAGCCCCAAACGGCTCATTTCAACTCCCACGGCTCCGTTTTCTGAAGGAAAAGATCCTGCCCCTCCTGAGGCCGACAGCCACTTACCATCAATTTCCTGTCCACTACCCGCCGCATGCTACCCACCGCCGAATCAGTCTGGCTTTCGGCACCGTTCAGCGGTACCTTACGCAAAATAAGTCCAGGAAATCACAAGATACGTGCTAATCACTACATAAATATATGTTTATCTTTGGATTGTGAGAACGAAGCGGGTCGTCAGATTTTGCAGTACTAAGCCCCTTTCATGAATAAACCAGCCATACTCCTGGCCTTTGCCAACGAGCGGGAAGAAGGGCAGCGCTACCTGCGCAACCTGCCCCTGGAAATGGATCGCCTGCGGTCTGCGCTCGAAAAGGCCGAGGACAGGGGGCTGTGCGAGCTGGTGATCCTGCCTAATACCACTCTGGACAACCTGATCGACACTTTCCAAAGAGAGAAATACCGCAACCGCATCGCCATCTTTCACTACGGCGGCCACGCCGGAAGCTATGAGCTGTTGCTGGAGCAAGCCGACGGCAAAACGCAACTGGCTCACGGCCAGGGGCTTGTCCCTTTCCTGGCCGGACAAAAGAGCCTGCAACTCGTTTTCCTCAACGGCTGCCATTCGGCCCGGCAGGCCGAAGACCTGATAAACAACGGAGTGCCCGCTGTAGTGGGCACCGTCGGTGCGGTTGACGACCGCATCGCATCTGAACTGGCATCTGCTTTTTATAAGGCTATGGGGGAGGGGATGCCGCTGGAGCAGGCCTGGCAGGAAGCCGTTCATAGAATGAAAGCCGGCGAAGGCGTACGAGAGCTGAGCCGTTATTACCAAAAGCAAATTACTTCGGAAAGCAACCGGGACATGATCTTCGACCTGAGCACACAGGCCGAACAGTTCCCCTGGGAAATCCGCTACCGCCCCGGCGCCGAGGCCATCCGCGACTGGAACCTGCCCGACGCCGCCAACGACCCTTACTTCGGGCTGCCCGGCATTCCTGCCCGCTACGGCTTCCCGGAAGAACCCTACCGCTTTCTGGAGCGCTACGCAAAAGAGGATGCCTGCATCTTTTTTGGCAGGGGCAGCTACATCCGCGACCTCTACCACCGCATCCACAATCCGATGACCGCCCCGGCCATCCTGCTGTACGGGCAGTCAGGTGTCGGCAAATCCTCCCTGCTGGAAGCCGGGCTGTTTCCCCGCCTGGAGGGAGAATACGACATCCGGATGTTCCGCCGCCAGCCGGAAACGGGGCTGCTGGGGCACCTGGCCCAGGCACTGGAAATCAAAGAGGAAAAACCCGACACGGCGCAGCTGTTGAAGCAGTGGAAACTCCTGGAAGCGCAGTCTGAAAAAACAGGCCTGATCATCGTACTTGACCAGGTGGAAGAGGTATTCACCCGCCCCGCCGACGGCCAACCGGAAGAGCTGGATTGTTTCCTGCAAACGGCCATCGCCCTCTTCGCCCGACCCGATGAACGGCCGGCCGGCAAGCTGCTGCTCAGCTACCGCAAAGAATACGACCCGGAGATCGAAAAAGCCTGCCGGACAGTCCGCCTGCCCAAAGAAAAAGTCTTTCTGGAACGGCTGGACAGAAAGGGTATCCTGGAGATTGCCGGCGGCCTCGCCTCCAACCAGTATGTGCAAAACAAATACCGCCTGGAGATCGAAAAGGGGCTGCCGGTATTGGTCGCCGACGACCTGATGGAAGACCGGAACTCCCCCATCGCGCCGGTGCTGCAGATTATACTGACTAAACTTTGGCAGCAACAGGAAGAACACGACAAGCGAACATTCCGGGTAGATGACTACCAGAAACTGAAAAAAGAGGGCATCATGCTCTACGACTTCTTCCACCAGCAAATGGCAAAAATCCGCGACTGGGAAGGAGAGATTCAGCAGCAGGTAGAAAGCTCCGGCCTGGCGCTCGACATGTTGCATTACCACACTACCGTCCTGGGCACTGCCGAAAGCCGCAAACTTGATGACCTGCGCACCCGCTATCAGCATCAGAACGATATTCTTCAACAGTTGCTCGCCCGGTTTCAGTCCCTCTACCTGCTGGCCGGCCTGGGGCCTGAACAGACCACCCTCGCCCACGACACCCTGGCACCCATCGTACAACGGGAAATCCGCGATTCGGATAAGCCGGGACAGCGGGCGCTGCGCATCCTGAACTCCAAGATGGCGGATTACGTCATCAGCCCGGAGCGCACCTACATCGACGAGGAGGACCTGGCGCTGGTGGAAGCAGGAGTGGGCGGCATGCGGATGTGGACGATGAAGGAGAGGGAACTGGTGGAAAAAAGCCGGGAGCGGCGGGCAAAGCTGTTGGCGGAGCGGAAGCGCAACCGGAGATGGCGTGCCGGACTGACGGCGGCGATCGTGGCCCTCCTGCTCGTCACCTCCTTCCTCTGGTGGCAAAGCGGAGTAAAAGCCCGGGTTAACGGATGGGTAGCCGAAGCCCGGGCGCTGGAAAGAACAGACCCCACGCTGGCTCTGGCACCCTTATACCAGGCATTGGAAAAAAGGCCGGACGACCGGGCTGCCCTGCAGGCCCTGAACGACCTTTTCCTGAATAACGAGTTCTACCAGGCTCTTCCTGTCAAGGTAAGCAAATACATCCGCAGCATCCGGTTTTCCAGCCGGGGCGATCAGTTTCTCTTCACCAGCGGCAGCAACGCCTGCATCTGGAAAAACAGCCTGAACGGGAAAAACCTGCGGATCGATTCTTTTCCGCACCCTCAAAGAGTGTACTCCGCCCTCTTTTCCGGCGACGAACAGGCCGTACTGACCGCCAGCCGGGATTCACTGGTACGGCTGTGGCCGCGCGGCGGCGGTACGCCGGAATTGTTCGGAGGAGAAAGCTGGTTTTACACAGCCAGGTTTTCCCCCGACGGCAAAGGCATCTACGGCGGGGCAAGCAACGGAAAGGTATTCTACTGGGGCCCGGATGGCCAAAGGACGAGCTGGGCAGCGCACCCGGACGGCTCGGGCGACCCTTTCCAGGGAGGCGTTACCACCCTGGAGTTTTGTGCCGACGACAGCCTGATGCTCACCGCCGGCTTCGACAGCAGGATTTATCTCTGGAACCGCTTTACCCACACCCGCCTGGATTCTTTTATCTACAAAGAAGGAAAGGGGATCGTCAAGCTGGCCATGGCTTACGACTCTTTGGGGCACGGCATCCTGGCCGGCTACCGCGATGGTTTAGTGCGCTTATGGGACATCAAAACCCGGCAGTACACCGACTTCATTGGCCACA
This sequence comes from Phaeodactylibacter sp., assembly GCA_024102975.1. Classification (GTDB taxonomy): domain Bacteria; phylum Bacteroidota; class Bacteroidia; order Chitinophagales; family Saprospiraceae; genus JACJXW01. The sequence goes on along the minus strand of JAGFJD010000445.1, from coordinate 10,880 downwards.
CGCAGCAAGTCAACAATGTCGTTTTTTCTCCGGACTGGAGGTATATCCTTACGGCCAGCGGGGACCGGCACATCAAGCTCTGGGACCGGGCGGGGCACCTGCTGAAAACCTACAAAGGCAACGAGGGCTGGGTACAGGCCATCGCCTACAGCCCGGATGGCCGGTTCTTTATCAGCGGAGGAGAAGACTACGTTTTCAGGCTTTGGAGGCAGGATTCCAAAGTGGCCAAAACCCTGGGGGCATGTGGTGGGGGCGTTTCTTCTGGCCCCGAAACCAACTCGCAGGAAACTCAGGTATCCCGGTTAAAGGCCATGCACCAGGAACTCCTGGAAACTTTCGCCCGCCACGAGGGCGCAGCCGCCCATATTACGGCCCTGGGCCAGCGGTTCCTGGCTTATGACGATAAAGGCAATACGGCCGTATGGAACCTCTGGGAGGAAGAACTGCTGCTGGAAAAAAACACCCATGACGGTGCAGTTTTTGCCGGCGCCCTCTCGCCCGACGGCTGCTGTTTCGCCACCGGCGGAGCGGACGGCAAAGCCGTAATCCAGGATTTCAGCGGGCAGGAATTAGCCGTATTGGAACATCCGGATATTGTATCCGCCCTGGCCTTTTCCCCCGATGGAAAATACCTGCTCACCGGCTGCTTCGATGGCATCGCCCGCCGCTGGGATATCCGTTCCGGTACGCCCAAAGAATATCCGGCCGGCAAAAAAATCCTGACCGTAGCCTATTCTCCCGCCGGCAACTATATCGCCGCCGGTGGAACCAATGAGCATGGTACTGATGCCCGTTTTTTTGTCTTTAAACCCAACGGTAAACTGGCCTTTGCAGGGGAAGAAAACGACAGCAATCCGGACCAGGCAAAAAAGGTGAATGCGCTGGCATTTTCTTCCGGCGGGCAGTACCTGCTCGCCGGTTCAGAGGGCGGCGTAGCGCATATGTACAGCCTGAGATTTTTGCCGCAGGACGCTCCGGCCGTAACAACCCTGAACGATTTCGGAGGGGCGGCGGTATCCCACCTGGCTTTTGTGCCGGGAGGAGATGAGTTCATCCTCGCCGGAAGCAGTGACGGTTGTATCAGAATATTTGTAAACCCCCTGAAAATGAAAATGCCCGAACATAATTCCTGGTATCCATTTGCAGAATAATACATGTAAAACCTTAAGTCATGGAAAGTCTCATAAATTTCTTCATTTCTATTTTCAATCCGACACCGCCGCCCAATCCCGGCCCCAATCCGGATCAGGACCCTTCGGATGGATTTTCGTACATAGACAGCCTGGAAACCTATGAGCAATGTTTTAATAACCGGGGATGGATTTTCGTCCTGGGGGATGAAATGGAGGTGGAGTTCAACCCCGGGTTTGTCAACCTGGAAGATGGCGAACAGGCTTTTCACCTGCGTTATTCCGTCGCGGGCCAGGACGGGCAACCGGAAATTTTTGACATAACCCTTCCCGCACAGGGGCAGAAAATCTCCTTTTCCAGGAAGCAGCTGTTTTCGGCGCCTTCCGTGCAGGGACTTGCCGGCAAGGAACTGCGCAGACACAAACCAGTTGAAGCGCCTCCGGTTTTCAAAGACTTCATTATATACGTTAAAAACAAGGACGGCCAGCAGGAGCACCACGCCAGAAAACTTAAAGGCTTCCTTTTTCCGACTGACGAAGATTTGAATGCGCTGTTTGAACCTTTTATGCAAAACCTGGACGCCGTCTTTGGGAAAGCCCTGGACGCAACCTTTTCTGAGAACGGGTCATTCATGGACCGGGAAGCTTTCTCCCGGACGATGAAAACCTTGTTTTTCACAAGCGGGGATCAGAAAACCCTCTCCATGCCCGACTGGATAGCGGCTTTCAAGATTGTTTGCCTCCAGGAAATGAACCGGCAGATCGTGAAAGACTATGGGTATGTTTTTGACCATAATGCGAAGGAATGGTTTTCGAAACACCTGGGATTCAGAGCACACTAAAAGCTTTTAACTCATGGAAACCCTTGAGATCATCACCGCCCTGGCCATCTCCCTGGGCGCACCTTTCTGGTTTGACCTGCTCAGCCGCCTGGTCAATATGCGCAATGCCGGAAGGCGCCCCGGAGGAGCAAAGGCAACCGAACAAACCTAGCCCTACCGCACCGTAAAACTCCCCCCAATATTCGAAGCAATCCCAAGCAGGATGCCCCAGTCCCTGTATTTCCCATCCTGAAAAGAAACGGCGGCCTCCAGGCGAAGGAAACGGAAAATGTTGTCGATGGAGTAGCCCACCTCCGTGTAATGATCCGAGGTTGGCGTGGCCAGGTAATTGACGAACACATTCTCCTTTATGCCCAGCAGCCACACCTCCGGAATCTGCGTGAACAGCAACTTTCGGAACTGGTAGTGCACATGAGCAGCGGCGAATTTGTCCATCGTGCTGTGCTCGTAGTAGGGCAGCAGGCGGAAGCTGCCCACCGGATCGGCGGTCACCAGCAGGATGCGGTTGCCCATGAAGTGGCGGTAGTCGGCAAAGCCGGCGTAGTTGTTGCTGAGGAACATGCCGGCCTCTACCTTGAAGTCGACGATGCCACGCACGCCGGGGCGGAATTTGTGTTGAATGCCCACTTCCAGGTAGCTGTAATCGGTCGCGCTTTCGGCTACATCCTTCAGGCCCTGGCGGTAGGCCAGGCGCAGCTCCGGGGAGGAGTATTCGACCGGCTCCTTCACCTTGTTTTTGATGCGGTACTTCTGCCAGGGGCGGGCCACAGCGCTGAAGCCGAGGACAAACGCCTTTTCCGTTTCGGGCACTTCGCCTTTCAGTTCTCCATTGTCCGGAATATTGGGCGCGTAAATGCGGTCCTCCTTATTGAACCACACCTGAGTGGTAGTGTTCTCCAGGCGGTAGCGGTTGGCCCATTCTGCGCTGAAGCTAAGGGTGAGGTTTTCCCGCAGGCGGTTGCTGTGGTTGAGTTTCAGGTAGTCCTTTTCGTAGAGGCTGATGTAGTTGCGCTCTTCCACCAGGTTGAGGTAGGTGTTGAACAGGTTGCTGATCGGCTCCTGGGGGTTGTACTGGTAGATGTAACGGCCGCCCTCCAGGCTGAAATTATCCCGCCCGGCTTTGGGGCCGTAGGTGTAACTGAGCTGCCCCTTGCCCGTCAGCTTTTCGCGGGCAAAGGCGTAACGGGGGGTGATGGTAAAGGCGAACCGGTTGTCCCGGTTGATGGAGTAGGAGAGGTCGGTGTGCAGGTTGAAGCCCTCCACCGGGTTGAAGAAGAAGCGATCCCAAAGGGAACCATGGGCGATGTGCTGTTTCTCTCCAACCTTGTAGTTGCTGCCGCCGATGATGTCCAGCGGGCTGAATCCGCTGCGTTTCTTCCGGCGCCCGACTGACTCCAGCGAGTCGGCGGCTTGTTTTTCGGCCTCCACTACCGCCAGGCTGTCCAGGCGTTCGTAGCCTTTGACTTCCTGTTGGGTGAGGGGTACCGGGCGGATGGCTTCCCAGTAGGCGGAGTCGCGCTTGCGGGCCATGGAGTCGACCTCGAAGGTAGTGTTCATGACCACTTCCGGCTCTTCCTGTTCTCTGCGTTCTTCTTTTTCGTATTCCCGCATCAGCTGGCGCAGTTCTTTGCGGGTCAACTCTTCGCCGGAAGCCAGGCGTTCCCTGATTTCGGCGTTTTTGCCTTCTCCTTCCGCCCGGTTGCGCTCCAGTTCTGCCGCCAGTTCCCTGTTCAGTTTTTCGTCGATCACCTGGAAATCGGCGTCCAGCTCCGGGTTGAGCACGATCTCGTAGTCGCTCACGGTGGCGAGGTAGTTGTATTCGAAATCAAAACCCAGGATTTTGCCGTCTATGTAGAATTTATGGCTGACCGGCATCCAGGCTTTGTCTTCGATGGGAGCATAGACCTGGTCGATGTTTACGGCAAACCCCAGCTTGTAGGTCTTCAGCGACAGGCTGTAAATGCTCCACCAGTCCTCCACGATGTAGATATACCCTTCGAATACCCCCTCTCCCCGGCTGCGCGGGATCACCTGTATTTTATTGACGCCGTAGCCGCGGTCCAGGAAAAAGCCTTCGTATTTGAATTTATAATAACCAAAGGCTTTGGGGGATAAGGGCGAGACCGTCTCGGCGATCTCGGGTTCGTAGAAGCTGCCGTTGATGTAATTGTTGGGCCCCATGTCGTTGTCGTCGCCGCGGGTGTATATGGAAATGACCTTTTCTTTAAAGGTACTCGGCCGCTGGTATTCGATGCGGCTGACCGATTCGGAGGTGAAGGCCACGGTGGAGTCGATGCCCTCCTTTGCCATGGCTTTGCGCAGGAAGAAGGGGGAGTCCTTGAGCCGGCCCGACCCTTTGATGTAGACCATGGCTTTATAGCTGTCCAGTTGCTGCCGGTGGTAGCTGGCCTTGGCGATGGCCTTGCGCATGACCGTGTAGGCGGGATCCTCCCGACCCTCGTAAAGGACTACTTCCGGCAACTGCATAGGCTGCTCCTGAAGGCTGACGTTGAGCAGCTCCACGCGCTGCCCGACGCGGATTTCCCGCGCTTCGGTCTTGTAGCCCAGGAACTGGAAAACGAGGGTATAATTGCCGGGTTCCAGGCGGAGTTCGTAGTACCCCTCTTCGTTTGTCGTAGCGCCGCTGCCCGTCTGCTGGACAAAAATGGTCGCATAGGCCAACGGTTTGCCGTGGGTATCCGTCACTCTTCCGGAAACGCCCCCGGCGAGCAGGGAGGTGGCAACAAAAAAGATGAAAAAAGCAGTAATGAGAGCATTCTTTTTGGGCATATCGTTTTTTTTTGAGCCGGGAAAATGAGAAGAACAGGGGCAAAGGGACAAATTTTTTTGGCAAAAAGAGCAAAAAAGTCGCTGAGGGATACCTTTGGGAGGGGCCGGTTCTGCATCATTGGCAGTGGAGGAGTTATTGAACGTGGCGGGGCGGAGGGGGGTATTGGTTATTAACTGCTATTAGCCCCGGCATGGGCAATAACAAACAACCATCCTCGGCCCTTCCTTGAAAATAACCACCTCGAAACCCTGCTTTCGTTCCGTCCGGCCGCCCTGACCCGGTTAACCATTTATCAACCCGGCTGTTTACCAGTTAGGCATGCGATTCCATAAAATCAGGGAATCACTCCAATTAATTGCGCTAAAAACCGTATTTTACATTCTCATAAACCATAGTTGTTATATCATGGCAGTACTGAGATTTTTTAAGTTGCCCAAACATCAGCAGTACCAATACCGGCCGCGTTTCTGGGATCCCAAAAAAGAAGAGCGGGAAGAACGGCTGAAGCAGATCGAAGCGATGAAGGAAGGAGACGCGGAAGCCCTGAAAGCCCGCCTGTCCGCCAATTTCCGCAAGGGCTACGCCAAAGACACCAGCTTCCGCAAACGGCAGATGATGCGCTCCAACCTCATTTTGCTGGGCGTACTTGCCTTGCTGGTCATTTTATCCTACCTTTTCATTACCGTATATTTGCCCCAGATTGCTGACCGCGTGGGAAGCGGGGGGGCGGGGTTTTAGGGAAGGAATGAGTGAATGAGTGAATGAATTTGCCCGGCCAGGCCTTCCAATTTTGAAACCAAAGGCTCATGAAGGGCCTCAAATAAAAGGAGATCATACTATGGCTGATATCATTCAGCTGCTACCCGACGCTATTGCCAACCAGATTGCCGCCGGCGAGGTCATTCAGCGTCCGGCTTCAGTGGTTAAGGAGTTGATGGAAAATTCGATCGATGCCGGAAGTACGGACATCAAGCTGGTCGTCAAAGAAGCCGGCAAGACGCTCATCCAGGTGATCGACAACGGCTGCGGCATGACGGAGACGGACGCCCGCATGTCCTTCGAACGGCACGCCACGTCCAAAATCCGGCAGGCCAAAGACCTGTTTGCCATCCGGACCATGGGTTTCCGGGGAGAAGCGCTGGCCTCTATTGCCGCCATCGCCCACGTGGAGATGCGCACCCGCCGGCAGTCCGACGAACTGGGTACGCTGATTCAGATGGAAGGCTCGGAAGTGAAGAACCAGGAGGCCTGCCAGTGTTCCGGCGGCACGGCCCTCTCGGTGAAGAACCTGTTTTTCAACGTGCCGGCACGCCGCAATTTCCTCAAATCCAACTCTCTGGAGATGCGGTACATCATCGATGAATTTCAGCGTATCGCCATCGCCAACCCGGATATTTTCTTTTCCCTGCACCACAACGGCTCGGAGGTGTTCCACCTGCCGCCCGGCAACCTGCGCCAGCGGCTGACCGGCATCTTTGGCGCCAACTCCAACAAAAAGCTGGTGCCGGTGGCAGAAGAAACCGATATCCTGAAGCTCACCGGATTCGTGGGCAAACCCGAATTTGCGAAGAAGACCCGGGGGGAGCAGTATTTCTTCGTCAACAACCGCTTCATCAAGAGCTCGTACCTCAACCACGCTGTGGTCAGCGCCTACGAGAACCTGCTGCCGGCAGATACCTACCCACTGTACGTCATTTTCATGGAGACCGACCCGGGGCGCATCGACATCAACGTCCACCCCACCAAACAGGAGATCAAGTTCGAAGACGAACGGCTGGTCTACAATTACCTCAAGGTGGCCGTCCGCCACTCCCTGGGCCAGTACAGCATCATGCCCTCCCTCGATTTCGATATCGACACCAACTTTGCCACCGCTACCCGCATCAAACCGCGGCCGCAGCGCGATGAAACGGTAAGCTCGGCCTCCTCCCAGCCGTCCTCTTCCGCCCGGCCATCGGGTAACAGCGAACCGGCCGGCGGCGACGCCCGGCGCGCCAACAACCTCCGCAACTGGCAGGAATTATACGAAGGGCTGGATGAATTCGACAACGAAGGGCCAGCGGAAAAACCGGGTGCGCCCGGCCCGAAGCCCCTGACCCTGGAAAGCAACTGGCACCAGGATCATCCCGGAAACGAAGAGTCGAAAATAACAGGCACAGAACAGCAACAGCGGAAAGAACCCTATCAGGTCCACAACACCTATATCGCCAGCCAGATCAAGTCGGGCCTGGTGCTGATCGACCAGCAATCGGCCCACGAACGCATCCTCTATGAGCGCTTTCTCGACGTGCTGAAACAACAGAAAGCCTCTACTCAAAACCAGCTGTTCCCGCGGACGCTGACCCTTTCCCCGAATGACGCCGCCCTGCTCAAGGACATCCTGGAGCAGGTCAACCTGCTGGGCTTCGACATCCAGGAGTTCGGCGTCAATACCTTCGTGATCAACGGGCTGCCGGCAGAGATGGCCGGCAAACAGGACGAGGTCGAGGTGATCGAATCGTTGCTCGAACAGTACAAGGGAGAACTGGACGTAAAACTGGATACCCGGGAGCAAATCGCCCGGGCCATGGCCCGCAGCGCTGCCATCAAGCGGGGGCAGCCGCTCAGCGCCGGCGAGATGCAGATGCTGATCGACCAGCTGTTCGCCTGCCAGGCGCCGTTCAAAAGCCCGTCGGGCCGCAACTGCTTTATCACGTTCGAACTGGACGAACTGGCTAAACGTTTTGAGGGTTGAAGCGTTCCTATAAAGAATTTATGACCCTTTGAAGCTGTTTGAATTTGATCCTCAGGTTTTCTTATGGCCATTTTCCCGCCATATTTCGGTACTTTTTCGCTCCGTAGCTACGGCTACGAAGCTCCAAAGTGTCCTCATCTGGCAGAAAAATGGCTCATAATAAATTCCTGAAACCAAATTCAAACAGCTTCTTTCACACCGGCACAGTTATGCTTAGGATCACGGACGTTGTAAAGCACCTGCTCATCATCAATATACTGATGTTCTTCGGTACCTTGCTGATGGGCGAACCCACCTGGGGGGCCTCTCTGAATGATATGGAATGGGGGCGTTACATACTGGCGATTTTTTACCCGGCTTCCCCCTTTTTTCAGCCCTATCAGATCGTCACGCACATGTTCATGCACGGCGATATCACGCACCTGTTCTTCAATATGTTCGGCCTGTTCATGTTTGGCCCGCCACTGGAAGCGGCGCTCGGGCCCAAGCGGTTCCTGTATTTCTATCTGTTTACCGGCTTTGGCGCGCTGGCCCTGCACCTGTTCGTTAAATATGTCGAACTGAACTTCCTGGGTGCCGACCCGATCATCATGCACTACCCGGCCCTGGGCGCTTCGGGTGCTATTTTCGGGCTGCTGGCCGGATTCGGCACGCTCTTCCCCAATCAGGTGATCCAGCTGTTGTTCCCCCCGATCCCGATGAAAGCCAAGTACTTCGTGCTGATATACGGAGGCATCGAACTGTTCATGGGCTTCGGCGGCGCCGGGTCGGGCGTGGCACATTTTGCACATGTAGGCGGCGCGGTATTCGGATTCTTGTTAATTTTGTACTGGCAGAGGTTCGGGTCCAGGTTGTGATCTTGCGGCAGCATAACTCCCGGGCAGTTATTCTACCAGGAGGGAACCGATGGGCGTTAATGGTTATTGCCGCTTTACAACTGTGCCGGCGCCTCGTTCCGGATACGCCAGGCCAGAACCTCCTCCCCCCTGAATTGTTTCGTAGAGAGCCGGTTACTTCTGATCGAAAGTATTTGGCGGGATCGGCAGAAAGGCCTATTTTCAGGAGCCTTTTTCATAACCTGAATAGTGAGAAATAATGTTGCAGTCAATCTGGGATGATGTCAAGCGGGAATTCAGCTACGGTAATATGGTTACCCGTATTATCATCATCAATATTATCATATTTGTTGTCGTAAACCTTACCGACCTTTTCCTGTATATCGGCAATGGCGGCAAGCCCTCTCCGTTTTACGAAACCTTCCTTCACTTTTTTTGCATGTCATCCGACTGGAAGTTCGTGCTGACCCACCCCTGGGGCATTTTCACCAGCATGTTCCTGCATGAAGGCTTTTGGCACATCCTCTGGAATATGCTATTCATGTACTGGTTCGGGCGGATCGTCGGCGACTTTATCGGCAACCAGCGCATCCTGCCCATCTACCTGCTGGGCGGCATCGCCGGAGGGATTATGTATTTCGCTTCTGCCAACCTGCTGCCCTACGGCGAAATGGGCGGCCGGTTCGCCCTCGGCGCTTCGGGCGCAGTGATGGCCATCGTGGTGGCCGCCGGGGCGATCGCGCCGGACTACATCATGCGCCTGCTGTTCATCGGCGATGTCAAGCTGAAATACATCGTCGCCGTGCTGGTCTTCCTCGACCTCATCCTGATCCCGAAAGGCGGCAATACCGGCGGGCACTTCGCGCACCTGGGCGGGGCGGCGTTCGGCTGGTTCTTCGTTTTCCAGCTCCGGAACGGCAACGACTGGTCGGCACCGGTGAACAACGTGCTGGACACCATCAGCAACTTCTTCCGCAGCCTGTTCAGCGGCGGCCGCAAGAGCCGCCCCAAAGTAGTGTACCGCAACCCCAACCGCACCGCCAACCGAAGCCGCAGCCGTTCTGGCAGCCGCGGCGAGGCTTCCTCCGACAGCAACGGCAAGGGCCATCAGGAGCGCCTCGACGCCATCCTCGACAAGATTAAAAAATCGGGCTACGAGAGCCTCTCCAGGGAAGAGAAAGAATTCCTGTTCAATGCGAGCAAAAAGTAAAGGCTACCGCCTGCTGCGGTGGCTAAACATCCTGCTCATCCTGGTTACCCTCCTCGCCTACCTGGCGCCTTATGTCAGCCCGGCTGCTTTCTGGCCTATGTCGTTCTTCGGGCTGCTCTACCCCTGGCTGTTGCTCGGCAATATCCTATGCATCATCGGCTGGCTGGTTCTAAAGCAATACTACTTCCTTTTTTCTCTGGCCTGCATCTTCCTCGGCTGGAGCCATTTTCAATCCTACGTGGGCCTGCATTTCGGTCCCCGGGAGTATCCGGAAGGCAGCATCCGGGCCATGACCTTCAACAGCTACAACTTCCACAACGGCAGGAAGAACGGCGCCCGCCTCACCAAAGAAGAACTGCCGGGCACCTTCCCGCTGGAAGGGATGGACATTATCTGCTTCCAGGAGTTTCCCTCTCCCCGTCGGGTCAACTATTTTATCGACTACATCAAAGCCCACAGCCCGCTGAAACACGTCATTTTTCAAAAAGGGGGCAGCCTGGCCATCTTCTCCCGCTACCCCATCAAAGATCAGGATACCCATTACTTCCCCAACCGGGTCAACGGCTACCAGTATGCCGACCTGGACGTCGGCGGGCGAACCATCCGGCTGTTCAACGTCCACCTGCAGTCCAACTCCGTTACCACCATTGCCAACCAGGTAGCCGAAGAGGGCGCCAACCTGCAGGACAAAAAAACCTGGCTGCGCATCCGCGGCATGATGGGCCGCTACAAGCGGGCCGCCGTCCTCCGCGCCGAACAGGCGCAGGAAGTGGCAGATAAAATCAGGGAAAGCCCCTATCCGGTGTTGTTGTGCGGCGATTTCAACGAAATCCCGCAGTCTTATGCCTACCATACTCTCTCCCGGGGCATGCAGGACGCCTTCAAGGCCTGCGGCCGGGGCCTGGGCGTCACCTACAACGGCCGGATACCCGCCCTGCGGATCGACTATGTGATGGCCGGGCCGGAGTTCGAGGTGCTGGGCCACCGGATCGGACGGGCCCGGTTTTCGGACCATTATCCGGTGTGGGGGGTGGTGCGGCTGACGGAATAAACATTCAATGGCGGATCATATTCAAATGGATAGATGGCCATTCGTACGAAGTTTCAATTATCATTAAAAAAGGAAGGCAATGGAAAAGCTGCCCAATATCCATCCCGGAGAGGTTTTATTAGAAGAGTTTCTAAAACCATTGGAGATCAGTGCCTACAGATTAGACTTGTTCGGCGGGTAGTATGATGGGCGCAAATTGGCTCTTTTCTTCCCACACTGTGCCTTTTTTCGGCCGTATAGCTATGGCTATGCGGCCGAAAAAAGCCTTCGCGTGGTCGAAAACAGC
>JAGFJD010000570.1 GCA_024102975.1 Phaeodactylibacter sp. | reverse complement strand
CCGGAAGCTGTTAGCAGCGTACATGTTGGAAGTTTATATGCCGAAACTCACAAGAGGATACAGACCAGAGGCGAATCCGTACAGGGGGCCCGCCTGCACAAATAAGCACCAGCCAGAAATACTTTGACATACATTGAAATTAAGATATATTTCCCCCCATTTCCACCCATTTCCCCCACTTTCCACGTATTTCCATATATTTCCATATATTTCCATATATTTCCATATATTTCCCCCCATTTCCCCCCATTTCCCCCCATTTCCCCCCATTTCCCCCCATTTCCATGTATTTCCATGTATTTCCATGTATTTCCATGTATTTCCATGTATTTCCATATATTTCCACATAACCCCTCCCGGCCTCGTCACCCACTATCCCCGTACGAGCTGCGCAGTTCTTCCAGCCGGCGCTTCAGTTTGCGGGCCAGCCGGTTGTACTTCGGCTGTCCGTAGAGGTTTTCCAGTTCGTTGGGGTCCATTTTCAGGTCGTACAGTTCCCAGTAAGCCGGGGCGCTGTAAAAGTGGATCAGTTTATAGCGCCCGGTGCGGATTCCGTAGTGGGGGCGCACCCTGTGCCAGCCGTGGGGATATTCATAGTAATGGTAATAAATGGCTTTCCGCCACCGGGCGCTTTTGCCTTCCAGCAGGGGCTTCAGGGATTGCCCCTGCATGCTTTCCGGGACGGGAGCGCCGGCAAACTCCAGCAGGGTAGGGGCGAGGTCCAGGTTGAGGGCCATGGCGGCGATGCGCTTGCCGGCGGAGATCGCTTTGGGATAGCGGACCAGCAGGGGCGTGCGGAGCGACTCTTCATACATGAAGCGTTTGTCGTACCACCCGTGCTCGCCCAGGTAGAAGCCCTGGTCGGAAGTGTACACGACGATGGTGTTCTCTGCCAGGCCGGATTCGTCCAGGTAAGCCAGGATGCGCCCTGTCTGGGCGTCGACGGATAAAATGCAGCGCAGGTAGTCTTTTATATAGCGCTGAAATTTCCATTCGGCCAGCGCTTTTCCGCTGGGTTGTTTTTCTCTGAACGCCCGGCGTACCTCGCCATAGTGTTTGTCCCATTCAGCGCGTTGTTCCGGGCTGAGGGTTCCGATAGTGTTGCTCCAGGATTCGCTGACGTCGAATCCGGCATTGCCGCCCGTGCCTTCCGGGTAGCCCGGATAATCTTCGGGCATCAGTTTCATGTCGAAGCCCATATACATGTCCGCCACCCGCATGTCGGCTTCGGCGGCGGCGGGGCGGCCCCGGTAGTCGTCATAGAAGGTTGCAGGCAGCGGGATGGTGTCTTCCGCCCAGGCGGAGAAATACTGCGGTTCCGGCATAAAGTTGCGGTGGGGGGCATTGTGCTGGTAGAGGAGGCAGAAGGGCCTGTCCTTGGGGCGGTTCCGCAGCGCTTTCAGGGCCAGGTCCGTAACCACAGTTGCCGAATAGCCTTCGTATTGCACCGTATCTCCCATTTCGATCATCCGGGGGTTGTAATATTTTCCCTGCCCGACGAGTACGTTCCAGTAATCGAAGCCGGCAGGTTCGGTTTTGAGGTGCCACTTGCCGGCGATGGCCGTGTAGTAACCCGCCTGCCGCAGGAGCTTTGGGAAGGTAACCTGGGCGCCGTCGAAAGCGTCGCGGTTGTCGCGCACGCCGTTGAGGTGGCTGTATTTGCCGGTGAGCAGTACCGCCCGGCTGGGGGCGCAGATGGAGTTGGTGACGAAGCTGTTCCCGAACAGGGCGCCTTCCCTGGCCAGCCGGTCGATGTTTGGCGTCCGGACAAGGGTGCTGCCGTAGCAGCTGATGGCTTGCTGGGCATGGTCGTCGGACATGATGAAAAGGATGTTGGGCCGGGCGGCGGGAACGGGCGCGCTGCCTCCGGCAACCAGGGCGGCCGCGATCAGGGCCAGATAACGCCATGCTGCGGAATGCGGTTTCATGCTATTTATCGGTTTCGGTTAATGCAAATTATGTTTTTTGGAAAACGAACGAACAATCATTCGTGAAATCATGCCAAAAAAACTCAGCCAACTTAACTGGATTCCGGGAGTTTTTTCATATTTGGGGACGTTTAGTATAGTAAGTTTCATACATTACTGATATAGCCTTGCTCCGGCAAGGCTTTTTTGCTGAGCAGGCCGCCGGATATTTTCCGGAAAAGGCGGGCCTTGCCCCCGGATTTCCTAAATTAAAATTCTTTTCCTACCTTTGCCTTTCCACCTAAGTACCGGACTACCGCCAGAGGTGCGGGCTGTTTCGAGAACAGCCCGTGACAAAAGTCATTCCGGCCCTTGACAACACTCATTGTTTTCCCATGAAATTATACGTATCCAGCCTTTGTAACAGGCAGCGCGGTTTGCCGCCCGGCCTGCACAGAGGAGAGTTTGTGATCCGTTTTGCTTAAAAGGCATAGCGGAAGAGGAGGGACGTTATGTTTTGTGAAATGCCGGATAACGGCAAAAAGGAAAATCATGAAATTATTAGGTGCTTTCTTCAACATCTTTTTGTTCTACTACTTCATGGCGATGTGCGGCAGCGCGAGCGGCCAGGGACAGGGTATTGAAACCCAGTCTGTTCAAACCCGCCAAAGTATCGACAAACCTGCCGCAGTTCCCGCAATTGTCAAAGACTCCCTGGAGGTGGATTATCTGTTCCGGTTCATAGAAAACCCTAACCCTCACTTTTCCGCCGAAGGATAAAAAGGAGATAAACTAAGCTTCCCTGTTCTGTGTTTTCCGTGCTGAAAACCCAACAGCTCAGTTGCTCAACACCCAACCATGGAAATCACCGAAGTCTTTTACCCCCGCCGCCGAAGCGAATGGCGCGCCTGGCTGGAAACCCATCACCAATCCAAATCCGAAGTGTGGCTGCGCCGCTTCAGAAAGGCAGCCGGCAAACCGTCTATTTCCTATGACAGCCTGGTGGAGGAATGCCTCTGCTTCGGCTGGATCGATGGCGTCGTCAAAAAATATTGCGAGGAAAGCAACGTGCAGCGCATCACCCCGCGCCGAAAGAAGAACAGCTTCCTCTCCGAGCTCAACCGCCAGCGGGTCTGGAAACTGCAGCGCCTGGGCCTGATGACGCCCGCCGGGCTGGCGCCCATCCGGGATCAGGTCGGCTCGCCGGACGAACCCTGGGAAATCCCCGAATGGATTGAAGCCCAACTGCGGGAAGACCCCGAAGCCTGGAATAATTTCCAACAGTTTTCCCATTTCTATAAACGGCTGAAAACCGGCTGGATCATGGAGTGCATGCCCCGCCGCCGGGAAGAGGCCCAAAAGCGGCTCGACTACCTCATCAAAATGACCCGGCAGGGAAAAATGTACGGGACGGTGCCGGAGGTGGAGTGAGTTAGTAGTTTGAGGTTAAGGCTGAGGCTGAGGGCGAGAGATGGCAGCCTCAATCCCGGCATTCTCTGGCAAGCATGCATCAGGCTTGGTTTGCCTGAGACTCCCGGCCTTCAGGGTTCTCAACCTTAACCTCAGCCTCTGTCTCAACCGGCTTCAGTTCGCTGAATGACAACACATCCAGGTCAACCTCACGTTATACCGACGCACGGCAGGTTTTGTCGACTACAAAACCCGCCGGGTCAGTATATACTGGCATCGCTGGTTTTGCTCCTGACAAAACCACGCGTTCGCCAGTATAGTATCAATATGTATCCACCAGGCTGATAATCTTCAAATCTCCCGCTGTCAGCGGCTTTTCTCCCATTTTGTCTTCCCGGAAGGTGAGCACTTTTTCCTCGCCCGGCTGCAGGTCGAAGTAGTTATCTGAAAAGAAACCTTCGGATTCCTCAAACTGCAGGAAGGCGTTTTTCACCAGGGTTTCGGGCCGCAGGCGCAGCTCGTACTGCCCGATGCCCGTAGATTTTACCTGGGTGGAAATGCGGGGTTCCCCGGGGAGCGCCAGTTCTTTGGGCGGAACGAAGTAAAAGAGGTTCTCGTGGAGCACGGTCCCTTCCTGCAGCAGGCGCCCGCGCAGGTACATCCGGGTTTTGTCGCTCAGATTTTCCAGCAAGTCGGCGGGCAGGCTGGCCGCCAGCTGCGCACGGTCCGGCCGGAGGCGCACCTCCTGGTTTTCGTACCAGAGCAGGGTGCCTTCAAAATCTCTCAGTTCGAGGCGCAGCTCGGCATCCGCCGGCCCTTTTCGCCCGGAACAGGTAAAGACCCGGATGCTGTCCGTTTTTCTTTCGAAGATCACCACGTCTGTATCGAAGGCGCTGCGGACGAAGTAGTGCAGGGCCTTCCAGCGGCGGTAGTAGTCGATGCCCGACCAGGAAGCTACCGGCCAGCAGTCGTTGAGCTGCCAGTAAAGGGTGCCCATGCAGTAGGGCTTGGCGCTGCGGTGGGCTTCGATGGCCAGCTTGATGGCTTCGGCCTGGAGCAGTTGAGCTGCATATAAAAAATGCTCGAATTTTTCAGGAATCCGGTAGTGATCCTGCATCACTTCCCGGATGCGCAGGTTGCCGGTGCCATGGCGTTGGTGTGCCGACATGACTTCGGATTCGATATCCCAGTCTTCCGGTAAGGTATATTCCTGGACGCTCCGGAATTCCGGAAAGGACTGAAACCCGTATTCGCTCATGAAACGGGCGATGTGGTTGCGGAAGTCGCTGATCTTGTCCGGCCCCTGCCAGACACCCCAGTAGTGCATGTCGCCGGCGGTGCTGTTGTAGGTGGCGTGCGTCCCCTCTCCGTCATACGGGGATGACGGCCAGTAAAAGGCGCCGGGATGATGCGCCCCGACCGCCTCTGGCAGCACTTCGTGAAAGAGTTTCCGGTACCCCGCCCAGATGTCGGCCCGTTGTTCAGGAGCATATTTTTGTTTCCAGCCCCAGCCTGCTCTTTCGTTGTACTGCGCCCAGGCCACGTCGATCTCGTTGTTGCCGCACCAGAGAGCAATGCTGGCGTGGTTGCGCAGGCGGCGGATGTTGTAAACGGCCTCCTGGCGTACGCTTTCCACGAATGTGCTGTCCCAGGGGTACATGCTGCAGGCGAACATGAAGTCCTGCCAGACGAGGAGGCCCTGCTCGTCGCACAAATCATAGAACAGATTGTCTTCGTAAATGCCGCCGCCCCACACGCGCAGCATGTTCATATTGGCGTCTGCCGCCGCCTGTATCATCTCCCGGTACCAGGCCGTGTCGACGCGGTCCAGGAAAATGTCGTTGGGGATGTAGTTCGCGCCTTTGGAAAAAACGGGATGGCCGTTTAGCTCCAGGTAAAAGGAGCGTCCTTTGTCATCCGGTTCCCGGACGATGCGGATGCGGCGCAGGCCAATGCGTTCTTCCCGGCTGTCCAGTTCCCGGCCCTTGCTGGCGAGCGCCACGCGCATGTCATAGAGGAAAGGCTCGCCCAGCTCTTTGGTCCACCAAAGCTGTGGGTTGATAAAAGTTACCGGAATGGCCAATGTCTGCAATCCCGTATCAAGGGCTGCCGGCCGGCTGGCCAGCAGGCTGTCTTTCCAGAAAACGGATAGCTGTCCTTCTATCGGCTGCTCCACCTCCACCTCTACCTGAACCTCCACCTTAGCTTCCTGTCCGGTTACTGCTTCCTGCCGGAAAAACACATTGCTGATCCGGGCTTCGT
Organism: Phaeodactylibacter sp.; assembly: GCA_024102975.1. Lineage (GTDB taxonomy): Bacteria > Bacteroidota > Bacteroidia > Chitinophagales > Saprospiraceae > JACJXW01. Next base: position 13,605 of record JAGFJD010000570.1, on the reverse strand, counting down.
CCCAGGCTCTGAGCCGGACGGGCCGCCAGATGCCGGACGTCACCAGGCGCGGGCCCCAGTCCCAGCCAAAGTGGTAGCCCGGCTTGCGGACGAAGACGCTCACCCGCTTGTCGCCCATGCCGCCGTTTTCCGACTGGTCGTTGACGGCGGGCAGGGGGTAACCATGTGCCGCCAGCTTTTCCAGGCCTGCCTGAGTAGGGGAGTGTATATAGATGTACAACTCGTTTTCGCCTTCCTTCAGGATACCTTTTACCTCCGCTTCCCATGCCCGGTGGAAATTGTCGGCCCGTAGCAGCAGCTTGCCGTTCAGGTATACGTCGGCGTAAGTGTCCAGCCCCAGGAATTCCAGGGTGACCCGATCACGGCGGAGCCACTCCCCGCCCACTTCGAAGACGGTGCGGTACTCCCAGTTGTTCTTGTCGATCCACTGCAGGTTTTTCTCGTTGAGGCGGTAGAAAGGGTCTTCGATGATGCCGTTGGCCAGCAGGGCGGTATGGACAGAGCCCGGGACGGAAGCGGGCAGCCAGCTGCCGAGGTTGGCCTGGCGGAACTGCCAGCCCTCGCGGATTTCAAATGCCTTCATGTCGGAAGTGGTTTGAGAAAAAGCGGAGAAAGCCCCTAAAAGCAGTAACAGGAGGGCCAGGCGATGGACTGCGGTCATATTATTGCTTGCTTTTTGTTCGGGCCTAAAGATAGGAAAGCGGCATTAAAACCAGCCAGGAAAGCGGGCGAATTCGAAACCCATGCCCGACGGGCAGGCCCCAACTTTGGCAGTTCGGTTGCTCAGGGATGGCCGGATGGCCCCCCGTGCGAACACCGAACACCGAAAAGCGAACACCGGTTGGGCCTATACCAGGTAAAAACCCACTATCCGGCTTCTTCGACCGCTACCGTCAGGTCGAAGTTGATCTCGATCTGGTCGTTGACTTTGATCAGGCCGAGCATGGCCGTGGGCGGCTCTATGTTGAAATCGGTCATTTTGATGGTATACTGGCTGAGAAAACGGTAAGTCTCCGGGCCGGTTTGCTGAGCTTTGACCTGAAGCCAGGCGGAGCGCTCGACGCCGGCAACGGTGATGGAGGCTTTGGCGGTGATCGACGTCCATCCATGGCTGTCGGCAAGGAAGGCGCCGGATTTCAGCCCGGCTTCCCGGATGGCGATAGAGATGGACGGGTACTGGCCGGCTTTGAGGGTTTCGTGCAGGTCTTTGTTCATATTCCGGTTGCCGCAGTCCAGGTCGGTGGTGCGGATGTTGAGCCGGGCATCGTCGAAGACCGCCCTGTGGCCCTCTTCCTTTACATCCATTTCGAACTGCAGGCGGGGGAAGGATTGCACGCAGGCGCACCGGCAAACGAAGGAGTTGACGTTGGTGGTCCCTTCCAGGAACAGCCTGCTGTCCTCGAGGATCCGGTAAGAAAGAGGGGCTGGCCGGGAGTTGGGCGCGATGCTGCTGGCCAGGAAGGCCAGCATAAGCCCGGTCAAAAGGTTGTGGATGTTTCTGGTTGGCATGGTTTTGAAGGTAGCCTGAAAAATAATGACAAGATAAAAAAGAAGCCCGGAACGAAAAGGGTTCCGTTCCGGGCAAATCATACAACTTGGATTAATGTCTTAGAACCCTACAACAGCCTCGACCACAGCGCCGTTGAACTCGGCCTGGTGCAGGATGTTGGAAACCGGGTAATCTTTATACTGCTGGTTGACGTAGGACACCTTCAGCAGCAGGTTCTTGATCGGGTACCAGCCGGCGGCTATTTCCAGGCGGTTGGCGGACAGGTCGGAGGCGCCGTTGGCGTCGCGAATCCTGGCGTTAAGTTCGCCGGAAACCTGGTTGTAGCGTGCGCCGATGTAAGCCTGTTCGTTGGGCAGGAACCGGTAGAGGCCTTCGACGCCGATCTGGGTAACGGTGCGGGAATCCGGTTCGGCGGCGCCTTCGTCTTTGGGGTCGCTGTAGGCCAGGCCCGAAGAGGTTTCGAACGTGCCGAACAGTTCCAGCCCTTTAAACTTGACGAAGGGGTTGATCATGATGCTGGTCACTTCGCTGCTGAACCCGGGGCTGAGGCGGCCGGAGGTGAACAGGCCGTTCGGGTCGGCGCCGGTGTAAGCGGTAGCGCCCCTGGGCTTGTAATATTCCGGTTCTGCTACGAGGTAGAAGCGGGAGCCGGCGCGGTCGCCGGAGTACAGCGTGTTCCTGCCGACGCCGGAGTTCATGTAAACGGAGCCGGAAAGGCGCAGGCGAAGGTCCGGGTTGAGCTGCTTGTCGTAGGCCAGTTTGGCATAGATGGACGGGTTGCGGTTGTCGCCCTCGGTGATGTCGCCGGCGATAAGCCCGCTGGTGGCGCCTGCCATGGCCATCAGGCCGGAGGGGGAGAAGTAGTACACTTCGCCACCGATTTCTGTTGCGAAAGCGTCCATGATGTAGTTGCCCACGAAGGGGTTGTACATGGCGTTGCCGTTGTCGGAGCGGCGGAACTGCATGTCGCCGTAGTTGACCTGGAAGTGTCCGATCTTCACGCGGAAGTTTTTAGCGAACCAATCCGGGTTGCCGAACATCGGCAGCTTGTCGACCTGGATGTAGCCGCCTTTGACCCAGAATTCCTGGTGGTGGCGGGAAGACATGTAGTTTTCGATGGCTACCCGGATACCGTCCGCCAGTTGGGCGTCGATGTAGAGGTTGGCCGTCGCCAGGTTGAAGCCGGGAGCAAGGGGATACAGCTCGTTGCCGTTGGCCGGCTTGCCGTTGACCGTTATGGAGTCGTAGGCTGCGGCGTTGCTGTGGTCCAGCATCTGGTATTGCTGCGCGAAGCTGCCGCCGACGCGTACTTTCAGCCCTTCAAACTGGGTGTCTGTGTCCTTCTTCGGTTCGAAGACGTTTACGCCATCCTTGTCGTAGGGGCGCCAGTTCTGGATTTTTTGCTGGGCCAGCAGGCTGCCTGCCAGAAGAAGTGCTAATGCGCTAAGAACTAATTTTGCCATTTTCATGATCAAATGTTTTTTACTTTTTTCTAAATAGTAAGTGCAAAAGGTTATCCTTAATGAGTGCCGGTGTTCTCGCCACTCGGTTTAAGCGTCAGTTCGTATTTGATGGTGACTTCGTCGCCGGTCTTGATGGTGCCCATCAGCGCCGTCGGAGGGTCCATGCCGTAGTCGGTCATCTTGATGGCCTTGCTGCCGCTGAAGGTGATGTTCCCCGCGCTGTCCATCCTGCTCGTCGCATTCAGGCTGACCGTCTGTGTTTTTCCGGCAATCGTCAGTTTTCCGGTTGCCTGCACCGCGCTGCCATTCACCGTCGCCTTGTCCAGGCGGAAAGTGATGTTGGGATATTTATCCGCTTTCAGGGCGTCGTAGGTCTTGTTGTCCATGATCTTGCCTTTGGGGCTGACGATGCCTTTGGCGGCAACCGTCACTTTCAGGCTGTTGATGCCTTCGAGCTGGGCGCCGGACAGGTCCAGGCTGGCATCAGCGCTTACTTTGGTAGCTTCCGATTCCCAGTCGTGCAGGGAGGAAGTGCCCGATACGCTCATTTTGAAAGCCTTTGTCGCGTACCCATCCTGCGACAAAACAGGAAGGCAGGCCAACGTAATGCTTAGTGCTATCAGAAATAATCTCTTGGCGTTCATATCTTTATGTTTTTGTTGATGCAAATATAACCTACTAATCAGGTGGGGAAAGATGATATTTGTTAGCAGGGCGTGTGATATTTATCACTCGCGAAAGTGAGGAACGTCAAATGGCACAGGTTGATGGGCGGGAACGGGTTCTTTTGTTTCACATGCCAAAAAAAAAGCCGGAGCTGGGAGGCTCCGGCCGGACAAATGTTCATGAGATTATAAATGCATAATGGGATTGCGGATGGGATTTAAAAATTTTGGGATAAGTCAATGTCACGGGATCATAAATGTCATGGGATTATAAGTTTTTTCGGATCATAAGTTGTTGTTTCCGCTTTACAAGTACAAATATAGGGCGAGAAACGGGGGGCTGCAAAAACACTTTTCAGAAGTTTTCAGGGTGATTTGGCAGAAAATTCGATTTTTTGAATATTTTGTTTTCTATCAAAAAGCTGACAATCAGAATTTTATTGATAAACAAATTAAATAAATTTATCTTCATCAGAATCTTTTTTTCTGGTTTTTCAAAGTGGAGTGGCGTTATTTTTTTTGTTGGCCGGGAGCTGCCTCCAAACACACTCTTGCGCTTCCGGAACGAAGTCCCGGAGAAGTTGTTGGTAATTGCTCATTCGCAGCCCCTAAACCGTTGATTGCCAGCGAACAACCAACAACGGCATTTTGTCCCCGGCGGAAAAATAACTGCCCCGTTATTTAGTGCCAACAGCTCTAGCCCGAAAGCAAAAAAAAAAGCCCACTTTTCAGTGAGCCGATAAACTTTTGCGGGTTTTAACCCGCAGAAGATTCCCCATTAGTGTGTTTCGTAATATGGCCAATAAGGTATGTTTTATTTCATATAGTGCAAATTTACAATACTGATCTCCAAATTGCTAAGACAATATTTATGCTTTGTTGCAGTGCAAATTAGTAAATTTTATTAGTAAGCCTTATTTTTAAAGGGCTGAAAATTTCAATTTGTTGCATTTGGCATCGGTTCGCTCTACACAATAGCTGAAAATGAAAGGAAAGAAGTTGTTCACGCTTTTGGGCGGGCTCAGCAGGGAGGAGTTTCGGTTGCTGGGCAAGGCTGTCCATTCTCCTTTGATGAATACCAACCGGAGGGTTATTGCTTTATACGAGTATCTGTCGCCTTTTCATCCTGTGTTTGAGGGCGTTGAACTAAAAAGCGGCGTTTTGTTTTCCCGTTTATTTCCGGAGGAACCTTTTGACGATTACAAGCTGCGCCGCCTTCTGTCCGCTTTTTCTCAGGCCGTGGAGCAATTCCTGATCTACCTGGAAGCTTCGGAAGCAGAGCCGCATGCCTCGCTGTTGCTGATCCGTGCGCTCGGGCGCCGGAACCTCCACGGGCTTTTTGAGAAACGTTCGATGGAAGCCCTCTCCGGCCTAGAAGAAGCACCCTACCGGGACCTGGAATACTACAGGCGTAAAGTGGAAGTATTCGCCAATTATTATTTCCATCCCTTAACCGACAAACGTTCGGTAGGGCAGGAGAGGCTCCAGGAACTCGTCCACGACATGGACTATCGCTATGCCCTGGAAATGTACCGCCTCGGCAACGAACTGCGCAACCGGGAGCGGATGCTGTCCGAACAGTATCAACTGGCCGGCATCGACGCTATGGCCAGCACCCACGGCGACGGCGTCCTTTCTGAAAACAATATTTTCCGGACCTACCGCAGCCTGCTCCGGGCTTACCGGAATGAGGAAGACCCGTCATTATTCCGGGAGTTAAAGGAGAACTTCGCAGCGTATGCCGATGAAATGAGGGAGGACGACAAAAACCTGCTTTTCCAGCAGCTTCTGAACTATACGATCCGCAGGATCAACCAGGGAGACAGCGCTTATTATCCGGAAGCGCTGCAGCTATATAAAATGGGCCTTCGATCCGGTTGGTTGATCCACGGCGGGCGGATCAGCGAGGAGACCTTCAGTAATGTGGTCATGGTAAGTTGTGAGAAAGGCGAATACGGCTGGGCCCGCAATTTTATCGCCCGGTATGAAACCTATTTGGGAGAGGAGGCCAGGGAAGACACTATAGCCCATTGTTACAGCCTCTGGAATTATTTTCAGGGGCAGCACGAGAAAGCGCTGGAACTGCTGGCAGGCCACCGTTTTTCGGGCCCGTTTCAACCCCGTTCCCGGATGACGGCCATCCGCATTATCTTTGAGCAGTTTTTCACAGACCGGTCTTACTACGATTTGCTGCTCTCCCACGCCAGGGCCTTCGAGAAGTACCTGGGCCGGGACAAGTCCCTGTCCCGAAGCCGGAAAGACCTGCATAAGAATACCACTTCCCTCATCCGCAGAGTCGCCACGGCCCTCGCCAAACGGGAACCCGTGGAGGAAGTCCGCCAATGGGCGCTGGCCGAAATTCATTCCGGCCAGCCTTTGGTCTTGCGCAACTGGCTTCAGGAAAAAATAACCGGCATGAAGGCTTTGCCTCCGGGGTAATTGCGTCAGCCGGTAATGATATCGTCTGTTCCGGTGACTACGACCTTTTCCAGTTTTTTTGGGATACTCAGGTTGTTCATCATGTAAAGCGTTTGGATTTTAAGGGCGAATACAGGAGTTTTTTTTCTCTCTGCACTATGTGGTTAATGTATTTAGCCCGGTAAAGGTGCCACTTCCCCTACGGATTTTTTTAATTTTTTTCAGGCGCCGGGGATTTCCTGGAAAAAACGGCCGTAAATTCAGGTGCCGGGAATGCCTCCCCGGATCAACTGCCGGGCTTTTTTCCTTGTTCTATTGGAGTATAAACAAACAAAAACCAACGATATGCCACAGGTAGATTTCTCTGATACCCAGATCGCTTTTGCCGACAAAAGCGACGTGGAACTCCAACGCTCTCACTTCCTCTTCTCCCTGATGAATTATCCCTTTCTGGTCAGGATCGGAACCCGGATGGCAACGCTGGCCCTCCAACTGCGGTTGCCGGTGGAAGGGCTGGTCAAAGCGACCATCTATCGCCAGTTTTGTGGCGGAGAGGACATTGAGGAGGCCCGCCGGGTGATCGACAAGCTGGGCGAAAGCAACATCAAAACCATCCTGGATTACGGGGTGGAGGGCAAGGAAAGCGAGGCCGACTTTGACCGCACGGCCGCCTATCTCGCCCAAACCCTGGAATACGCCAGAGAGGATGAGGATATCCACATCATTTCTACCAAGCTCAGCGGTTTGTTCCGCTTTGAGCTGCTCGAAAAAGTGAGCGCCGAAGCACCCCTGACGGACGCTGAAGCGGAGGAGTACGAAAGGGGCAAAGCCCGCGTCGACCGGATTTGCAAAGCCGCTTTTGAATCGAATATCGGCATCCACATCGACGCGGAACACAGCTGGATACAGGGCGCCGTAGACGAGATCGCCTGGGAAATGTCCCGCCGTTACAACCGGAAGAAACCCATCGTGATCAACGCTGTGCAGTTGTACCGCAAGGGGCGCCTGCAGTTCCTGAAGGATTCCCTGCAACACGCCCGGGAAAACGGCTACCTCTGCGCGGTCAAACTGGTGCGCGGCGCTTATATGGAAAAGGAACGCGCCCGCGCCCGCGCCCTGGGCTACCCCAGCCCCATCCACGACAGCCTCCGGGATACCCACCAGGCTTACAACCAGGCCCTGCGCTTCTGCATCGAACACCTGGGAGAGATGTACGTCTGCAACGCCACCCACAACGAGGAAAGCTGCCGCTACCAGGCCGAGCTCATGGAGGAAAAAGGGCTGGAGCCCGGGCACCCCCTCGTCGCCACTGCCCAGCTGTACGGCATGAGCGACAACCTGTCCTACAACATGGCCAAAGCGGGCTTCAACGTGGAAAAATACCTGCCCTACGGCCCGGTCCGGGAGGTGATCCCTTACCTCATCCGCCGCACCCAGGAGAATACCTCGGTGGAGGGGCAGATGAGCCGCGAGCTGAAATTGATACGGGAGGAGTTGCGGCGGCGGAGAGGGGAGGGGGCGGGAAAATGATTTGAGTGTGTTACAAAAAAGCGGGGTTACGGAAAGTCGTCAGACGACTCAAAGTCGAAAGTCGCACGAAAGTCGTCAGACGACTGATAAAACCCGCGAATATGTCACGCACTCAAATGATTTGGGCGTAATCCATGTCATGTCCCTGAATCAGGCATCCGGTACAAATTATTTTCTCAGCCGGGCAACCCGGACGACCCTCATGGCGGCATTTTCTTTCATGAGTCAGATGTGTTTTTTAATTTGGGATACAATAGCAATAACCCTGTGATTATGAAAAACACTTTCACCGAGTATGGTCACTTTTAACCTCACCGAGCAATATCCCTTCGATGCATTCTTCGCCCAAGCGTATGTAGGTTTTGTCAACGGCGTCAATTTCCGGGATTGCACCTTTGACGACGAAAGGCCGGCAGCCCAGCTAGACGATGATTCGAAACTGGCCCGGGGCCTGCGCAGCGAAGGGGCCCGGTTCAACGCCATTGGCTGCCAATTTTCCAACCTGCTGTATGGCATTGACGCGCTTGGTTTTGGCGAAACGAGAAATTTCAGCGCCAAAGATTGTGTATTCACCGATTGTTATGTGGGGCTGAGCATGCGGGGAGTAGACAACGCTCAGGCAACCGAGTCTTTTTTTACTATCGGTGGCTACAATAGGCCGGTGGATAGCGGCATCGACAACCCTTCCCTGCATTCCGGTATTTTTATCGACCGCTCTTCGGGCTTCGCGATAGAAAAAAACACCTTTGAACCCCGGGCTGCCGCTGTAAACACCACCATCGGGATCACAGCCCAGGATACTAACTTGCCCGAAGGAAAGGAAGGCCAGCATTTGGACTACAACGAAATATACAACAATACTTTCTCCGGCCTGGCTATCGGCAACCTGGCCAACGGGAATAATATGGGAGGCGGGGATGGCGCCGGCGGCCTTACCTACCTTTGCAACAAGAATACAAATACCCCTTTTTCCAATGACATCCGCGTGGATGACGGAGCAGTGGCGGCCAGGCAAATAGATCCCTCGAATGTTGCTGCCGGCAATGTTTTCACCTCCTGTGAGGAAGGCCTCACCCATATCGACAACCTGCTGGGCAATTCCATTCGTTATTATTTCTGGGACCAGGGCACCAACGAAGAGCCGGTGTGTTCGCCTGCTTTTAGGGTAACTAGAATTGAGGAGGACAGGAATGAATGCTCCGATGGCGGCGATATTCCCGCTGAAAAAATCAACATCCATTTACAGCTCTTTGACAGCTTAAAGCTGGTATTCCTGGAACGGCATATCTACTACAAAGGATTGCTTGACAACGGCAGTTCTGAGGAAGTGCTGAGCCTGATAGAGAGTACTACGCCCGCCAACAGCGAATCCCGTAAAGAGCAGTTGCTTTCCTATTCGCCCTATCTGTCGAAAGCTTCCGCATTGGCGGTAGTAGGGCAACAGAATTTTACCTCCAGCCAGAAGAAAGATATCCTGGCGGCTAACCCGGAGTTGCTGTACCGGGATGCGGTGTGGAATGCCATCCTTGCTGACAGCAGTTTCAGCCAACAGCAGCTCAGCGAACTGGAACAAGCTCGGGAGACGAGTACATCACGCGATTCTTTAGAAAGAGAAATGGCGGAGGCATACGGCTCGTTGCACCGGGCCGGCAATAAGCTGATTCAGCACTACCAAAGCGATACGGCAGGGGTAGTGTTGGATACCATCCAAAGCCTGCTGTCCGGCAAACTCAGCCTGGAAGCCGCCTACCAAAAGGCCGATGCCTTCCTGCAAGCCCGGGATACGGCCAGCGCCCTACAGGAATTAGCCGCCATCCCGGAAAGCTATGATTTATCGCCCGTCCAACTCAAAGAGCACGGGTATTACTTCCAACTCAAACAGCTGCAGGCCGCCCTTGTCGCCAACGGCCAAGCCTGGCAGGATATAGCCGAACCAGAAAAAAGCATACTCCAGGCAGTAGTGGACAATAGCCTGGGCCGGGCTGCGGTACAGGCGGAAAACATCCTCATGGCCGTGGACGGCGGCAACAAATACTACCGTAGCCCCATCATTACTACCGGGGAGCAGCCACGGGCACAACCGCTCGCCGGCCAGGAAGAAAGTACAGCGCTTTCCCGGCAGCGCCTGGTGCAGGCCTTCCCCAACCCCGCCCGCGAAACCGTACATTTCCGTTACCGGATACCCGAAGGAAGCGAAGGGGCCTCTTTGTCTCTCTTCAACCCGGCCGGCCGGCAACTGGCGGCCTTCCGCCTGGCCGACACCAACAACCAGCTGAGCTGGAAGATAGGCACCCTGCCAGCAGGCTTGTATTACTACCGGTTATTGCTGCCCAACGGGCAGTCTGAAACGGGTAAGTTTGCCGTATTGAAGTAACTGTATTTTCACGGCCTTGGTTGCGTCAGGCAGGCGCAGCCAAGGCCGTTTTTTATATAAAGCCAGCCTATATGAAAACTGTATTTTTTTCTCTACTATTTTTCTTGCTTTTGTTTTCTGCTCCTTCCAGAGCGCAGCAGGAAACTTTTAATAAACGAATGCACCTGGATTTCCCCGCTACTCTTTTTACTAGCGTGGCGGCTACAGATAGCTGCTATTACGCAACCGGAGTCATAGCAGATTCAGTACCGCCATATAAGACAGCTAGTATTTTTGTCAAATTTAACCTGAATGGAGAACCCGAGCTGGTGAAAGCTTTGAGGGACACAGTGGTATCCTATTCTACCTGGGAACCAGTATTGGAGGCTTTGCCTGACGGCAACTTCCTGCTTTCCGGGCAAAGCCGGGATTCAACTACAAAAGTTATTTTAATCAAATACAATTCAACCGGCGATACCCTTTTTTCAAGGCGTTATGAGAATTTTGGCCAGGACGGCCTTTTTATCAAGTTAAAAGCGATGGCAGTAGACAAGGCCCAAGGCCAATATTTGTTAGTCAGCGAAGAAGTGGAAACGGCGTCTCTTAATGATGCGGACGTAGTGATGACGAAGGTGGATGAAAATGGGGGCATAATATGGCGCGAGAGGCTTGCCTCTAACAACGTCAATGAAATACCCCATTCTGCCATTCCATGGAATAATGGAGGGTTTATTATTGGTGCCCAATTCAATAATACGATAGCCGTAGACCAAAATTACATCAGCCGGGATTACCTCTTCGCCATCGACAGCGCCGGGCAGGTGTTGTGGCAATACCAGACGCCGGGCAGTGAATTGCGGCACGGCGCTACCGCCCTGGCTGCGGCCGGCGACGGCGGCCTGGTGGTGGCCAGCGGGCAGGGAGAGGAGTTTTACATCAACCCCAGCCGCAATGGCTTGCGTTGGCACAGCGGCCTGGTCTACAAGCTCAATGCGCAGCGCCAGGTGGAGTGGGAGGTGGCGTTCGACGAACCTTTTCCCGACATCAATTACAACCGCTTAAACAAACTGATCAAAGTCTCCGATGGCAGCGGATATGTCGCCGCCGGACATTTATTCATGGAGTATCCCGGCATTTCCGGCAAGGACATCAATGGCTGGATCGTAAAAGTATCTGAGCAAGGAGACAGCCTCTGGAGCCGTTACCTCCGCTTTTTCACCCAATCGCCGGACTGGACGCTGATGCACTTCCTCTACGACATCAAGGAAACCGCTGACGGCGGTTTTGTCATGGCGGGGCAAGCCGAGGACTTTGAGGCCGGCTGGCAGGGCCAGCAGGGCTGGCTCGTCAAAGTTGATGAGCACGGCTGCCTGGTGCCGGGCTGCCACCTTGTCGGCACGGCTTCCGAAGGTGCCGCCGCCGGCCCGCGCCTGTTGCTCTTTCCCAACCCGGCGGATGGCTTTCTCAACGTGTTCCTCAAAGACCCTGCCCTGCCGTTGCGCTCCGGCGCGGCCTTCCGCATCCTGGATGCGCAGGGCCGCCTGCTGGCTACCTACTCCGCCGGCCGCCTGGAGGAGGCCACCCATATCCTTCCAGTGCAGGGCCTGCCGGCCGGGCTGTACCTGCTGCAGTATTCGGAGGAGCAAGGCGTGTTGTGGAGCGGGAAGTTTGTGAAGCGGTAGCGCTTCTTCTTACTTCTTATACAACAACTCATAATACTCCTCCAGCATCCGCTTCACGGAAAACTCCTTTTTGGTCGTCAGGATGCTGGCCTTCATCATTTCCTTCCATTTTTCCGGTTTGTCGTAGTAAGTCGGCACTACCTCTTCCAGCAGCACCTTGTAGAGCGCTTCCCGGTCGTGGTTGTCCTGCTTTGTTTCGTTTTTGCTTTCGAAGCCGTCGCCGATCTGCCAGCCGTTGACGCCATGTTTGCAGGCCTCCGGCCACCAGCCGTCGAGGATGCTCAGGTTAAGCACGCCGTTCATGGAAGCTTTCATGCCCGAAGTGCCGCTGGCCTCCTTGGGCCGGCGCGGGTTGTTGAGCCATACGTCGGAGCCGCGGGTGAGGTGGGCGCCGATCTCCATGTCGTAGTTTTCCAGGAAAACGACGGCTTTGGGGTATTTTTCCGACATGGCCACCAGGTTGGCGGCGATCTCTTTGCCCTGGTCGTCGAGCGGGTGGGCGCGGCCCGAGAAGGCGATCTGTATCTTGCCCTCTTTTAGGTAGGGGGCGATCACTTCCGGCCTGGAAAAGATGAGGTCGCTGCGCTTGTAGGGCACCGAGCGCCGGGCGAAGCCGATGAGCAGTTTGTTCTCGTCGAATTCGACGCCGTTTTTTTCTTTGATGAACCGGATAAGCGCGCGCTTGTTTTTCTGATGCGGCGCCCAGAGGTCTTTGCCCTGTTCTGCTGCTTCGGTCATGGCGCTGTCCACCCAGGTGCCGAGGTGGATGCCGTTGGTGATGGCTACGATTTCGGACCGGCCGTGGATGTGCTTCCACATTTTATTGGCCGTTTTGCCGTGCAGCTTGGCCACGGCGTTGGACTTGCGGGACAGCCGCAGGGCGCCGACGGTCATGTTGAACGGGTCGCCTGCCAGGCGGCGCAGCTGGCTGGGCTTCATGCCCAGGTTGGCGCCCATGTACATCAGGCGGTCGACGGGGTGGGATTCGTTGCCCTGGATAACCGGGGTGTGGGTGGTGAAGACGATCTGCTCGCGGCTGGCCGCCCAGGCCTCGTCGAAGGTCATGCCGTCTTCCATCTTTTCCCGCATCAGCTCGAAGCCGGCGAAGAGGGCGTGCCCTTCGTTGAAGTGATAGACGTCGACGTCGATGCCCAGGGAGCGCAGCGCCCGCACTCCGCCGGCGCCGAGCACCAGCTCCTGGGCAATGCGCTCCTCGCCGAACCAGCCGTAGAGCTGGCCGGTGATCCAGGCGTCTTCGTTGCCCGGCACGTCAGTGTCCAGCAGGTACAGGGGAGCGTTGCCAAAAGCATCCAGCTTCCAGACTTTGCACTGCACGTTCCGGCCCCGGATTTCTACGTTGACCGATACGCCGGTGTCTTCCATCAAATCGTCGTAATTGTAGTTGTGGTAGGTGTCGTAGGGCTTGCCGTCCTTGCCGATCACCTGGTCGGTATACCCCTGTTTCCATTTGATGCCGATGCCGACGATGGGGTAGCCGTATTCTTTGGCGCCTTTCATGTAGTCGCCGGCCAGGATGCCCAGCCCGCCGGCATAGGCTTTAAAGCGGTTGTCGAGCCCGTATTCCATGCAAAAGTAAGCCACGCGGGGCAGGGTGTTCTTTTTATCCGTCATAGTTTTTCTGGTTGTGTGAATGTGTTTCTGCTAAAAAACAGCTTCACGCCTGTCAGGCTGGGGAAAAGCAGGCGTGAAGCCGTTTTTTAGCGGTTGCTGGATGGCCAAAGATAAAGAACCTCTGTCATTTTATCCAGGGATTGGAACGGGGAAGGAACGGATTGTTGGCCGTTGCCCGGGGCAGAACATCTCTATAAAGCTGGACGGTTTGCCCACAAGGTGACATCTAGGGTGTTCAGTTAAGACGTATTTGTATTGCTAGAATTTCCGCAGTTTTGCTTCCCGGCGGAGAACGCTGCCCGGCGTTGCTTCAGTAGGCTGCCCTCCGGCATCATGGTTGCGAACCATTGCT
>JAGFJD010000562.1 GCA_024102975.1 Phaeodactylibacter sp. | reverse complement strand
AGTGGATGAACCGGCGCGCCCGGCGGTCATAAAGGCTCAGCCCGTTATCCGTCGCCAGCCACAAGTTCTTTTCGGCATCCTCGAAAAAACGAAAAATGACGTTGCTGGCCGGGCCATTTGCTGCCGTCGCAGTTTTGTGGAAATACTGGTAATTTCCGGTTTTGCGGTCCCACCGGCAAACGCCTTTTTCCCAAAGCCCCAGCCAGATCACGCCGGGTTCGGCCGGCGATTCGAACACGGCTGAAATGCTCTCTCCCGGAAAGTAAACCTGGAATTTCTTTTGCCAGGGGTCGATCTTATATCCTCCGCCCGACATGTTGCCCAGCCAGAAGCGGCCCTGGGAATCTTCAAAAAAGGACCAAACCAGGTCGTTCGTTAAGCCATCCGGATTCCCAGGATCGTGGGCAAACAGGCGCGGTTGGCCGCCCCCTGCATCGAAGCGGTAAAGCCCTCCGTTAAAATTGCCCACCCAGATGCCGCCCCACCGGTCTTCGTGCAAAATCCGGATGTGAGGGCAGGACGTCCAGGGGGCCATGCCCGCCGGCCGGGCGTAGATATCGGATTTGCCGGGCACCATCCTTATAAACCCGTCTTTTTGAGGATCGTACAAATGCAATCCGCTGTTACAAGACCCCACCCATATCCGCCCATTGCTGTCCTGCAGCAGGGCGCTCACCCGGTTGTCGACGAGGCTGTGTTCATCTTCCGGATCGTGCAAATACCGTTTTGCTCTTCCCGTCCCGGGGTGAAAACGGATCAGCCCGCCACCGGTAATAGAAGGGACAAAGGGTTCTCCTGTTCCTACCCAGATGAAGCCGTCCTTGTCGCAAAGCAGTGCTCTGGCCTGGTCATCAGAGATATCCTCCGGGTCTTCCGGGCGGTACAGGAACCGGTCGAAACGGTCTTTTTCCCGGTCGTAGCGGTAAAGGCCTCCATGCTGGCTGGCCACCCACATCCGGTTATCTCCGTCCTCGGTTATGCCATTGACTTCGCCATCGGGCACCGTGTTCGGCGCGGCGCCTGCCGGATTGTATTGTTTGAAGCAATCGCATTCCGGCATATAGCGGTTGATGCCTTCGCGGGTGCCTACCCATAGCACCCCCTGATGATCCACAAAGGCGGCGCTGGTCCGGCCATGGTTCAAAGAAGTGCTGTCTCCGGTAATCGCCGGATAGTTTTTATAGGAATAGCCGTCATAGCGGGCAATGCCGTTGTTGGATGCGAACCAGAGGAATCCCTGCCGGCCTTCGGCAACTGCTTTGATGCCGTTGCTGCCCAGCTCGTCCTCTACGGGCAGGCGAGCGACGTGCCAGTTTGCAGGGTCGGGATATGAAGGCTGCGCCGGGGCATAAGAAAAGATGCCTGTTGCCAGGGCAGTTGCCGGCAGGAGCCGAAAGAGGATCGAAGCCAAACCTGGGATACGACGCATTTTGTCCGGGCCTTACTTTTTGTAAATATAGTACTTTTTCAACAGTGGCAGGCCCGGTTTTCCGTATCTTGCAGGAAGCCGTCAGAAGGTACTGTTCCAATTGCTGTTTATGAGGACCTGGAGTCCTTACATTGCTGATCGACGAAAATTTGGCAAAACAAGCTATCTATCTCCTCTCCAATCCAGCCGTTTCACAGGCGCCCCCCTTCAGCACATATCCCCCTTTAGTCTCCTGAACCTCCACCCTGAAGATCAGTTCCAGCGCTTTAAATACTTCCTGCAAGGTAAAGTCCTCAAACTTCATAGTGATACTGCAGCCTGCGATTTCTTCACTAGCCAGTTCCAGTTCCACGCCGAAGTGCCGTTCCAGGCAAGGCAGAGCTTCGCCCAGGGGCGTATCGCGGAATTGCAGGCGCTGGGTACGCCAGGAGTGGGCGTTGAGCGCCGGGGAGTCAATTTTTTCCAGATGGGTGCCCGGGCGGCAGGTGCCCCGCTGGCCGGGCCCCAGCTCGGCCTCCTGCCCGCCGGCAAGCCCGGATAAGCGGACCGTGCCTTCTTCGACTTCCACCTCTGTGAAGCCTTCCTGGGGATAAGCGCGCAGGTTAAAAGCAGTGCCTACCACTTCCACGCGGGCCTCCCGGGTAGTGATGAGGAAGGGGCGGGAAGGATTGGGTTCTATTTTGAAGTACGCCTCGCCGGCAAGCTCGACCTGGCGCCGGGAAGCGCTGCGAAAATCAGAGGAAACCACCAGAGAGGAATTCTCATTCAGGACGACCGCAGAGCCGTCGGGCAGGGTTGTTTCTGTGGATTTGCCGGCGCCGGCGGCAATAAGGATTGCCTCTGTCCCGGGATCAGCCGCCCCGTTGCCCATCCACCACCAGCCGGCGGCAGCGATAAAGGCGATAGCGGCGGCCACGGACATCCAGCCGAACGGCCGGCGCCGGCCGGCTGCCAGCTGAAGCCGACGGCTGTTGCTGGCCTTTTTGGCATCGGTTATGCGCTGCTGCAGGCAGGAAAGGCCGGCCTCCACGTCCGGCTCGTAGCTCTCCTTATAGCGCTTGCTAAGGTTCCACGTTTTCTCCAGTTCCTCTGCAAAACCATGGCGGTTCTCCTGCTGCAGCCAGTCGCCGAGCTCTTCCTGTTCCCTTGGATTGATTTCGCCTTTCATTTTTTTGTGAAAGAGCAATATGTACTTTGAAACCTCCATTTCCTTTTTTCTTCCTGCTTTGTAGACACGGTAATATATTTTTGCCCCTATCCCTGCCCCCCTTTTTTAAGCGTATTCCCGGATTTGTCGCCTGGCTTTCATATCAGCGCCAGGGCCGCCCAAAGGCCCAGGAAAGGGCCGATCGCCTCCCGAAGCAGCCGCAGGGCTTTGGATATCTGGTTTTCCACGGTTTTGACCGAAATATCCAGGGAATCGGCAATTTGCTGGTACGACATATCCTCGAACCGGCTCAGCACGAAAACGATGCGGCACCGCTCCGGCAGGCGGTCGATGGCCTCGTCGATGCGTTGCTGCAATTCCTGGGCCTCCATCTGCTGGCCGGCGTGCATCGCCCCGCTGTGCAACGGAGGCGGCTGCTCATCGGCAAATTTGACCTTCTGGTCGCGGATGAAGTTCAACGCCCGGTTGACCGCCGCACGGCGCAGGTAAGCCTTCAGGGATGTAACGGCCTGTAGCTGGCCCTTCCTGCGCCAAAGCTCAAAAAAAACCTCCTGGCTAAGGTCTTCCGCTGTATTGCTGTCGGGTATGATCCTGTAAGCCACCTTGCAGAGATAACGGTAGTAAGTCCGAAAGATCAGGCTGATAGCCAGCTCGTCATCTTTCTCAAGAAGCTCCAGGAGCTCTTTGTCGGTGTAATGTTGCTGCAAGGGGATTATCAGTTTTGGATAGTGCTTGTCCGGCTAAATTAACATTTCCTGTCCGAATAATCCAAATCAAAAAGGGGCGCCGGCTGTCCATACCGAAATATTTATTACGATCCTTTGAAAAAGCAAGAATAAAAAAATACCTTAACGCTTCTTTTGACGACATCCTGTAGCCCAGCCAACACAAGCTACAGAAAATCAATTACTTACAAGCCAACTTACTCCCAGGGACAGAAGACGGCCGCTTGCACTGAGGGCCCGTACTGTCTGCCGGGTAAAAAGATTAACAACTGACCACTATGAAAAGGCCTTTACTGCTATTTTTTGCAAGCCTGCTGACACCCCTGTCCATTTTTGCCCAGGACGCCCCCGGAGGATGGGACCAACGGATCAACGAAGCGGTGCAGCCGATAACGGACGCTGTTGCCGGAACGGTCTTTTATGCCGTCCAGTTGGGAGATTCTGCCTCCACGGCCATGCCGTTGGTGATCATCATGCTGCTCACGGCGGCGACGATTTTCACCCTGTACTTCCGCTTTGTGCAGTTTCGCCGGTTCAAGCTGGCGATCGACACCGTCCGGGGCAAGTACTCGGACCCAAATGATGAAGGAGAAGTCTCCCACTTCCAGGCCCTGACCGCCGCCCTTTCCGGGACGGTAGGGTTGGGCAACATCGCCGGGGTGGCCATTGCCATCTCGCTCGGCGGCCCGGGCGCCACCTTCTGGATGGTTCTGGCAGGCCTGCTGGGCATGGCGTCCAAGTTCGCCGAATGCACCCTGGGCGTCAAGTACCGCGACGTCGGCGCGGACGGCACCGTCTACGGCGGCCCCATGTACTACCTGACCAAGGGGCTGGCCGAAAAGGGAATGCCCGGGTTCGGGAAATTCCTGGCCGTATTCTTCGCCATCATGTGCATCGGCGGCTCCTTCGGTGGCGGCAACATGTTTCAGGCCAACCAGGCAGCCCAGCAGTTCAACGATATGATCGGCGCCACTTCCGGCTCTGCCGGCCTCCTTTTTGGCGTATTCATGGCCTTCCTGGTAGCAGTGGTCATCATCGGCGGCATTAAAAGAATCGGTTCCGTGACGGAAAAGGTTGTGCCGTTTATGTGCGGCATCTACGTGCTGGCGGCACTGATCATCATTTTTGCCCATCCCACGCAAATTCCTCATGCTTTTGCCCTTATCATCGAGGGCGCCTTCTCTCCGGAAGGCGTCGCCGGCGGCCTGGTCGGCGTTCTGGTCCAGGGTTTTCGCCGCGCGGCTTTTTCCAATGAGGCCGGGGTGGGTTCGGCCGCCATCGCCCACTCGGCCGTGCGTACCGAAAACCCCGCCAGCGAGGGTATTGTGGCCCTGCTCGAACCGTTCATCGACACGGTGGTCGTTTGCACCATGACTGCCATGGTGATCATCATTACCGGCTTCTATGTAAACCCTTCCGGAACAATGAGCGGAGTAGACCTGACCTCGCAGGCTTTTGGCTCCATCATTCCCTGGTTCCCGTACGTGCTGACGGTCGCCGTCGTGCTCTTTGCTTTTTCCACCATGCTGTCCTGGTCGTATTATGGCCTTCAAAGCTGGATGTTCCTCTTCGGCAGGAGCAAAGTGGCCGACTACACTTACAAAATCCTGTTCTGCATCTTCGTCATCCTGGGTTCCGCCGCCAGCCTGACGGCCGTCACTGACTTCTCCGACGCCATGATCTTCGCCATGGCTATCCCCAACCTGACCGGCCTGCTGATCCTGCTGCCCCGGGTGCGGGAGGAAGTGAATAAGTATGTGCGGAAGATAGAAACAGGAGAGATAAGGACGGTAAAGTGAGGGCTCATGGTTTCACTCGTTTGCAGGACCATGAAACCATGAAACAATGAAACCATGACCTATTATCCCCTACATTGCCTTTAAATCCGGTGCCACCCATTGCCCGCGGGCGCGGGCGGACAGCAGAAGTTCCCGGGAGTAGTACAGGAAGGGCAGGTTTTTATCGGCGTAGGGGCTGGCGAAGAGGGTTTCCCGGATGGCCTCATAGCGGCGGCTGCCCTGCTGCTCCCGGACAAACCGGTGGAGTATCCGCATCCAGAAGATGGTAAGCGTCTCGTGGTAGCCGCTGTCGACCGTATTTTGCCCTCCTGAGGCCAGGTTATAGGCAATGATGCCGGGGCGGATTTTGCACAGGGCGATATCAAGGCCGTATTCCAGGACATACCAAAGCCCCACGGAGAGGTGGGCTTCGTGCGTCCAGGCTGTCGCGGGCAGGGTTTGAGTTTCAAAAGCGTTGATCAGTTGCCGGATGTCCAGTGGCCGGTTCCGGTTTTCAAATTCTTCCGGCAACAAAGAGAAAGCGAGCGTGCTCTCCATCCGGCCCTCGTCGTTGAACCGGCGGCGCAGGAAGCCTTCCCTGCGAAAGCCGAACTTCTCCATGATCCGGATCGAGGGTTTGTTGCCGGGCAGCACGAAGGCCTCCACCCGCTGCAGTTTCATTTCTTCGAAGCCTACCTGCAGGATGCGCTCCAGGGCCTCGCTCATCAGGCCCTTTTTCTTATAAAATTCATCCCAGATGCCATAGCCTGCCTCGGCGTAATTGTGGCGAACCCACCAGCTGTGGAAACTGCAATCGCCGATCAGCCCTCCGGTTTTGGGGTCGATCAGCAGCCAGGTCCGGAACGACAGGCGCGGGTTGTCGATGAAATTCAGCCAGTAGCGCTCTTTGATGGCCACATAATCCTGCTCCGAGCCACAGCCCAGCATGTGAAAAATCTCTGGCCCGGTGTGGTTATTGAACAAATGCCGGACCACCGGAGGGTTGAGCTCGCGGAGGATGAGGCGTGGCGTTCGCAATTCTGAAAAGGATATCGGCATGGTGTCCCGCTTTGTTTAACAAATGCGGCGGCGTACGTTTTTTACACTATAGAAAATCTTCAGGAACGGCCTTCCTGGCCCTTGCCGCCCGCCCCCAGGAAAAGCGGCGGCTCATCCAGGGGGCGTCCATCCGGTACTGGAGGAAATACAGCGAAACCGCGATCAATACCCCCAGGATCGCCCCCAGGTAAACATCTTTAAAAAAGTGTTGAACCAGGTAAATCCGGGAAATTCCCACCAGCAGGGCAACAGAGAACAACAGCAGGCCTGCCGCCTTTTTCCGGGGCAGGCATAAGGCCAGGAAAGCATACAAGGCAAATGCCGACATGGTATGCCCGGAGGGGAAGCTGTTGGCGCCGGCGTTCAGCACGACGCCCTCTACGGCATTGATCTGGTCAAATACTCCAATTTCCTTGAAATACCGGAAAGGGCGTTCGTGTTTAAACAGCTCCTTGAAGAAGAAAGTCACCAGAGTGACCCCCAGGCCAAGCACGGGCAAAACAGCCACGTGCCGAAAGCGGACAAAGAGCAGGATAGCCATCGCCAGGAAGTAGGGAGCGGCTTCCCCCATTTTGGTAAAATACCGGAAGAAGAGGTCTCCTCCGTAGCTGCGGCGAGCGCTGAAGAAGAATATGGCGTCGCCGGTGTCCATGATTGCCAGCAGGATGGCTCCCGTGACGAGGAACAGGCCAAAAGGCAGGAAAAACCATTTGTTTTCCAGGATCACCGTTTGAAGCGCCTCTCCCTTCCTCATTTCTTCCCGCGTTTAAAGATTTTATTGAAGACGACAAAAAAGCGGTCGGAATTGACCACCTTGCTGTCGTTCATTGCTTTTACCGTCAGGAAAAGGCCGACCGGGAAGAGCACGCCGCAGGGCACCCAGGCGGCGGCGGCGGCCGGCAACACAAAGGTTTCGGCGATCTTCCGGCAGAAGATGGTCAGCACGATAAACAGCATGAAGAAAATAATGGAGATGAGGATGGGGTAGCCAAACCCGCCCTTTCGCACGATGGCCCCCATCGGCGCGCCGATGAACAGGAAAATAAAACATACGGCGGCCATGCTGTACTTGGTATGCAATTCGTAAATATGCTTGACTCTGGACTCCATGAGCCGGTCCAGGGACCGCATGGCCGATTCGGAATGCGCATGGATGCTCCGGACGTAGGACTTGGCTTTGTTGCGCAGCCGCCGCTCGTCATTGTCTTTGAACAGCTGGTAGAAGTGCTGGTATTCTTCCAGCGGTTTATCGATCTTTTGCTCCAGCGGGTTGCCTTCAAATTGCCTGCGCGCCACGGCGACC
The DNA here is from genome assembly GCA_024102975.1 of Phaeodactylibacter sp. GTDB lineage: Bacteria > Bacteroidota > Bacteroidia > Chitinophagales > Saprospiraceae > JACJXW01. The sequence goes on along the minus strand of JAGFJD010000562.1, from coordinate 12,069 downwards.
GTTGGCGGGGGCGGCGGCGCCGGAAGCCTGTTTTTCAATTTCCTGTCCGGCTGGGCACCGGGGATTTCAGGTTCGGCAGCCTCCACATCCGCCGGCAGCGCGGTAGTGTCCTGCGGGTCCGACACTTCCGGGTCCGGCTCGGGAGGCGCCCCCCCTTCCTCGTCCTCCTCTCCGGGTTCGCTAAGGTAGGTGGTATCCACCTCCATGAAGCTGAAAAAATTAACGATCTGGTTCGACATGCTCTTCTCCCGCCGGAGTATCTTGAGGTCCAGAGAGTCCACCGCTTCCTGCAGCTGGCCGCTGGTCAGCATGCTCCGGTTGGACTTGAAGAGCTCCTCATTGGTGCGGTTGAGCTGAAATTCTCCCAGGTCAAATACTTTGTTCCAGCTCTGGAAATTGGTCCGCACAAACGGAAAGGAACGGCGGGAATTAGCAGCGGAAGGTTCCGTTTCCATATACTGGTGCCCGTTGCGCAGGTTCATCACGAAGTAGCCCCCGTCTTCGGTAGCGTACATCTCCCCGCTTTCGGCAATGATCTGGCTAAGGCGCCCCTGGGAAGCGTCGCTGTGGTCATAGATCAGCACGTGCTCGATGTGCTTGCCATCGGGAGCTTTGCTGCCGATATGGATCGCGTACCCGTCAAAATCATCGTTGAAAATACCGGCGTCCAGCCGGAGGGCGGGCTTCTGCCGCTGAATGTCATACATCCGGGAGCCAAACTTGAGGTTGGCCACCGGAATGAGGTTGTTGGAACAGAAAAAGGAAAAGACCGTGGCGCCGGCGGCGAAGAACATCATCGGGCGCATGATCCGCCAGAGGGAAACGCCGGCAGACTTGAAGCTCGACAATTCGTAGCGCTCGGCCAGGTTGCCCAGTACCATCACCGAGGAGATGAGGACCGCCAGGGGCAGCGCCATGGGAATGAGGGATACGCACTTGTAGGCCAGCAACTCAATGATCAGGAAAAAGCCCAGGCCCTTGCCGGCAATATCGTCGATATATAACCACAATACCTGCATCACCAGCACGAACATAGCGATCATGAAGGTCACCAAAAATGGTGGTATAAAACTGGTGATCATCAGGCGATCCAACTGCTTCATAGGCTGTAAGTCTCAACGCGGCGCCTCCGGAGATTTTTGCCGGTATGTGTGAATGAACGTTGCTTCATCCCGAAACGCAAAGTACCCGGTTGTAAATTTCCGGATCAAAGATAAAAGGATAAAATAATACAATTGAATAAATGCTCCGGTTTAGTGGTTTGTTTGCTTTTTCGCGCCTGCTGTGCCGGAAAAGCCTGTGTTTTTGATCGCGTTCAGCGGGTTTTTCCGGCATCAAAAAAAAAGCGGGATTTTTTTTACGGATGCTGTAACTTTATTTTTTTCGCCCCGTCACCCCAGTGACACCCGGTAAGAAAGAACCAGAAATCATCCGAACCTCAGACTTCGATACATGAACCTCGAAGAATTTAAAAAGGACATATTACCCATCAAGAACAAGCTTTACCGGATGGCGCTGCGCATCACCGCCAATCCGGCGGAAGCGGAAGACGTCGTCCAGGAAGTCTTCATCAAGGTATGGGAAAACCGCCAGGACATGCACGAAGTCCGGAATGTACAGGCCTGGTGCATGCAAATGACAAAAAACCGGGCCATCGACAAAAAACGGCTGCTCTACAACCAGGCAGAGGGGCTGGACAAGGCTTACGGCCTGAGCAGCAGCAACCATGACCCCGGCAGGCAGGCGGAACTCAGCGACGCGGCCGGCCAGGTGAAGGAACTGATGGCCCAACTGCCCGACAACCAGAAAATGGCCATGCAACTTCGCGACATCGAGGGCCTGAGCTACCAGGAAATCTGCGAAACGCTGGACATGCCCCTCAACCAGGTAAAGACCAACATTTTCAGAGCCAGAAAACACATTCGTTCGAAACTACTGCAATTATGGACTATAAAGTAATGGAACAACTGCTGGAAAAATACTTCGAAGGGGAAACGTCCCTGAAGGAAGAACACCGCCTCCGGTCGTATTTCCAGCGCGACGACGTGCCGGAAAACATGAAGGCCTACCAGCCTCTGTTCCAACACCTTGCCCGGGAACAGCGCCACGAGTTAGGCAGCGATTTCGACCAGAAGCTGATCCGGCAACTGGCGGCCGGCCGGCCGGAGGCCAAAGTGCGCCGCCTGGCTGCCCGCAACTGGGCCCTGCGCATCGCCGCTGCCGTGGCTATCGGCCTGGGCGTTTGGTGGGCTTATCTGCCCGGGGGCGCCCTGCAGCCGCCCCAGCAGGCCGGGGTCGACTGGTCGAAGTACGAGGTGCAATCCGCCAGCGAGGCCTTCCGCCTCACCAGCACCGCCCTGCTGAAAGCCAGCAGCGAACTCAACCACGGCACTGCCACCGCCGCCCGGGAGATGGACAAGCTGAAGAAGGTCGGGAAGTTCTTTAGGTAGTGTATATGTGCATTCAGGGCAGGGTCAGCTGCATGGTATTCATTCACTCCCCGTCCTCGCTATGCTCGGCCGGGTAAAATTCACTCATTAGAATCACTCGATTAAAAACAACAACAATGAAAAAAATCAAATTCATCGTTTTTGCCCTTCTCATGGGCGTGGTTTCTTCCGCCTCCGCGCAAACCACCAATTTGAACGCCATCGACAAGTACTTCCAGAAATACGTCGAAGATGAGCGCTTCACCGTGGTCTATATCAGCTCCAAACTGCTGAACATGTTCGGAAAACTGGATATTGACAACATGGAAATGGACGATGCCGAAACCAAGGCCATCATCGACCTGGCCAAAGACCTGGAAGGCATCCGCATCCTGGTGGCCGAGGAAAATGCCGCCGGTTTCTACAAGGAGGCCAAAACCAAGATCAACACCAAAGAGTACGAAGTACTGATGACCGTCCGCGACAAGGACGACGCCAATGTGGATTTCCTCATCAAGGACGACGGCAACAAAATGATCAACGAACTGCTGCTGCTGGTTGGCGGCGCGGACGAATTCGTGCTGATGAGCTTCGTCGGCAAGATCGACCTGGACAAAGTATCCAAACTCATCAACGAGTTCGACGACAAGGAAAAGGCCCCCAGCCAGGAACAGAAGCAGTGAAGGGGTGGGTAGAAATACTTTGAGATACTTTGAAATACTTTGAGATACTTTGAGATACTTTGAGATACTTTGAGATACTTTGAGATACTTTGAGATACTTTGAGATACTTTGAGATAAGGAAATAAACCCCAGGATTCTGGTTCCATATTATTTCCACATATTTCCACGTATTTCCATGTATTTCCACGTATTTCCATATATTTCCACGTATTTCCACGTATTTCCATGTATTTCCACGTATTTCCACGTATTTCCATGTATTTCTATCCAGTTCCCGCCCAAATCCCACATTCCCCAACCCAGAAATTTGTCCGAATCATGCGTTTCGCTATTCTCATCCTCGTCTTTTTTACCCTGAGCTGGAACCCTGGCAGCGCTCAGAAGCCGACAACCTTGTTCTACCACACCCACAAGCACAAGGAAGGGGTAACCAATTTCAAGATGCCGGGCTGGCTGATCTGGCTGAGCGGCGGCATCGCCCGGGGCTTTGCCCGGGAGCCGGAGGCCAAAGCCGGGTTAAAGCTCGCCCGCAAGGTCAAGAAGCTGCGCTTCCTGGTTGCTGAAGACGGCAGCCCGATCTCCTCTGCGGAAGTCAACGAATTCATAACCGACATCCACAGCAGCGGTTTTGAGGACCTGCTCGTCGTAAAGGAAGGTAGCTCTACCGTCCACATCCTGTCGCGGGAAAAAAAGGAGAAGCTCAAAAACCTGGTCATACTGGTCAATGATGAGGAGGAATTCGTCTACATGGATATGAAATCCCGCCTCAAATACGAAGACCTCTCTGAACTGGTCAACACCATCCTCAAAGCCGAGAACATGAAAACGGGAGAGGAAAAGGAAGAGCAGCCGGCGGAGAGCCGGGAAGAAGACCCGGCCCTGGCGGAGAAGGCGCCGCGGGCCTGACAGGGGGCAGGGCAAGTTAATGGTTATTATACTGACGCACGGCTGGTTTTGTCGACTACAGGACCGGCCGGGTCAGCATATACTGACCTCGCTGGTTTTTGCTTTACAAAAACCAAGCGTGTTTCTTGCGACTTTGCGACTTTGAGTCGTCTGACGACTTTCCGTAACCCCGCTTTTTTGTAACACACTCATAACAAATTTCACCCTGAGCAGCGCGAAGGGAGGCAATAACCAATAACCTTCTCTTCCCGTTCTTGTAAGCAAATCACCATCCGACAAACCATTTTTAATCAAAATCTAAAATTCACGATATGAGAACCCTCATCTGGTCAGCCCTGCTGACGTTAGGCCCTCTTTTTGCCTTTGCCCAGCCCAAACCCATCGCTCAGTTCTACGAAAAGTACAAGCAGCGCGAGAACGTCACCGACGTCAAACTGCAAGGCTGGCTGCTGGAGATCGCCACCAACTTTTCCGACGACGAGCAGGCCAAAAAGCTGCTCGACAAGATAACCTACCTGCGGGTGCTGGTCATGGAAGAAGGCAACCTGGTCAGCCCGGGGGAATACAAAAGCCTGCTGAAGGATATCCGCCAAAGCTCTTTTGAAGAACTGCTCAAAATCCGGGAAGGACAGCAGGACATCGGCTTCTACATCCGCGAAAAGGGCGATACCATCACCGATGTGTTGCTGCTGGTCAACGGCCAGGACGAGTTCGTCCTCCTCAGCCTCGAAGGCCTGTTTAAATTCAGCGACCTCAACGACCTCAATATCGACATCGACGGGGCCGAGCATTTCGAAAAACTGCCGGAGAAAAAGGGGGGCGCGCCAAGGGCTTAGAGGTTGTTGGTTAAGTTGATTGGTTGGTTAAGTTGATTGGGTACCAAAGCCCACAGGCTGCCAATCAATCAACCAATCAACCAAACCAGCCTTCAAAATTGTTATTATAGTAAAGTATGATTCTGGATTGCACCGCTCGGGCTTCGGCTACGGGCGGTTTTTTATACTTCTAACCCCAAGTCCATTGAAAACTAAGTCTCCAAAACATACTCCCCCACATTCGTCCGCAACAGGATCGCGTCGAGGTCTTCTCCAGGGAGAGTTATAATCTCTTCCCGGACGGGATCCCACTCTATACGGCGGCCGAGCTTCCAGGCCAGGCCGCCCATGTGGGCAGTCATGGCTTCCTCGAAGCCTTCTTTGATACCGCAGCTGACAGGCGTCCCGTTGCGGATAGCGGCCAGCCACTCTTTAAGGTGCAGCAGGGACGAATCGACGCGCTTGCCGTCGCGGTAGGTCCAAAGCAATCCTTTGTCGGCGAAATATTTGGCGGTAGCGGAAGTGATGGCGTCCACCTCTTCGGCTTCCGGGTTGTAGGAATAGATCGGCACCTCCGGCTGGATGAGGTTCGACTCGATCATGTCCAGGTAGCGGGTAGAGCCGGGGTCGGCGTAGATCGTCAGGGTATTGCCCAGTTCCATGGTGCCGTCGTGGCCCATCAGGATGGTGCTGCGGTTGAACTGGTTGCCGAGGGTGGCGCTGTACATGAACGTCATGCCTTTTTCGATGCCCACAGGGCGGCTGGACCCCGCCGAAAAGTCCGGATATTCCATAGTGACCTGGAAAACGTCGGGCACTTCGCGGCCGTCGTTGTGGGTGTAAATGCCGCCGGAAGCGGCGACATACTTCGGCATGCCCATTTCCAGGACGCAGTTGATGCGGTCATAGTCGTGGGTCATCAGGTCGCCGGACAGGCCGGAGCCGTAGGCCCACCATTTGCGCCATCGGAAGAAGTGTTCTTTGTTAAAAGGGATTTTAGGAGCGTTGCCTAGGAATTGATCCCAGTCGATGGTCCGGGGGCTGGCCTTTTCGTGGATATCGTACTGCCAGGCCCCGTTGTCGTCGTTGCGGTTGGTATTGGTTTGCACCAGGGAGATATGCCCCAGCACCTTCTTTTTGATAACGTCTCTGGCGGTGATGAAGCTTTGCGTTTGCCGGTGCTGGTGGCCAACGGCAAAAACGGCTTTTGAGTTCCGGACGGCATCCCGCAGCTCGTAGGTCTCCCGGATGTTGTGGGTCATCGGCTTTTCCACGTAGACGTGCTTGCCGGCCTGCAGGGCGGCGATCGACATGGGGGCATGCCAGTGGTCGGGCGTGGCGATGACCACAGCGTCGATATCCGGGCTGTTGATCATCTCCTCGTAGTTGCGGTAACGCTTGCAACCCGGGAACGAGGCCACTGCCTCTTCGGCGTAGACGTCGAACACGTCGCAGACGCCGGTGAGTTTAACGTTCAGGTTTTCCTGTTCCCGGAAGGCCTTGACGGCCTCTTCGTTTTCTTCCTCTTTCATGAGCTGGAACCAGGAAGGGGCAGCATATCCCAGCACCCGCACCAGGTGCTGGCCCCGGCCCCCGAAGCCGATGATGCCCACCCGGATGGGGTCGCCGGCCATATCCCCGGAGGTTTCCGGGCGCATGGCTTCGATATTCAGTTCGTCAAGGATATTGCGTTTTGCCCGTATTCTTTTACGGCTTTCAGCGTAGGCCCCGATCAGGATGCCTCCGACGAAGGGCAGGCCCATCAACCCCTTAAGGGCTTTTCTTCGGCTGCTGTCGGGATATTGTTTTTCGTTGCTCATTTTTTTCTTTTTTGGAATAAGGCATTTTTGCCACAAAGCCTGTCCGGCTCAAAGAGACGGGACACGAAGATGGCACTAAGCTTTCTGCGCCTGTTGGCGAGTTTCCTGCTTAACGGCAGGAATGGCCTTTTCCCTGCTCAGATAATACACCAGCCCTACCAGGTGGCTGGTCGGGAAGAAGGCCAGCACGCCGAGGGCGGCCATCTCGATCAGGTTTTTATTGACGATAAAGTAGTTGCCCTCCGACGGGCCGGCGTTTTCCAGGCCGGGAAGGGGCGGTTGTGAGAGGTAGAACATTGCCAGCAGGGCGATGCCGGCGTAGGCGGCCACCTTCTCGAAGGCCCCCAGCACCAGCGCCAGCCCGACGCAGATAAGCAGGACGATGGTGACGATATCCGCTACATCGGCCAGGGCGCTGCCGCCCAGCCATTTGAAGAAAAAGGACAGCGGCCCTTCTGCGCTAAGCAAATAAGCCTTTGAAGTCCAGCCCGGGTTGAATACCTTGATCAACCCCTCGTACAGGAAGTGCCAGCCGATAAGTATCCGGAGCGACGCCAGGAAGAATAGCTGGTTCTTGGAATATTGCATATCCATGTGGTATTGGTTAATCATAGCGGCAGGCCAATGGGAGGACTGCAATATTGCCATTTTCCATTGGTTCTTCATTGCTTTTTGTCATCCGGAAGAAGGCGTTTTGCTGTTTTGGCGCTGATTTTTGTCACTTTCCTACAGAGCCGGCGCACCTTGCCACATCCCTTTCCAGGGGTCTCCCTTCTGGCCAAGGCGGCGGAAGACGTTGTTCATAGCATACGATTGAGCGCCTTTGTCCAGCCGCTCCAGTTCCTTCCAATCCAGAGGCGTAGCTACCGGCGCGCTTCCGATCGCCCGGACGGAATAGGGTGCAATGCTGTGCTGGCCGTAGGAGTTGCGCAGGTAGTCGAGGAAGAGGCGGCCCCGGCGTTTTTCTTTCCGGGTTTCAGTAGTAAAATCATCGGGATAGGCCTCTGCCAGGATTTCGCAAACTTTTCGGGCATAATCCCGGACGGCATCGAAATTTGCTTCGGGGCGCAGGGGCACGACGACGTGCAGGCCTTCCGAGCCGGATGTCATGACAAAAGCGGGAAGGCCTCGCTGCTCCTCCAACTCTCCCCGCAGTATGCGGGCAGCTTTAATAACCAGATCGAACCTGCCCGCAGGAGGGTCCAGGTCGAAGACCATCTTGTCGGGCTGGTTGAGGCGGCCCCGGCGCGCCGGCCAGGCATGGATGGCAATGCATGCCTGGTTGGCCAGGTAGGCCAAGGTGGCTGCATTTTTTGCCACCACCATTACGACAGGGCCTTCCTCTTTGCGCTCTACCTCTGCCCTGTCTACCCATTCCGGGAAATAATCGGGCACCTCTTTCTGAAAGAAAGCTTTACCATTTATTCCGTCAGGGAAGCGGTGCATAGCCAGGGGGCGGCCCTTCAGGTGGGGAAGCATGTATTCCGATACTTTGGAATAATAATCGATCAGGTTCTTTTTGGTGATCTCCGCCTTGGGAAAAAGCACCTTATCCAGCTTGGAAGGTTCGAATGAATATTTTTCAAACTTCATGTTTTCCTGATTTCGCCCATGGTTTTTCCAGACTGCACGGATTTCGGTTCCGTACTGATGGGATTGCGGCGGGCGTCGGCCTTTTCGTCCTTCATCTTTTTAAGCAGCCACCTTTCCTGGCCGTTATCTTTGCCGGTTCGGATCAGAACATAACCGCCCTGCAGCTTCTCCCCTTCCAGCCACACCTCTACTTTGCCATCTTCCAGGGAGGCTTCCATGTCCTTTTCCTCCTTTTCTTCCCTCAGGTTGCGAAATCTGCCGCGGTCCCAGATCAGGACGGTTCCGGCGCCGTATTCTCCTTGCGGTATAACGCCTTCGAAGTTACCGTAGCTCAGAGGGTGGTCTTCGGTGCGCATGGCCAGCCGCTTTTCGGAAGGGTCGGCAGAAGGGCCTTTGGGTACCGCCCAGGAGGCGAGCACGCCGCCCACCTGCAGGCGGAAATCATAGTGCAGGTTACCCGCGTCGTGTTTCTGGATGACGAACTGGTTTTTCTTCCGGGCGTCCATTTTTTCATCGCCGGCAGGCTCCGAAGTTTGTTGGAAATTGCGCTTTTTTTTGTATTCTTCCAAGGACTTTTCAGGCATGTGGTTTTATTTTGTTTCATGTTGTATTGGTGTAACGCGTTGCCCCCAGCGGTGTTCTTCCAAGAAGGGTTCTTCGCCAGGCAATCCGTATTCAAAGCAAAAGAAAACATTTCCCCCCCGGCCATCCTTATATAGGTAGGCTTAAAATCTACATCCATGTTTACCTTAATCTTTCTCGTGTTGGCCGGTTTAGGCGCGCTGATCCTGTTCAGGAGCCTCGGGCGCAAAAGCAGGAAGCGGGTAGCTGCCGGCGCCGCCATCATTGCCATCACGGTTTTGTTCTTCCTCTTCCTCAATTTCTGGGGGGAGAAGCTCTGGTTTGACGCCCTGGGCTACAACGACCGGTTCTGGACGCTCTTCCTGGCGCAAACCGGATTTGTGGCCGCCGGAGGCCTGCTGGCCTTCGGTTTCATCTCGGCGTTGCTCTACGCCCTGCCCACCAACCAGAAACTCCTGCGAAATGCCGCTTATGCGCTGTCTGTGCTCATGGGAGGATTGTGGGGTTTCGCCAACTGGAACGTCTTCCTGCAGTTCTGGCATAAGGCCAATACCAGCCTGGCTGAACCCATCCTGGGGCAGGACACCGGCTTTTACTTTTTTACCCTTCCTTTCCTGGATCAGGTATACAGCATTCTGCTCTCCCTTTCCATTGTAGGGCTGGCCGTTTCCTACCTGGCCCGTTTTACGGTGGAGCGCGACGGCAACCACCTCAGTTTCAGCCGGGTGGACGACATCGACGAGCACCGGAGCAACCGGCTGCTTTTCCTCAACGGCGGCGTCCTGTTGCTGGTGCTGGCGGGCGGCAAATATCTGGACCGCTTCCACCTCCTGTATTCCGAACTGGGCGCTGTTTCCGGGCCGGGCTGGACCGACGTGCACATCGTACTCCCTACGCTGATGGCTGTAATGACCCTAACTGCCCTTATGGGCGTTCTCCTGTTCGTGCCGGCCTTCCGGAACGCGATCCGGCGGCTACTCTTCCGCCTCGGCGCCGGCCGCGACCGGCAGGCAGAATATACCCTGGGGACCGTCGCAGCAGTGGTGGCCGCCGTTTGGTTTGTTGGGTTGAACCTGATCCCCGGCACTTTTCAGAGCTTCCGGGTGGAACCCAATGAAATTTCGTATGAAGAACCATACATCCGGAACAACATAAAGTTTACCCGCCACGGCTTCAACCTCCACCTGATAGAAGACAAGGAATTTCCGGTGGAGGAATCCTTCACGAGGAATATGGTGGAAAACAACCAGACCATCTTCAATAACATCCGCCTGTGGGACTGGAGGGCACTGGACGCCGTGCTCAAGCAATTCCAGGAAATCCGGCTGTACTATGAATTCAATAACGTGGATATTGACCGCTACACCTTCGGCGGCCAGTACCGGCAGGTGATGATCTCGGCCCGGGAAATGGTACCCGGCAACCTGCCGCCGGAAAGCCAGACTTTTGTCAACAAAGTTTTTAAATATACCCACGGCTACGGGGTCGCCCTTACCACAGTAACCGAGTTCACGCCGGAAGGGTTGCCCAACTTGCTGGTTAAGAACATCCCTCCCGAGAGCCAGTACGAAGAACTGGCTGTCTCCCGCCCACAGATTTACTACGGCGAACTCACCGATAATTATGTCATCGCCAACAGCGTCGAGCCGGAGTTTGACTACCCCCAGGGAGAAGAAAACCAATACGTCAGCTATGCCGGCAGCGGCGGGGTGCAGCTGAGCAATTTCTGGAGAAAGCTGGTCTACGCCTACAAAATGGGCGACTTCAAGCTGCTGCTTTCCTCCTACCCTACCTCCGAAAGCCGGATCATGTTTGACCGCCAGGTGGAAGAGCGGGTAAAAAAACTGGCGCCGTTCCTGGAACTGGACGGCGACCCATACATCGTCAACGCCAACGGCGAGCTGTACTGGATGCTTGACGCCTACACCACTTCCAGATACTTCCCCTATTCGGAGCCCTTCTCTTCCCGGGAAGAAATTCAGTTCAAGGAAGGCGAACAGCAGCGCAGCCTGCGCATACAGCACCGGCGCGTATTCGAGGGCATCAATTACATCCGCAACTCTGTGAAAGTAACGGTTAACGCCTACGACGGGAATGTCAATTTTTACATTTTTGACGATGAGGACCCATTAATCAAAGTCTGGGATGAAATCTTTCCGGGCATGCTGAAAAAAAGAGAAGAAATGCCGCCGGCCCTGATTGCCCACATCCGCTACCCGGTCGACTACCTGATGGTTCAGGGCCTGGTGTATGCCAAATACCACATGGGCGACCCGGAGGTGTTCTACAACCAGGAAGACCTCTGGATCCGCGCCACCGAGAAATACTACGGCGAGGTACAGCCGGTAGAGCCTTACTACATCATGTGGCAACAGCCGGAAGCTACCGAGGCGGAGTTTTCCCTCATCCTGCCGTTCACCCCGAAGAACCGGCAGGTGTCCATCGGCTGGATTGCCGGCCTGTGCGACCCGCACAATTACGGGCGCTTCCTGGCATACAGTTTCCCCAAGGAAAAGCGGATACTGGGCCCGCAGCAGGTGGAGACCAAGATCGACCAGAACAGCTTCCTTTCCGGGCAGCTTTCCCTGTGGGACCAGCGGGGGTCGCGGGTTATCCGGGGCAACGTGCTGGCCATTCCCATCGAGAATACCATCTTTTACGTAGAACCCATCTACCTGCAGGCGGAGACCGCCGCCTATCCTGAGCTGCGGCTGGTCTGCGTGATGCACGACGACAAGCTCAGCTACGCCCAGACCTTTCAGGAAGCCCTGGAAGGCCTGTTCGGCGAAGCGCCGGCGGCGCCCCAACGAGCTGAAGGCCAGCCTGCCGCCGCTGCGCCGGCAACGGCAGGCCTGATCCAACAGGCTCAGCGGGCGTTCGACGACTACCTGGAAGCTACCGGGCAAAAGCGGTTCGAAGATGCTTCGCGGGCATTGCAGGAGCTGGAGCAGGCGCTGGAGCGGTTGTCGGGCGGGAAGGCGGAATGAATCCGGAATCCGCAGTGGGGCAGCAATGGGCTATGAATTTTTGTAACTGCACATATACGCTTAGTAAGCATACGGGCACAAATAATGATACATAAAACCGACTCTAAACCCCCGTTAATCAGTCATTCCACACCACTAGACATTTTAATAAAGAAGCGTAAAATAGACTATCTTTAAAGTCGACCAAAACATAAAGACATGTCGGCATTTACGCTTCTTGAGCAAGTTACAGAAAAGACGGTAGAACTCCCCA
>JAGFJD010000560.1 GCA_024102975.1 Phaeodactylibacter sp. | reverse complement strand
GAGCTCATGAGCGATCAAATCCAGTTTTTCAAAAGCCACCTCGTTGGTGTCCGCTTTGAAGGAAGGGGCTTCCAGGCTGACGGGCATGGCCTTCAGCACCTTCCAGCGAACAGCCGGCAGGCCCGCTTCGTCGCATAGGTCGATCAGCAGGTCGCGCTTGCGCCCCAGGCTGGCGGGCATGGGCTGCACCAAAGGATAAGAGAGCTTCATCCAGTCCGATAAATACTGCCCGTTCATCGCCACGCCTTTGTGGATGCTCAGCTTCACTTCCCGGGACAAACCCGGCATAATGTGAAAGCCCGTCATAAAACTGAACCCATGGCGGTAAGTCACAGTATTGACTTCCATCTTCAGCCCGCTCACCTCCGAACAACTGATCAGCGAAAAAGCGCCCGTCAGGTCGGCAAGCCGGGCCCCTGCCGGCAAGCTCGCCAGGCCGCCAAACAGGACGGCCACGCGGTAGTTGTATGCCGGCAAGGGGTAGCGGGTTTTGATATCGGATGTGCTTTGGGCCATTGGTTGTTGGTTGCCTGTTGTTCGTTGAGCGGAGCCGAAACGAACAGCAGCGAACTGCGAATAGCGAACCGCGAACCGCGAACCGCGAACTGCGAACCGCGAACCGCGAACCGCCTCCTTAATTCTCTTCCATAACCAGATCATCCGCCATCAGTTCCAGGCTTTCGATGGCCACGTCGTTGGAGTTGGCATCGAAAGTAGGCGCGTCCAGCTTGGTGGGAAAAGCGTTCAGGACCGTCCAGGTGACCACGGCGTTGCCCTCCTCGTCGGTGAGCCGCACCGTGATGTCCTTCTTCTCGATCTGGTTGATGCGGGCAGAGTTGATCCAGTTGTAAAAGACCGGCAGGTTCTTGGTCCGCACATAACCCTTCTTCAGGGTGATGTTGATCGGCTGGGCCTGCCCGGGCATGTACATAAACACCGGCCCGGAACCCGGCTCCGTGGTCTTGCTCTCCTTATACGTGCTCGTTTCAAAAGACTTGCTCAGCCCCGACACTTCCGAAAAGGCGATGACCTCTCCGTTGATCTCCACTTTGTAATTGTACACGGGTAGTGGATACCTGGCCTTAATATCGTCTGTTGATAATGCCATGATTATTCTGGTTTAAATGAGTGAATGCTTTTTTGATTGTGTAAAAGTGTAAGGGTGTAAAAGTGTAAACGAAAGGCCAGGATTACCCCCCCATTTACACATTTACACGTTTACACGTTTACACATTTCCACGTTTACACGTTTACACGTTTACACGTTTCCCCTCCCTACGCCTCCTGCATCTTATGCGAGAACCTCAGGATGATGAACTCTGCCGGGCGCACGGCGGCGATGCCGATCTCGACGATCATCCGGCCTTCCAGGATATCCTGGGTGTTCATGGTTTTGCCCAGGCCGACGTTGACGAAGAAGGCCTGGCCCGGCGTCGGCCCTGCCAGGGCGCCCTGTTGCCAGAGGCCGTAGAGGTAGCTGTCGATCATGGCTTTGACCTTGAGCCAGGTGCTGGTGTCGTTGGCTTCGAAGACGGCAAAAGCAGTCGCTTTCTGGACGGATTCCTCGATCATGTTGAACAGCCTGCGCACCGAGATGTAGCGCCATTCATTGTCGTTGCCGGCCAGGGTGCGGGCGCCCCACACCAGGGTGCCTTTGCCGGTGAAGCTGCGGATGGCGTTGATGGACTTGCCGCTGGTGGGGTCCACGTTCAGGCTTTCCTGCTGTTCGTGGGTGATTAATTTTTTGGGCCCGGAAATTCCTGTTACCCCTACGTTGGCGGGAGATTTCCACACGCCGCTGATGCGGTCGACGCGGGCGTACACGCCGGCTATGGCCGGGCTGGGCGGAAGGTCAAGGGTTTGGGCGCCCATGGCTTGTTTGACCTGGTTGTACAAGGCCGTTTTTCCGGTTGCGGCGCCTGTGTTCAGGGTGTCCAGGGTTTTAGTCTCCGGGCCGGCAGGGCCACCCGGCGCATCAACCACCTCCAGCGAAGTCATAGCCTTCAGGCCGATCAAAAATCCGGGATTAACGTACTCCAGCAAGGTGAATCCTTTCGTTTCAAATGCCGTGAGCAGGTTCCAGGCTTTGATGATCTCATCGGCGGGGGTCGAAGAAGATTTACAGTGTATGGAAAGAGCCCCGGCATCTGTGGTGATTTTGACTTCATCCAGCTGGCCGGCAACCGGGCCGGCAACTTCCATTGTTGGTTGATTTGCCGTTCCTTTGTAGGCTGCCCGGAGGCGGTGTTCTGGTTTTTCAGCATCAATCTCTAACTCCCCGGTGAATTCTTTTTCAATTTCTAAAAACGCGGTTGGGGCTTGTCCTGGCACTGGCGATATATCAAACCCGGAACCGACCAAATTCAGGGAGAACCCGCTTTCGGCGGCAAAGGTAGGAGTAGATAACAAGTTCTTGAAAGTCTGATCGATAAGCGTTGCCGAAACCCCTGTGGCGGGAAGGTTGATAATTAACTTGCCAGGTGTGAGGACAGGTATCGCTATGGTGCTGGCCTCCCCTATTTCAACTTCCGGCGGATTGGCGGTACCCTTATATTTAATTTCAAAATACTGATTGGTGTTATTGGGCCACCGGGCGGAGAATTCCCTTATCTGAACCAAGGTTGCTGATGCCCCTTCCACAATAGTTGGGTCAGCATCGTCGCCGAAACTTCTGAGGGTAAAGCCTTTTTTGTCTTCCAGCAGGGCAAATGCGTTTAGGATTTGGCTCCGGGCAACGGAACTGTCCGTGCCGGCAACCCCGTTATCTGTGATCTGGATGGTTAATGTGCCAGGAGTGTTCAAGTCAAAAGTTACGGCAGGCGGCGGAGGGGCTCCTTGTGCAGGTGCCGGGCGAACAACGGCTGTTACATTGGCACTTACCGCTCCAGATTCCAGCCCTTTATAACCTACTACAATTCCCGAGCCCGCCGGCGTGCTATCCAGCGTACCCGTAAACGTACTGATTCGATCCAAGTTCTTTTGGGCAATAGCGGCCGGAACGTTAATCCCGGAACCCACATATTCCAATGTGAACCCTCCCTTGGGCTCAAATGGCCTCCAGGCGGCCAGAATGTCGCCCAGTTTGGCCTGAGCGTTTTTCAGCTTGATCAGCAGCACCCCCGCTTCGAGCGTCTCAAAAGAAACCTCCGAATCCTGATCTCCATCCTGGACGATATTCACCCTGGGGTTTTGGGAAGTGCCCGAATACTTAGCCTTTAAAATGTTGCCGGCGATATCGCTGGGCACGTCTATAAAAAACACCTTTGGTTTGCTCTCCCCTTCCCTGGGCGTAATATCTTTCACGTTGACATCCGCTTCTTTGAATTCATAGGGGATCAGGGTCTTGAGATAAGGCGTATAAGCAGCGCCGTACTTCAGGAAACTGATATCCGACGGGATAGCGCTGGAATTCCGGAAACGCTCTACCTCGTCATACTTGACATCGACAATGGTAAACCGGTCGCCCAGTTTCTGGCATTGGGCCAGGGCCAGGTTGGCCACCTGGAGGTATTTGTCGAGTCCCATAGCAGTGGCGTCCGGGAAAAGCAGCAGGGTAGGTTCGTCAACCAGCGCGATCTCCGCCATGCCTGCCCCGAAATCGGAAACTGCAAAATTCGCGTTCTCATACCGGTCGATGGAGACAATATAACAGGGCCCGCCGCCATTCTCGAAATACAGCTTCATGGAGTAATAGAGAATAAATTTATCGTCGCTTTTCTCAATAGCCGTTTCCGGGCCGTTCACCACTGCTGAAAACGTGGTTTTCGGCCCTTTGCCAAAGTACTGGCGGTATTCCAGCATGGAAGTAATGCGCCGGGCCACGACGCCGGTCAAGGCCGCCCCTTTTTCATCCTGAGCTTTTTCGGTATAGCCAATAAAGGCCGGAATAGCGGTGGCGACTTCGGCCACCGAGGGGGGCAGGGTCGATATCTCTTCGACGTAGACGCCCGGTGTTTTATACGTTGCCATAGGTGGTTGTTTTTTTTATGGTTGACAATTGGTTTCGCGTACTTTTTGAATGCTTGCCGACTACGAAGACGTAGGAGCTTTCACGATTTCCGGGCTGGTGATCCGGACTATTTTTATTTCGTTGCCGCCCGCCATGGGCAGGGGCAGGGAATCGATCTCGTGCGCCTGAACGCCGAAGGTCGTCTCATCGGTGTCCAGGTCGGAATTATCCACCTTCAGGCTCAGAGAACCCCGGTACCGCTCCCGGCACGGGATTTTGCTTTCGGAAATGTAGAGGAAGCGTTTGGCATGCAGTTTGCCGTCCGTTCCGAGTGTTTTCTCCAGTTCGAGCAGTTTGTTATGGATTTGCTCCAGGTCGGCGTCGGGTATGCCGGCCGGAAGGTTCGGATTGGCCCTGAACGTGGCCCAGGCCAGGGGCGGCGAAGCGGTATTCGACGTATCTAAGGGGACTTGTTTAAAAGCGACATCGGTAGCCGTGGCGCCTCCGTTGCCGGGAGAAAAAGAAATTTTGTTGTTGGCAGTGACCAGGCTGACCTCGCTATTGCCTAAGGCCACCTCCGTAACGATGTAGTACGCCCAGTAGGATTCCAGCGGGATGAACCTGATGATCAGGTTTTTATCGGCATTTGCAGTAGCGAAGTCCGTAAAGCCTGGTTTGTTATGAACCTCTACCTTGCCGAACACGCCCCAGGGCAAGGCCGGCCGCACCGGGTAGTGGAGCTGAAAGGATTGCCCTTTATCGGACTCTGAGAAGGCCACTCTGGCCGCGTTGGCCGCCGGATAAAACTGCTCGATGCGGACTCCCGCCGGTTGCCCCTGAAGGGCAGGCGGGCTGTTTTGGTCCTCAATCGCGAAAGGCGGATCGGAAGCATTGGCCTTCAGCGATACTTTGACCCGGGCAGTTTTCTGGCTGCCGGTATAGGTAATCTTGATGCCGTTGTCTTTATCGGTTGGCAGGATGGCCTCCCGGTTTCCCTGGATCACAAGCCTTTGTATGACACTTGTATTTGGCACCTGGGTTGAACCAGCTCCTGAGAGCCTGAAACCTTGGCGATTACTAAAACCACTCCAGTTGGCCAGCACTTGGTTCCAGGTAGAAAGGTTACCTCCATTTAACCCAGCTTCCTTGGTATAAATGATTAGCCGGGGCTGTTCCGGGAGCACATTAAAGCGAGCCTTCTGAGCCCCGGTGGGCGCAAATTCATGGTTTGGGGTTGTAAGCAATTCCAACTTCACCTCTGGCGTACGCCCCGGGCCATGGTAACTAACCAGCACGCCATTCGCTCCGCCCACTTCTAATTTAAAGGGCCGCGCCAGAGGCACGTATTCGGGCAGGGGGCTCAGCGGATCACTACCCGCACTATTCGGGGCAGCGCCCATTGTTTCAATGGAAAACCCCCTGGGGTTATTCCCCTGGCTGCCGGTCCAGGCCTGCCAGTTTTCAACCACCTTCTTCCCGGAACGATCTGCCGGGTCAAGAAAAATGTGAAGGTCCGCCGTATCCCGAAACGGCTTGTCCTTGAGCAGGACGACGAAATCGGGTTGCCCCCGGAGCAAATCTTCAGGCACTTTCAGGTATTCGGTGCGGGAGGCCTGCATTTCCTTTGCTTCCAGTGTGCCGGCGCC
>JAGFJD010000546.1 GCA_024102975.1 Phaeodactylibacter sp. | reverse complement strand
GTCACCGCCGGCGTCTGGAACCCGGCAGGCCTGGCCAACCTCGCTGATTCGGAAAGCCTCCAGGTGGGCGCCATGCACTCCGAATGGTTTGCAGGCGTCGGGAAATTTGACTATCTGGGCATCACCCTGCCTCTGGCCAACAAGGACCGGCGCCTGGGGTTATCTGTGATCCGTTTCGGCATCGACGAAATCCCCAATACGCTCAGCCTGTACGAGAGCGACGGCAGCATCAATTTTGACAATATCGTGGAGTTTTCCGCTGCAGATTACGCAGTGCTGCTCAGCTATGCCCAGCGGCTGAAAACGCAGAAGGGCCGCCTGCAACTGGGCGGCAACATCAAGGTCGTACACCGGCGGATCGGCCCTTTTGCCACTTCCTGGGGTTTCGGGATAGACGCCGGCCTGCAATATCGCAACAACGGCTGGCAGTTTGGCCTTCTGGCTAAAGACATCACGACCACCTTCAACGCCTGGTCCTTCAGCTTCACGGAAGAAGAAAAAGAAGTGCTGGAGCTCACCAACAACGAAGTGCCGATCAACAGCGTGGAGATTACCAAGCCGCAGCTCATCCTCGGCGCCGCCCGGCGGTTTGAGCTGGGCAACGTGGGATTGCTGCCTGAACTCGACCTCATCGTCACCACCGACGGGCAGCGCAACACGCTGGTCTCTGCCAGCCCGTTCAGCATCGACCCGGCGTTTGGCCTGGAAGCGGATTACAACCAGTTCGTCTACCTGCGCGCCGGCCTGAACCAATTCCAGCGCATCCAGGATTTCGACAACACCGAGAGCCTGCGCATGCGCCCCAGCCTGGGCGTCGGCCTGGCCATTTCCAGCCTGAAAGTCGATTACGCCTTCACCGACCTGGGCAGCGAGGAAAATACTTTTTCCCACATCATCTCCCTGATGCTGGAGATCAAGCCGCGAAAAAAAGGTTAAGGCCAGAAATTTTACAATTCAAAGTTGCCTTTTGACGGAAAACCTCATTAATTTGTAGGCACCGACAGCTCAATCAGCTGTCAGCCACCGTGCAAGTATCAAAAGTTTTGACTCTACATTTTTAACAAATTAGGGTTAGACTTGGCGTGACTAGGGCGGGCCTCAACCCTGACGATAAATGTCAGGGTTCTCCCCGGAGACAAGGGGATTACTGAACCACGCCGGCGGCCTTATACGTGTTTTTTTCGAGGGTCCAAAAACGTCCCTGATACTTGTGCGGTACTTTTTCCTGAAAAAAGAAAGCCGCCGCCTTTCCTTCGGGCAAAGGGGCGGCTTTTTCTCCTTCCGCCCTTTTTCTGCCCAGCCCTTTACTTCCTACTGCAGAATAAATATCTTTACAGTACAAATGAGCATTTTTTTGTTTAGCAAATGGCTCCACTCCAGCCGGGATTTGCTACTCATCAAAGTCTCAAATTACCACAATTTAAATTTTTAGTGATGAACATTTTCGTAGCAAAACTGAGTTTCGACACTCATGAAGACACTTTGAGGGAAACCTTTGAAGAGTTCGGTGAAGTGAGCAGCGCCAAGATCATTATGGACAAATTTACAGGCAGGTCCAAAGGCTTTGGATTCGTTGAAATGCCAAACGATGACGAAGCGCAGGCGGCTATCAATGAATTAAACGACTCAGAGCTCGATGGCAGGACAATTGTCGTGAAAAAGGCTCGCCCGAAAGAAGACAATCCCCGGAGGGGCGGCGGCGGCGGCGGCTACGGCGGGGGTGGTGGCTACGGCGGGGGTGGTGGCTACGGCGGCGGGCGAGACAGAAGATACTGACCGATCATACGTCTGAACGAACCTGTGCGGGGCCCGGCCGGAAACAGCCGGGCCTTGCTCGTAATAACCAATAACGAATAACTGTATTCCGGCTGCGTCAGCTATTGTCCTGGTTCTGATGCTCCACCAGTCCGATCTCTCTGCCTTTTTCCAGCATGAACCGGAAGGCGGCCTCATACTCATTGGGGATGTCTCCATCCAGGATAGCTTCTCTTATGGCATTTTTGATAATGCCCACTTCCCTAGAAGGAGGAATGTTGAAAGTATCCATGATCAGTTCTCCGGAAACCGGGGGCTGCCAGTTGCGCAGGTGGTCCTGTTCCTCCACTTCTTTGAGCCGTTCGCGCACCATCTCGTAATTTTCCAGGTAGCGGGCCACCTTTTTCGGGTTTTTGGAAGTGATGTCCGCCTCGCAGAGCATCATGAGGTCGTCGATATCGTCGCCGGCCTCGAAGAGCAGGCGGCGGATAGCAGAGTCTGTGATGTTTTCCTTGGTCAGGCTGATCGGCCGGAGGTGGAGGCGGACGAGCTTCTGCACGAACTTCATCTTGTGGTCCAGCGGCAGCCGGAGGTTTTTGAAGATGCGCGGCACCATGGTTGCCCCCAGGGCTTCGTGGCCGTGGAAGGTCCACCCCTGTTCCGGGTGGAAGCGTTTGGTGGGCGGCTTGGCGATGTCGTGGAGGATAGCCGCCCAGCGCAGCCAGAGGTCGTGGGTATTCCGGCTCAGGTTATCCAGCACCTGGAGGGTGTGGTAGAAGTTGTCCTTGTGGGCGCGGCCATTGCGCACGTCCACGCCCTGCAGGGCGGCCATTTCGGGAAAGACGAGTTGCAGCAGGCCTGTATCGAAAAGCAGCTTAAAGCCGACGGAAGGCACATCGGCCAGGATGATCTTATTGAGCTCGGTCGTAATGCGTTCTTTGGAAATGATGTTGATGCGGTTGCGGAACTTGCTGATGGCGCGCAGGGTTTCCGGGTCAATGGCAAACCCCAGTTGGGTGGCAAAGCGGATGGCGCGCATCATGCGCAGGGGGTCGTCGGAAAAAGTCTTTCCCGGTTCCAGAGGCGTCCTGATCAGCTTGGCCTCCAGGTGTTCCAGCCCGTCAAAAGGGTCGATAATGGATCCGTAATCCGACTCGTTGAGGCTGACGGCCAGCGCGTTGATGGTAAAATCCCTCCGGTGCTGGTCGTCTTCGAGGCTTCCCTCCTCGACCGTAGGCTTGCGGCTGTCCGAGCGGTAGGATTCCTTTCGGGCGCCGACGAATTCGATCTCCAGGTCGCGGTGCTTCAGCATGGCAGTCCCGAAGCGCTTATAGACCGTCACCCGGGGGATGGGCCGCAGTTTGGCGGCTACGTTCTGGGCCAGGCGGATCCCGCTGCCGACGCATACGATGTCCATGTCCTTGGAGGGGCGCGCCAGCAGGCGGTCCCGGACATATCCGCCTACCACGTAGGCCGGATAGCCCAGCTCATCAGCCGTCCGGCTGATGACTTCAAAAATCTTACGCTCGTGTGGCTCTATGTTGAATACCAAAACAAATGCTTTTTATGGGCGCAGTCCTTGCCTGCTCAGTGAACGACAAGCTCTGCGTCGCTGAAGTGTTCTTCTATTTCGCTCAGGGTGGCAAACAGGGATGCCGGGTCTTCATCGGTGACCAGGCGCTTTCTGAATTCCTTGATGCCGGGAAACCCTCTGAAGTAGTTGGTGTAGTGGCGGCGCATTTCCAGGACGCCGAGCTTTTCCCCTTTCCATTCCAGGGAACGGCGGAGGTGCTCGGTGGCCGCTTCCACCCTCTCGCGAACCGAAGGCGGAGGCAGCAGTTCTCCCGTTTGGAAGAAATGTTTGATCTCGCGGAAAATCCAGGGATATCCGATGCTGGCGCGGCCGATCATGATGCCGTCCACGCCAAAACGCTGCCGGTATTCCAGGGCTTTTTGCGGGCTGTCAATATCGCCGTTGCCGAAAACCGGAATATGAATCCGCGGGTTTTCTTTAATTTTTCCGATGAGCGTCCAGTCCGCTTCGCCTTTATACATCTGCTTTCGGGTGCGGCCGTGGATGGATAGCGCCTTAATGCCGACATCCTGGAGGCGTTCTGCCACCTCTTCGATGTATTTGGTATTTTCATCCCAGCCCAGGCGGGTCTTTACCGTCACGGGCAGCTTTGTCGACCTCACCACTGCGTCCGTCAGTTCGACCATCTTGTCGATATCCTGCAGGATGCCGGCGCCGGCCATTTTGCAAACGACCTTTTTGACCGGGCAGCCGTAGTTGATGTCCAGCACTTCCGGCTGCGCCTCTTCGACGATCTCGGCGGCCCGCATCATGGAGTCCATTTCTGCTCCGAATATCTGGATGCCTATTGGCCGTTCATAATCGTAAATATCCAGTTTCTGGACGCTTTTGTCCGCATCCCGGATCAGGCCTTCGACGGAGATGAACTCCGTATACATCATGTCGCATCCGTGGGCTTTGCACAAGGCCCGGAACGGAGGGTCGCTGACATCCTCCATCGGGGCCAGCAACAAGGGGAATTCACCCACCTCGACTTCACCGATCTTTACCATGCTGATTCGTTTTTCTTTGAACATGCAAAATTAATGAAAAGCTGCATACCACTCCCCATTTTACAGAATTATCCTAAAAAGGTAGGCTCAGCAGGAAGAAAATTATAATTTTAGGGCTGCCTGGCGGCGTGAACCGCCCGAACGAAACCGTTAATACCAACAAGAACATCCAATGACCACTGCAGTAATCCTATGTTTCATCCTGGGCTATCTGACGATAGTCTTTGAGCACCCCCTGCGCCTCGACAAGACAGTTCCCGCCCTGATGATGGCGGCCCTATGCTGGGCCCTGCTGGCTATAGGCTTCAATTACGGATGGCTTTCCGTCATCGACACTCATGAGGAAGTATTCAGCATGTTTGCCGCTGCCGGCCACGGGCATGAGGGCGGCGGCCACGGCGGCCCGGCCGACGGGTTCAACAACACGCTGCTCCACCACCTGGGCAAGACGGCCGAAATCCTCATCTTCCTGATCGGCGCCATGACCATTGTCGAGATCATCGACCTGCACCGGGGTTTCGAAGTCCTTAAAAGTTACGTGCGCACCAAAAGCAAAAAACGGTTGCTCTGGATCGTCGGCGCCCTTGGGTTCGTCCTGTCGGCGATCATCGACAACCTGACCGCCACCATCGTGCTGGTCACTCTGCTGCGCAAGCTCGTCACGGATAAGAACGAACGGATCTGGTTCGTCTCCATGATCGTCATTGCCGCCAATGCCGGCGGCGCCTGGTCGCCGATCGGCGACGTGACCACGACGATGCTCTGGATCGGCAACAAGGTTTCTGCTCAGGGGCTGATCACCTATCTGGTGCTGCCCTCCATCGTCTGTTTTGCGATCCCTACTTTCATTGCCACGCTGCTGCCCCAATTCAAGGGGGAAATAACGCTGGGCGAAGACGCCGGCGACCTGCAGGCGCAGAAACTGCTCAGCAGCACGGTGATGCTCTACCTGGGGCTGGGCGCCATTGTTTTTGTGCCGGTATTTAAAACGATTACCCACCTTCCGCCCTATATCGGCATGATGCTGAGCCTGGGGGTTGTCTGGCTGGTTTCTGAGTACATCCATCCCGAAGAGGATTTTTCCGAATCCCGGCGGCACATGTTCTCTGCTCATAAGGCCCTCTCCCGGATAGAAATGTCCAGCATCCTGTTCTTCCTGGGCATCCTGATGGCCGTCGCTGCCCTGGAAAGCCTCGTCTTCGGCGCGGTCATGCACGAAGGGCAGGAAATACAGGTAGGTACGCTGCGTTATGTGGCCGAGTGGCTGGACAAGGTGATCCCCAACCAGGATATTGTCGTGATACTCCTCGGCTTCGCCTCGGCCATCATCGATAACGTGCCTCTGGTTGCCGCCTCCATGGGTATGTATGACCTTCCCATGGACTCCAAACTCTGGCATTTCATCGCCTATGCTGCGGGTACGGGCGGAAGCATGCTGATCATCGGCTCCGCCGCCGGCGTCGCCGCCATGGGCATGGAGCGCATCGATTTCATCTGGTACCTGAGGAAGATTGCCTGGCTCGCTTTTATAGGTTTCATTGGCGGGGCTATAGCCTTCCTGCTACTCGTACCGATGCTCTTCTGACCCCTCCTGAGCTATAAAGGGAATCACAAAAGCCACGGCGAATCCACCGTGGCTTTTGTAATTTAAATTTTAATGTTCTCTTAAATTTGCGGGGCCCTGCAACTGAAGCGCCGGGCAAATAATTCATAAATAGACACAACAACTGAATCGCAAATGAACCAAACGTTCAAACCGTTATTTTTCGTCCTGCTGCTCCTGACTGCCTGTTCTCCGGTGGATGAGCGCCTCATAGAAGGGAAATGGTCGGGCATTGCCGTAATCGAGGAGGGGGCGCCCATCAGCGTCGACCCCAGCGAGATAACGATGTCCTTTGATGAAAAGGGTTACGCCTACTCCAGCACGTTGAACTACAAAGAGGCCGGAGACTACTATGTCGAAGCCAAATATTTATATACCACCGACACCCTCAACCAGGCTTCGACCAAGAAGGCGGTTGAGATCGTAAAGCTGACTGCCGATTCTCTTGTCCTAAAAATGAACGAAAACGGCAAGGAACGCCTCCTGATGATGGAAAAAATGCGGTAACGGCCTTTAGAGCATGTTTGGAGGTAGTCATTTTGGCTGTAAATGCCAGCTTTTGGAACCTCACTTTGCCATTTTTCCGCCCCGTAGCGCTGCTATGGGGCGGAAAAATGCCTTCGTGAGAACCCAAAATCT
>JAGFJD010000540.1 GCA_024102975.1 Phaeodactylibacter sp. | reverse complement strand
AAAGAGAAAACGCAAGGTGTTGGCAAATGTTGTGTAAATACGGCCCTACAAATACCGCCACCACCACTCCTTCCTGCCAAACCTGAAGCCGCCATACCGCCGGCACAGGAAATAAAACCCGAGGATCACAACGGCCCACACGCCATACACCAATCCCAGGTTGGGTTCATAATCCGCCGGCCATTGCGCTTTTGGCGTGGTGATAAAGTTAAACCATTGCCCATAGCGGAAGTAATGCCATAGGTGCGCAAGGAAATTGATCACGGCAAAGTGGAGGGTATAAAAGAAGAAAGGCACCCGCCCGAACGTGCGGAAAAAGGCCGCCGCCTTATTTTGGGTGCCCTCCAAGACATAGAGCAGTAACAAGGCAGGCCCCAGCGTCATGCACAGATACAGCAAAGAGGGCGGGTATTTGGTGGTATTCAGGAAGGACATCAGGGTATAGTTCAGTCCCCGGCTCTGGAAATCCCATGGGTTAGGGTCGCCGTAGGCGTTAATGAAGCGGAACAGGACGAAAGCCTCAACCAGGCCCAGCCCGGCCACCAGCAGGAACTGCCGGCGGCGCACAGGTTCCCAGGCCATCACCGCCCCGAAGCAGTAGCCCAGGGCCATTACGCCAATCCAGGGGATCAGGGGGTAAACAGAAAGCAGGCCGAAGGATTCGGTGACGGCGATCCAGCCCTCGCCGATATGGAGGATCGTCCATAACCAGCTCAGGGAACCCCAGTCCTGGGGAGCAATTCCGTCCAGCAGGTTGTGGCCCGCAACCAGGGCAATGCTTAGGACCAATATGAGCCGCCGGGGCAGGTAAGACAAAAGCCCCAGGGCGATCATGCCCCATCCTATCGCCCAGATGACCTGCAGGATGAGAAAACCTGCCTTGCCCGGCCAGGCGAAGAGGATGCTGGGGCTGATCGCCGCCAGCTCGATGAACAACAGCCACAGGCCGCGGCTGAACAGGAAGCGGCGAAGCTTCTCCATTCCGGCTTTACTGCCGTACAGGAAGGCGCTCGTTCCCGCCAGGAATATGAACACCGGCGCACAGAAATGGGTGATCCAGCGGGTGAAAAACCAGGCGGGGGAAGTCAGGCCGAGGTCGGTGGGCGCAAAAGGCGTATCCGCCCACAAGTGGCGCACATGGTCCAGCGCCATAAGTACGACGGCGGCGCCGCGCAGCACGTCGATGCTCCAGATGCGGCCGCTTTGCGCAGCCGGTGCCCTTGTAGCCGGCGCGGCCGGCAGTTTGAAATCCTTGGTCATGAGAACGGCTTTCATTTGGTTCGCAGGC
Organism: Phaeodactylibacter sp.; assembly: GCA_024102975.1. Classification (GTDB taxonomy): domain Bacteria; phylum Bacteroidota; class Bacteroidia; order Chitinophagales; family Saprospiraceae; genus JACJXW01. The sequence continues at coordinate 20,778 of JAGFJD010000540.1, read as the reverse complement.
AAAGTTGCGGAGCATCCGCAAGGCATGAAACCGTTAATGAGCCGTTGAAGGAAAATTCTGAGTTGTCGGGGGGATTACGGGACAGGCCCGGCGATTGAGTGGGTACGTTCAGGAGAAAATTTCAGCCGGGATGCCGCCGCCTGCTTCCTGCGTTCTGCAAGCGCTGTTTCTGTGGATCAGAGGGCAGGAAGGTATCTTTAGCAGCCCTCCTCGTCGGGGGAACCGGGCTGTCGGTCATTATGAACTCACCCCCGGGGTTGTGCAATAAGGGCCCGGAGAAGAATAACTTCCCCATTTGATACGGCTCTTTTTCCACCAGGCTGCGTTACTCCCCGACCCTTCGGGTGCGGGGCAGGCTGTCGGTCAGGTAGCTCCGGCTATCTTCCCTCCTCGCGCCTTGCCTGGCGAAAAAATAGCTCCCCGACACTTTGTGTGCGGGGCAGGCTGCCTGAAATGAGTAACTTATTCTTCTCCGGCCCCTAAGTATATGCAGACAGGATTAACAAGATTATCAGGATATGTACATTCCTGTGAACAGGCCACTACATCTAGTAAATCTTGTTAATCCTGTCTGCTTTCGACCTTTTTTCACAACCCCACCCTCCTAATGAAACGCCAGGTGCCTGAAGCCAAGGCCGCATTCAACAACTATACATCTACATTAGCATATTTGGCATTGGCTTCGATGAAGGCGCGGCGCGGCGGCACATCATCCCCCATCAGCATGGAGAAGACGCGGTCGGCCTCGCGGGCGTCGTCGATGGAGACCTGTTGCAGGATGCGGGTGTCCGGGTCCATGGTGGTTTCCCACAGCTGTTCGGCGTTCATTTCGCCCAGGCCTTTGTAGCGTTGTATCTTGACAGAAGAGTCATTCTCGCCGGTGGCATAGGCGGCGACGGCTTCGCGGCGCTCCTCCTCCGTCCAGCAGTACCGGAACTGTTTGCCCTTTTTCACCATATACAGCGGAGGCTGTGCGATATACACGTATCCGCTTTCGACCAGCGGGCGCATATACCGGAAGAAGAAAGTCAGGATGAGGGTCACGATGTGGCTTCCGTCGACGTCGGCGTCGCACATGATGACGATCTTGTGGTAGCGCAGCTTCTCCATATTGAGGATGCGCTCCCCCTCGTCGTTTTCCTCGATGGTGACGCCCAGGGCGGTGAACATATTTTTGATTTCCTCGTTCTCGTAAATCTTATGTTCCAGGGCCTTCTCCACATTGAGGATTTTACCCCGCAGGGGCAGGATGGCCTGGAAGTTGCGGTCGCGCCCCTGTTTGGCGGTGCCGCCGGCGGAGTCGCCCTCCACGAGGAAGAGTTCGGAGGATTCCGGATCCCGCGAGGAGCAATCCGCCAGTTTGCCCGGCAGGCCGCTTCCGGTGAGCACGTTTTTGCGTTGCACCAGTTCGCGGGCTTTGCGGGCGGCGTGGCGGGCGGTAGCCGCCAGGATGACCTTGTCGATGATCTTTTTGGCCGCCCGGGGATGTTCTTCCAGGTAGTGGCCGAGCACTTCGCCGACGCAGCGGGAGACGATGCCCGTCACTTCCGAGTTGCCGAGTTCGCCTTTGGTCTGTCCCTTGAATTGAGGTTCCGGCACCTTGACCGAGATGACCGCTGTGAGGCCTTCCCGGAAATCCTCGCCGGAGATGTTGAATTTCAGCTTTTTGAAGAAGCCGTTGTCTTCCCCGTATTGCTTGAACAGGCGGTTGACCGCCCGGCGAAAGCCGTTGACGTGCGTACCGCCTTCCCGGGTATTGATGTTGTTGACGTAGGCATAGATGGTCTCCGTGTAGGATGTGTTGTACTGCAGGGCGACCTCTACTTCCACGTTTTCTTCCACGCCGGTCACGTGGATCGGTTCGTCGATCAGCCGTTGCTTGGAGGCGTCGATAAACTCGACAAATTCCTTGAGCCCGCCTTCGGAAAGGAAGGATTCCGACTTGAAAGAGCCATCATCTTCGATCTCGCGCTCGTCGGTCAGCCGGAGCTTAAGCCCTTTGTTCAGAAAGGCCAGCTCCCGCATCCGGTTGGCGAGGATGTCGTACTTGTACTCCAGCGTTTCAAAAATCTCCGGGTCCGGCCGGAAAGTGATGGTGGTGCCGGTTTTGCCCGATTCACCGATGGCGGCCACTTCACCCAGCGGCTTGCCGCGGCCGTACTCCTGGACAAAAACCTTTCCTTCGCGGTGCACTTCCGCCCGGAGGTGTTCCGAAAGGGCATTCACGCAGGAGACCCCTACGCCGTGCAATCCTCCGGAAACCTTATAGGTGTCTTTGTCGAACTTGCCGCCGGCGTGCAGGACGGTCATGACGACTTCCAGGGCGGATTTTTTCAACTTTTTGTGCATATCCGTCGGAATGCCCCGCCCGTCATCCTTGACGGTAATGGAATTATCCTTGTGGACGATCGTTTCGATCTCGGTGCAATACCCCGCCAGGTGTTCGTCTATCGAGTTGTCGATCACTTCCCAGACGAGGTGGTGCAATCCCTTTGTATCTGTACTTCCGATGTACATTCCCGGGCGTTTGCGCACGGCCTCAAGGCCTTCCAGTGCCTGAATATTGCTGGCGCCATACTCGCCCGCCTTAGGTTTCAATTCTTCTTGGTTTTTAACTGCATCCATTCTGCAAAAATACTAAAAAAACTGTGCTTATTATAGGTTTTAACGGTATTAAAACACCCTTTTCCGGGCAGTGGTTTAAGCATTTTGTTGATGTTTTTTTGCCGGGTATCCAGGCAGGGCAACACCGCAATTTTAACCTTTTCGCCGGGAGTAGCCGCTACAGCAGCCGAAAGCCCCCCAACCACATCACCACATCACCATATCACCATACATCCAACCAATTCCTTACCTTTGCGCCAAAAGGCATCCGCCATGCAGGAAGTTGTCATCCACGGCCCGGAGGCATTGCCGGAAGCCGCCGAAATGTTGCTGAAATATGCCCCGCAGGCAAGGGTAATGGCATTTTACGGGGAAATTGGGGCGGGGAAAACCTCTCTCATCCAGGCTCTTTGCCGCTGCCTGGGCGTAAAAGAGGAGGTGGCCAGCCCAACTTTTTCGATCGTCAATGAGTATGAATATAAGGGTTTGAGGGAAGAGAAGGAGAAACCTGTTTTTCATATGGACCTCTATCGCCTCCGGGATATAGAGGAGGCCTTGCAAATCGGCATCGAAGATTACCTATACAGTGGAGCGTACTGCCTCATCGAATGGCCGGAGCTGATCGAAGCGCTCCTGCCGGAAGGCACCGTCCGAATTAAACTGGAAATAATCGGCGATTCCAGCCGAAAAATCCTAATTTTGTAGGCTACTGAAGCTAACGCTGTTATGAGCGATAAAAAGAAGATACCTGTTCCCAGAGAGTTTACCGAAAGCCAGTACCGGCCGCAGGCCGAAACCCTTCAGGTTCAGCAAAAGCCTGATAAGCTGTTCATTGGTATTCCGAAGGAGATCACCATGCAGGAAAACCGGGTGGCCCTGGTCCCCTCCTCCGTCGCTACTCTGGTTGCACACGGCCACCGCCTCGTCATTGAAACCGAAGCCGGCGAAAAGTCCAGCTATTCCGATCATGATTATTCCGAGGCAGGCGCCGAAGTCGCCTACAGTTCGGAACAGGTGTATAAAGCGGATGTCATCATCAAAGTGGCGCCTCCTACGCTGAAGGAGATCGAACTGATGCATCCCAATCAAATCCTCATCTCCCCGTTGCAGTTGCCGATCATAACCGCCGACTACATTAACAAACTGCGCCAGAAGCGGGTCATCGCCCTGGCTATGGAATACATCAAGGATGAATCCGACACTTTCCCCGTCGTGCGGATCATGAGCGAACTGGCGGGCATCAGCGCTATGCTTACTGCCGCCGAACTCATGTCTACCACCGGCGGAGGCAAAGGAGTCCTCCTGGGAGGGATTTCCGGAGTACCCAGCGCTAAGGTCGTCATCCTCGGCGCCGGCATTGTCGCGGAATATGCCACCCGAACCGCCCTCGGACTGGGGGCCGAAGTCCGGATTTTCGACAATAATATCACTAAGCTGAAACGCCTGCAAAATCAGGTGGGACGCCCGCTCTATACCTGTGCCGTCAATCCCCACTATCTGGAAAAAGAGCTACTGGCGGCTGATGTGGCAATCGGGGCCGTGCATTCCAAATCCGGGCGAACGCCCGTGATTGTGAGTGAAGATTTGGTTACTAAAATGAAGCCGGGGGCAGTCATTATTGATGTGAGTATCGACCAGGGCGGATGTTTTGCCACCTCCGAAGTGACTAGCCTGGAAAAACCTACCTTTGTCAAACATGAGGTTATCCATTATTGTGTGCCCAATATCGCATCGAGAGTCTCCCGCACCGCTTCCATGGCTGTGAGCAATATCCTGACGCCCATCCTGCTGAAAGCGGGCAGCACAGGAAGCATCGAATACCTCCTGTTCAATAACCTGGGCCTGCGCCACGGCGTATATACCTATAAAGGCTGCCTGACCAATAGCTACCTCGGCGAACGGTTCGAGATCAAATCCACCGACCTCGACCTGCTGATCACGTCTAATTTATAGGCATTAGTCCTGCCCTGACTGACTGACTTCCAGCCAGCCGATCCGGTTTCGATAGGCTACCATCCACCAATCCGGGGTAGTGCGTTCCAGCACTTCAATTTCCATCCCGGCACTTAGGCGGGCCAGCACCTGGGAGCCTGAATCCATTTCTTTATAGATCGAGGCGTTTTTTTTTAGCCGGAGGCTGCGCTCTTGCTGGCTGGCCCACAGGTTCAGCGGGTCCTCTTTGGGCACTGGCCGCTGGATGACCTCCGCCTCTTCCTGCTTCAGTTCCGGCACGGAAAGGCCCATCAAATCCTCTGCCGGCAGCTCGCCGGCTCCCTTGGCGCCGATATAGTCATGGTTCTGAATGGATGAACCCGTGCTGCCGGAAGAAGAGGCTTTCCGCAGGATGATATTCCTGTCCATTGTCTTTCCGGATTTCTCCAGCTCTTTCGCCTTCAATTTTAAGACTAGCGGGTCGGAGTCTGAATTTTTGATGGTGATCTCATGGTCAAAGGCCTGGTCGAGGTAAAGTTTGTAATCGCCTCCGGGCATCCTGCCGGTGCGAACCAGTTCGCGCGCCCCGTCTGAAAGCACCTTGTATACGTCGAAGTAATAGTGGCTGACCTTATCGGATCCTCCCTCCATATACACCGCTCCCTGTATGACCGTGTACTGGATCGGCCCGGTGCGGGGAGGGCTTGGCTTTGGCTGCGACGGAGCGGCGGGCTGAGGAGCGGCAGGTTCTGGCCGGCTCGTATTTGGCGCAGTGGGTTCCTCAGCCGGCAGCTGCGGTTTGGCTGCGATGGATTCGGCGGGCTCTTCTGCCGGCGGTTTTGGCCTGGGCGTGTCCGTCGCGGCAGGTTTCTGTGCCGGCGGCTGCGGTTTGGCTGCGATGGGTTCGGCGGGTTCTTCTGCCGGCGGTTTCGGCCTGGGGGTGTCCGTCGCGGCGGGTTTTTGAGCCGGCGGCTGTGGTTTGGCCGCGATGGGTTCGGCGGGTTCTTCCACCGGCGGCTTCGGCCTGGCCGTTACTGGAGCGGTCGGCTGCTGGACCGGCTCCTGCGGCCTGGCTGTATTCGGCGCAACGGGCTGCTGGGCCGGGGGCTGTGACCTGGTCGTACCCTGTGCGGCGGCTAAAGCCGTCGAATCAATAGGCATAACAGCCGCTACCGGAATTTCCGGCTTGGGCTTTTTATGAAAAGCGAGGTTAATTCCTACATTGATATGGGCATTATGGGAAGTCGATGGCGTGACGAGGGTAAGCAAATTGTCTGCTGCGCCAAATAGCTGGATTGCCCCCAGCTTTATGGTCATCCCTGCTCCGATATTCATCAGGCTTCCCTTAAGGGCCGAATAGGTCAAGGAGGCCCGTATGGGTTTGCCGATCTTTTGGGAATAGGAAAGCGCCAAAGCCAGATTGTGGCGGCCCATAGCGTAGCGGGAATTCGCCAACACATAAAAAGCGCTTCTGTCGCTGAACTGGTAAGTACTTCCTACAAATATGAGGGTGGGCAATGCCGTATTATAAGACAAAGTGGCAGAAGCATTGCCATTGATAAAGCCATCAAAAATTTCTTCAACTTCATTATAGGGATCTTCGATCTCTTTGGAGATCATCCTTCTTCTGACATCGGCAATCCAGTTAATGCCGCCCAGGTTGACGACGCTGAAGGAGGCCGTCAGTTTTTCCCCCAGGGCATAAGTGCTGCCAAAGTCAAAAGCGAACCCGTAATTGCCCTGCCCGCCTATCGGATAACTGCCGTCTCCCGATAAGGAGGATGCGCCGGCAGACCACAACTGAAGCTGGCCGTCCACCTGAAAGACATTCATTTCTTCGGTAGCTGCCAGAACGATCCCCGGGCCTGAGGTTGAGTAGTTTTCCAGGCCGACCAGATAGCGCAGCCGGACTCCGGCGGAAGCCCTGCCGAACTGGCGGGCATAGGTCAGGGAAAAGTCGCGGAAGTGGGTCAGGTCATAAGAAAAGTCATTGAGGTTATAGGCCAGGCCAGGCTCAAACTTCCCGTTGTGGAGGTCTGCTCCAAGTTGTATGGCGGCTCCCGGATAATAGGCCGTGCCGAGGATGTGTTCCCGGGATTCGAAGGCAAAATATTGGTTTTTTGATCGAAAACCGATGGCAAACAGATGGGTGCTCAGCTCGCTGGCCGCTACATTGCTGTTTTCAACCAGAGGAAAGAGCTCGTTGTAGTCCAGCCGCAGGCCCCGAAGGTTCCAGCCTTTCGCTCCCAGGTCTTCGAGCGTAAAACCGTTATTGCTGAACCCTCCGTTGATGTTGGAAACTATCGGCAAACCGACGACGACATCGGCCTCGGGAATGAAACCGGGATTGACATAAGTGGCCTGTTGCACACCCGGCATGCTGTAGAGGGCCAGATTGCGTTGAGCGTGGGAGGTGGCAAACGACAGGGCAAAAACCGCCGCCACCAGACAAGTCCTTTGGGTAGCTTTTTTCATCATCATCTTGTCCGGGGATTGATAATAGAAACGATTGAACGAAGGGTACAGGCGGAAGCTACCTGAACTGCCGGTAGCTTCAACCTGTCCCGGAGTACTGCCTCACAAACTTAATGAAACAGCATTCCGCCAAAAACGCTGAGAAAAATCATAAAGGGGTGTACGGACAAAACGCTTCCAGGGTTCTGGAAATCGGGAAAATTTTATTTATGGCCCGGGAACTAACCGAAAAGCTGCTTCATATCCACCCGTTTGCGGATGATCTCCTCCAGCCTGGCGATGGGTACCCGTTCCTGTTCGAGGCTATCGCGTTCGCGCAAGGTGACGGTATTGTCATCCAGCGATTCGAAATCGACGGTCACGCAATAGGGCGTGCCGATGGCGTCCTGCCGGCGATAGAGTTTGCCGATGCTGCCGGTGTCGTCATATTGTACCTGGAAGGAGAAGCGCAGGTCGTTGAAAATATCCTTGGCCAGGGCCACCAGGCGTTCTTCGTTGCGTTTCAGCGGCAGTATGGCGCACTTGACCGGTGCCAGGGCAGGGTGCAGTTTGAGCACCTCCCGGGTATTGCCGGAGCCGGGCACCTCCTCTTCCACGAGGGCATTGCTCATCATAGCCAGGAACATGCGGTCCAGGCCGATGGAGGTCTCCACGACATAAGGCACATAGCTGTCATTCAGTTCCGGGTCGAAGTACTGGATTTTTTTGCCGGAAAGTTCCTGGTGGTTGCCGAGGTCAAAGTCCGTCCGGCTGTGGATGCCCTCCAGTTCCTTAAAGCCGAAGGGGAATTCAAACTGTATATCCACGGCGGCGTCCGCATAATGGGCGAGGTTGTCGTGGTCGTGAAAGCGCAGTTTCTCCGGAGAAGTGCCCAGGGCCAGGTGCCATTTCATGCGGGCCTGTTTCCAGTATTCATACCACTTTTGTTGCTCGCCGGGCCGGATGAAGAACTGCATTTCCATCTGCTCGAACTCGCGCATGCGAAAGATAAACTGGCGGGCGGTGATCTCGTTTCGGAAAGCCTTGCCAATCTGTGCGATGCCGAAGGGGATTTTCTGGCGGGTGGTTTTCTGTACGTTCAGGAAATTGACGAAAATGCCCTGGGCCGTTTCGGGGCGGAGGTAGAGCTTGCCGTCCTCGCCGGCAATATTGCCCAGTTGGGTGGAAAACATCAGGTTGAACTGCCGCACCTCGGTCCAGTTACGGGAGCCGGATTCCGGGTCGGCAATCTCCAGATCATCGATGATCTGCTTCAGCTCCGCCAGGTCGCCCTTGGTCATCGCCTGGGCCAGGCGCTCCCGGACGCGGCCGTGCTCTTCCTGGTAGCGCAATACCCGCTCGTTGGTGGAGCGGAAAACCGCCTCGTCAAACTTTTCGCCGAACCGCTTGGCGGCCTTATCCACCTCTTTCTGGATTTTGGCTTCCAGTTTGTCCATATACTCTTCGATGAGCACGTCGGCACGGTAGCGCTTCTTGCTGTCCTTATTGTCGATCAGCGGGTCGTTGAACGCATCGACGTGGCCGGAAGCCTTCCAGGTCTTGGGGTGCATGAAAATGGCGGCATCTATGCCGACAATGTTCTCGTGCATCCGGACCATGCTGCGCCACCAGTATTCCCGGATATTATTTTTGAGCTCTGCGCCGTACGGGCCGTAATCATAAACGGCGCTCAGGCCGTCGTATACTTCACTCGACTGAAATATGAAACCGTATTCCTTGCTGTGAGCAATGAGTTTTTTGAACAGATCGCTTTGCTGTGCCATGGGCTTTTGTCAGTTTTTTCCGCTTTCAGGCAAATTTTAAGGCGCAAAGATAAAACAAATAGGGGGGTTTGGAAGTGCCTGGCCTGGCTATTTACACACATGAAGTAAATTAATGAGCGATATGTCCTTGGTGCAGGCAAAAAGGAAGGCAATGCGCGGAACCCTTCAAAGCGGACTGCCTCCTCCGGGCTTTTACGGGCGATGGTTTCTCCAACAATCTCGCTTTTTTGATGTTCTTCGGAGAAGGCGTATTAATATTCCCTGAATGTGGGCAACTCCATAACAATATTCGCTTTACCATGACGGACGTGATCATCATCGGCGGCGGCCTGTCGGGCCTGACGGCCGCCAATTATTTGCACCAAAAAGGATTAACCACCCGTCTGCTGGAAGCGGACAGCCGGGTGGGCGGGCGCGTTAAGACAGATGAAAAGGACGGGTTCCTGCTCGACCGCGGGTTCCAGGTTTTCGCCACGGCCTATCCGGAGGCCAGGGCGCTGCTCGACTACGAAGAGCTGAATCTTCGGCCCTTCCGCCCGGGCGCTATCCTCCTGCAACCCGACGGAAGCCAGGGCCGCATCGGCGACCCCCTGCGCGACTGGAGCAGCCTCATTCCTTCCTTGATGGCCAGAGCCGGCAGCATTAAAGATAAACTTAAGATCCTGAGCCTCAGCAACCGCCTCCGGCACCAAAGCCTGGACGACATTTTCGCTGCCGACGAAAAAACGACCCTGGAAGCGCTGCAGCAGGATTATGGGTTCGGGCAGGAGATGATCAGCCGCTTTTTCCGGCCTTTCTACAGCGGTATTTTTCTGGAAAAAGAGCTGCAAACCAGCCGCCGCATGTTCGACTTTGTATTCAAAATGTTTGCCGAAGGCCCGGTGGCCGTGCCGAACGCCGGCATGGAGGCTATCCCCCGCCAGTTGGCCGCCAACCTGCCGGCAGAGGCCCTCCACCTGAACTGCCGGGTACAGCGCATAGCCGGCAATACAGTGCATACTGCTGCCGGCGATCGTTTCGATGCCCGCGCCATCCTGCTGGCAACGGAAGCTACCGGGTTGATCCGCGAATATGCGCCTGCTACCGGCCAGGGGCATGTCAGCACTACCCACCTGCACTTTACAGCTCCCACAGCGCCGGTCCGGCACCCCGTTATCGCACTCAATACCATGCCGGAGGGGCTCGTGAACAGCGTGGTGGCGATGAACCAGGTAGCCGAAGGTTATGCCCCCCGGGGCCAAAACCTCATCTCGGTGTCTATCGTAGGGAGGGCGGCAGAAAGCGGCGAAGTGCTCGCCAGCCAGGTGAAGGAAGAATTGCGGCGCTGGTTCGGAGAAGCGGTGGACCGTTGGAGCCTTCTGGACGAACAGATCGTCGGGTACGCCCTTCCTGCTCAGCGGCATGTCCGCCACAACGCCACCCCGGCGGAACTACGCCTCAATGAACACCTTTTTCAATGCGGAGACCACCTGCTGAACGGATCCATCAACGCCGCCATGCGCAGCGGACGGCTGGCAGCAGAAGCAATCGGAGCAGCGCTTGGATGAGTTTTTTTTAAAAAAAACGCCATCTGTGGTGATATTTTGGGAGATTCATGCACTTAAAAAGTAAAGGCCGAAGCGAAACAACTTTTTGATCACTCAATTCACCGGTAATGACGGCAAAAACCACAGACATCGCCAGGCAGCTCCGCACCCATCGGGAAGCGGCCTTCGAGCAGCTTTACAGCTCGTGCTTCCCCAAAGTGGCCCGGTTGGTCAAAGCTCTGGGGGGCGAATATGAAGACGCCCGGGACATCTTCCAGGACGCACTGGTCGTACTCTACGAGAAGGCGGTGGAAGGCCAGCTGGAAATCCAGTCCTCTCCTTCCGCATACATCGTCGGTATTGCAAAGCATCTCTGGTTGCGGCAGCGCCGGCAGGACGGCCATCTGCTCACCTTCAGCAGTCTGGAAAAAGAAATGGATATTCCCGAAGGGTTCTTCGAACAGCCGCCGAAGCCAAAACTCCGCCTCTTCCGTTTCCTGGCCACCGCCGGCCGCAAGTGCATGGAGATTTTGCAAGCCTTCTACTACCAGCGCATGCCGCTGCCGGAAATCGCCGGAGCGTTCGGCTTTGCCAGCACCCGCTCGGCTACCGTCCAGAAACACAAGTGCCTGGAAAAAGTCCGCAAGGAGATAAAAGCAAAATCCATTCGTTATGAGGAAGTGGTGGAATGACCTCCGGCTCTGCCGGCTTTGCCTGTTCGGCCGGGATAGGGCGGGCAGCCCCGGAGTTTTTCCCCGCCGGCAGCCGGATGAAGTGGCTCCCCGGGAACAGCCCGAGGACGAAGGGGCCGCCTACGAGGCTATCCGCTGGTACGGCCGCCGCAAGGCCCGCCGGGAGATCAGAAAAATACACCGCCGGTTGATCACCGATCGGCCAGATGGCAATTTGGCCCGGCAAATCCGCCGCATTTTCCCCGGCGCCCGGCTTTGATGCCGGCTTGTCTTATCCTCATCAATTTTTATTAATATTTAAACTATTGTCATGTCTTCCAATCGAAGCAGCGCCTCCTTCGTGCCCATGGTTATCGACGCGAGCGACCGGGCCGAACGGGCCTACGACATCTACAGCCTGTTGCTCAAAGAGCGCATTGTATTCCTGGGTACGGGCGTGAACGACCAGGTGGCCAACCTCATCGTGGCTCAGTTGCTTTACCTCGACAGCCAGAGCACTACGCTGCCCATAAACATGTACATCAACAGCCCCGGAGGAGGCGTCTACGCCGGCATGGCCATATATGATGCCATGCAAATGGTGAAAGCGCCGGTGTACACTACCGCAGTGGGCGTAACCGCCAGCATGGGCACTGTTTTGCTGTCTTCAGGGGAAAAGGGCCACCGGTATGCTTTACCCCATGCCACCATCCACATGCACCCGGCAGGCGGCGGCGCCCAGGGGTATACCGAAGACGTGCGCATTGCCTACCACGAGCAGGAGCGCATGGAAAAGCAACTCTTTCACATCGTGGGCAACAACAGCGGCCACAGCTGGCGGGAGATCGAAGAGGAGTTTCGCCGGGACAAGTTCATGAATGCCCTGGAAGCGCAGGCCTTCGGCCTGGTCGACCAGATCCTGGGGGATACGGAGGATGTCGTGCTGCTGCAAAGGCCGGCCATGGAGGTGCGCCTGCAAAGCGGGAATGGGAAAGGATAAATTAACGTGAGGTTGGACCTGGATGTGTTGCCATTCAGCGAACTGAGGTTAAGGCTGAGGTTAAGGTTATGGGCCTTGAAGGCTGGGAGTCTCATGCTAACCAAACTTAAGGCATATTTGCCAGAGAATGCCGGGATTGCGGCTGCCATCTACTGCCCTCGGCCTTAACCTCAAACCTCACGTTAACTTACATATTCCTCAGTCTCCCTCCATCCACCGGCAGGGCCACGCCGCTGATGTAGGCCGCTGCGGGCGACGCCAGGAATGCAATCGCGGCGCCCGGTTCCGACGGGTCGCCGAAGCGCCGCAGGGGGACGCCCGCCTTCATGCCGGATATGACCTGCTCCCGAGTCGCGCCGCTTTTTTCCGCCTTGTTGTTGATGATCTCGTGCAGGCGCTCCGTGTCGGTAAAGCCGGGCAGCACGTTATTGACGGTGATGCCGGCCGGCCCCAGCTCGTTGGCCAGGGTTTTGGCCCAGTTGGCCACAGCGGCGCGCACCGTGTTGGATACCCCCAGGTTGTCGAGCGGCGCTTTTACGGAAGTAGAGATCACATTGATGATCCGGCCGTAGCCCTCCTTTTTCATGCCGGGAACGACGGCCTGCACCAGGAGGTGGTTGCAGAGGAGGTGTTGGGTGAAGGCATCCACGAAGGCAGCTTCTTCAGCGTCCAGGATGGGTCCGGCGGGAGGCCCCCCGGCGTTGTTGACCAGGATGTGGATGGGTTTGCCCCCTACCAGGGCGTGAACCTTTCGTTTCAGGTCGCTGGTATTGCTGAAGTCCGCCACCAGGAAATCGTGGCGTTGCCCCTGGCTGTGATCCAGTTCGTGGATGATGTCGGCCATGGCGCCTGCCGAACGGGATACGAGCGTCACATTGGCGCCCAGGCCGGCAATCTCGATAGCTGCTGCCTTGCCGATACCTTTGCTGCTGCCGCAGACCAGAGCATTTTTTCCTTTCAGTCCTAAGTTCATGATTTGGTTTGTTATAGGTTGCAGACTTTTCTTATTATCGGGAAAAGTTCGTTAATTTATATGCACATTAACAAAAACTTCATGATCAGATGCCACTAACCAAACCATTTAATCTCCGGAAATGGGTGGATGAGCACCGCCACCTCCTCAAACCGCCGGTGGGCAACCAGCAGGTATATAAAGGTAACGACGACTACATCGTGATGGTTGTCGGCGGGCCGAACGGAAGGAAAGACTATCACTGGGAAGAGGGGGAGGAATTGTTTTATCAGATCGAGGGCGACATCACGCTGAAGATCATCGATGAGGACGGTGCCCCCCGGGATATTCCCATCCGGGAGGGAGAAATGTTCCTGTTGCCCCCCCGCATCCCCCATTCCCCGCAGCGCCCGGCCAATACCATCGGGCTGGTCATCGAGCGCTACCGCCACAAGGGCGAAAAGGATAAGCTGATGTGGTTTTGTGAAAATTGCAACAACAAGCTGCATGAAGAGGCTTTCGAGCTGGAGGACATCGTCACCCAACTGAAAGCGGCCATCACCAAATTCATGGATTCCGAAGCGCTGCGCACCTGTGATCAATGCGGGACGGTGATGGAAAAGGCGTAACTTTGGAGACGAAAAGGTGTAAAAGTGTAAAAGTGTAAAAGTGTAAAAGTGTAAAAGTGTGAAAGACCCTTTCCGGCGTTTACACGTTTACACATTCGCACATTTACACAATAGAACATGAAGAAAATCTATTTCGCATCGGACTTTCACCTGGGCGTGGATGGCCGCCTGAGCAGCCGGGAGCGGGAACAGCAGATTGTCCGGTGGCTCGATCAGGTCAAAGGGGATGCAGCGGCGATCTACCTGGTGGGGGATGTTTTCGAGTTTTGGTTCGAATACAAAACCGTTGTGCCCAAGGGGTATACCCGGGTGCTGGGCAAACTGGCCAGCCTGCGCGACGCCGGCATTCCCGTTTATTTCTTTACCGGCAATCACGATATGTGGATGTTCCGCTATTTCGAGGAAGAGCTGGGCATCCCTACCTACCGGGAGCCGGTTGTTCGCGAATTGATGGGAAAAACCTTTTTTATCGGCCACGGAGACGGCCTCGGCCCCGGCGACCACGGCTATAAATTGATCAAAAAAGTATTTGCCAACCCCCTCTGCCAGTGGCTTTTCGAGCGGCTGCACCCCAATTTCGGCATCTGGCTGGCGAACTACTGGTCGGGCAAAAGCCGGGGAGCAGTGAAGCCCAGGAAAAAGCGTTTCCTGGGAGAGGAAGGCGAATGGCTGATCGCCTATGCCAACCGGAAACTGGAAAGCCTGGATATCGATTATTTTATCTTCGGGCACCGCCACCTGCCGATCGACTTCACGCTGAAAAACGGAAAAAGCCGTTATATCAACCTGGGAGAGTGGATGCACCACAATTCCTATGCCGTGTTCGATGGCAAAAACCTGGAAATTGAATTCTTTGAAAATGATGATGGCTACGTTCACGGGAACCGGGAGGCGGAGCGGGAGAAGGCGTGAGGCGGCTTCTGTTGTCCGTTGTTTGTTGTTCGTTGCCGGTTGGGGGCGGCGAGCGGCCGTCAACCGGCAACGAACAATGCCCGGGCTGTTTATCCTGGCCTGGCTGTTTCCCGTTTTCCTCACCGGCCAGGTCGCGCCTGAAGATTCCTTCCGCCTGCTGTTCACGCTGCCGGTGGAGGCTAAATTTTTCACACTCGACAAACTGCGGCAGGTTTACCTGGTAACCCCTGCCAACGAGGTGGTCAAATACAGCCCCGAAGGCAAAGAACTCTTCCGTTATAACAATAATACCAGGGGAAGCCTGGGTTACCTCGATCCGACTGACCCTTTCAACCTGCTGTTGTTTTATCCGGACCTGCAGGCCATCGCCACGCTCGACCGCACGCTGAATGAAACGGGCCTGCTCCTGCTTTTTTCCTCCGACATCGTCAACGCTACGGCTATTGCCCTGGCGAATGACAACAACATCTGGGTATATGACCAGGCCACGTTCCGGCTCGTGAAGATCGCCCCGGACGGGGCCGTCCTGGCCAGCAGCGACAACCTCAGCGCCCAGTTGGCCCGCCCGCCGCAGGGGCAGCAGGCCGTCGCCCGGGAGAATATGGTTTATCTCCATGATCCGGGAGAGGGAATCTACCTGTTCGACGGCTTCGGCCAATATCACCAACTGCTTCCCCTGCCGGGTTACACACATTTCCAGGTGCTCGACGGCTACCTGCAGCTGTTCAAAAAAGGGGAATTGTCGGTCTATGACGTGGCCGCCCTGAGAAAAACAGCCCTGCCCATGCCGGAAGCAGGGGCACGGGCGGCGCTGGCCCGCCGGCAGGGCCAACGGCTTTATTTACTGTCTCCGGACGGCCGCCTCTCGGTTTATGAAAGGAATGAATGAGTTTTGCCCGGACAGCCCCATCTTTCCCGCATTCAAAAAAAATTGGCTCGCCAAGTCGTGGGAGCCAATTTTTAAAACAGGAAATATTATGGCTAAAAAATTATTGCCGGTTAAAGAAGAAGTCTTTATCGCCGGTGGCGAAATCTCTTTCTTCGCAGTTCAGGACGTGTTTTAACACCATCTCGTCCATTTCCAGGTATTTGATCTCGGCGACGGTCGTCTCGCCGCTGTCCAGGCGCATGACCAGGTGAAGCCCGTCTTTTGCCAGCCACCAGTCGCCGGCCTCTTTGATATTCCGGGAAGCGCAGCCCAGCATCCTTTCGAACCGGCCGTTCTTCTGGAAATTGTATTTCAGGTAGGCGCCTTCCATGGATTTCAGGTCAAAGGGGTAGGTCGTATTTTCCCACCTGGCGGCAATCAGGTTTTCCTTTTGGCCGCGGATAGCCTTCGACTCGGCCGTTTCGTGTTCCAGTTCCAGGATGAAGCCTTTATCGGGTTCCGAAATTTTGAGGCTCTGGCAAGCCGTCTCTACTTCGAAAGTGAAGCGTTCGGAATGGTCATTGGCGGTCAGTTCGAGCCTGGCTTCCTCTTCGCTTATCGGGATCACGGCCCAGGTAAAATCTTTGTAGCCGGACAATCCTTTGGCGCCGGAAGTAAACCAGTCGGCGGTGCCGGAGGGGTGAAACTGCAGGACAGCTTTCTGTCCGTTTTGTGTTTCGGCCGCCCATACGCCGTCGGGCAGCGACCGGTAAAGCTGGTGGGTAAGCGTTAAATTTTCGTTGAGGTCGAAAGCACAGGAGGTATCCGCCGTTGCGAAGGCGGAAAAGATGAAGCTGAAGCATGCCAGCAGCATGCCGAATGCCAGGGTTTTCATAATTTTCTTTTTAGCCGGGTGAAAACTGCTTTTAAAATGGAAATCAGCAAATTGTGGGTTTTTGGCGAAGCAGTTTGAAATTCATTTGCTTTGGTGATTTCTGATCTGTTGGTGATTTCTACTAGACAAAGACAAACTTATGGGCAAAAGGATGCAACTGTCCATTTTTTTTGACGACCGTCCGGCATTTTTCGATAAGCGGAGGCGTAACTAACAAATGATGAACTGCCGTCTGTATATTTGACGTTTGAAGGAGGTGGCCGGTTAACGCGGGCGGGTAATTTTCTTTCAGATGAATTAACGGGGGCAGGCAATGATTATCCATAAACGAACCTACGAAGTATGCTGATCAAAACCCGGGGCATCGTGCTGCGCTCTATGAAGTACTCCGAAACGAGTATCATTGCCGATATCTATACGGAAGAGCGGGGCATGCGAAGTTATATCATCAGCGGGGTTCGGAGCAAAAAGGCAAAGGTCAGCCCCGGCTTGCTGCAGGTCATGTCTTTGGTGGATATGGTTGCTTACGACCGGCAGGAAAAGGGCCTGAACCGGATCAGGGAGTTGCGGGCTGCCCACGTTTATACTTCCTTGCCCTTTGACGTCCGCAAAAGCGCTGTGGGCCTGTTTATGGCGGAAATTGCCCGAAAAACGATCCGGGAGCCGGAGGAGAATAAAAGGCTGTTCGGTTTCCTTTTCCAGAGCTTTCGTTTTCTGGATGAAACGACAGCTCCCATCGCCAATATCCACTTATATTTTTTGCTGGAGCTGAGCTCTTTCCTGGGCTTTGTGCCCGCTGAAGAATGGTCGGAGGCAACGCCGGTTTTCGACCTCCGGGAAGGGGTTTTTGTCGCCGCCCCCCCACCCCATGTCCATCATTTGGGAGAGGCGGAGAGCCGGCTGCTTCATCAATTGCTGGATAAAAAACTGGAAACCTGCCACGAGCTGAACATGCAGCGCCCGCAGCGAAAGTCGCTCCTGCTCCGCCTGATCGATTATTACCGGCTTCACATAGAGAATTTTCCCGAAATACATGCCCATGAGGTGCTGCAGGAAGTGCTGGAGGGATGAGCTGCTGGGTGACGATTCCTTTTTGTGCCCATTGGCCCGGTTATAGGTCTTAGGCTGTAGGTTTTAGGGGCAACCCAGGCCTAATCGGGCACTCAACAGGCACCTAACGCCTAAAACCCAATGCCTGAATCCTCCCAACACGGAGGGACACAATTTAGCATCGCGCCCCAAAAAAAGGGGTTAATGTATAAAAGACCGGGAGTTTCCGGCCATTTACACATTAACACCTTTACACATTTACACGCTCCTACGCCTTCGGGAAAGGAATCTTCAGCACCTGACCCGGCTTGATGAGGTCGGGGTTGTCCAGTTGGTCGCGGTTGGCGTTGAAAATGTCCATATACTGGCCCGCCTGGCCATAGTATGTCTTGGAAATCTTGGAGAGCGTATCGCCTCCCTTGACGGTATGCACGTGGAAGTTCTCCTTGTCTTCAACCCGGATGTCGGCTTTCAGGTCGGCCGGCTTTTCGCCCCCGATCTCCTTGATCTTATCCCACATCAGGTTTTTTTCATACTGGGTTTTGGCGGTGCCGCCAATCTTGAGGACCCCGTCTTCCTCTTTGACGTAACCGTCTTTCACGCCAAATTTTTCACCCAGGTTCAGGACTTCGCGGTACTTGTTTTGCAGAGACATATCAGATTGTGTTTTTTGGTTGATATAATCGTTTTCGGTTATTTTGACTTCCGCTCCCGGCCAAAGTAACAAATTTTCTTCGAACCCATTGAAAAGGGTTACGTAGTTGGACACATATTGTAACTAATGCTGCTTCGAAAGCGTGGCCTGGCAGTAATATCCCTGGGCAATTGTTGTATGGCTATATTGTTACACTAATTGTGCCCGCTTACTTATATTGCTGTCTTTCGACAAGCTCAGGGTGAAGTGGTTAAATTGTTGATGCAGTCCTGGCGGGGCAGTTGCAAAAGGTGGAGGGCCTGGAACCCGGAAAATTTCGGGGCTGCTGCGAGGAGGCATGATGCTTCCCATCCTGTCTACCCCAAGCATTTGGCTCCCTAATTCCTGTCCATCCTGTCCATCCTGTCTACCCCAAGCATTTGGCTCCCTAAATCCTGCCCATCCTGTCTTCTATAGGCATTGGCCACCGCCTCCTGCCACCATTCTGTCGCCTGTCCATCCCGTCCCGAAAAAACCAACCGGCCCCTTCCTGAACTAATTGTCTCTTTTTTGGGTTACAAATGGGCAACGAAAGGAAAAAACCTGTATATTTGCATTCCGCTGGCGAGAGGGTATTAACGAATAACCCCTGAGAAGCGGCAATAACCAATAACAAAATCTCCAGCCTTGACAGAGGCGGAGATGAATAACCCTCAAAACGGTCGGGTGGCCGAGTGGCTAGGCAGAGGTCTGCAAAACCTCGTACGGCGGTTCGAATCCGCTCCCGACCTCAACCTAAACTTACAAAGCCTTGCAATCTAACAACTTACAGGATTGCAAGGCTTTTTTGGTTGCAAAATAGTTGACAAAAATTAAAAAAAACACCCTCAGGCCACCAATTTCAAATGAAAACAAGATGAACCGAAAGTTCTGGGAACATAGAAGCTTCAATAATGAGGATATAGTTAATTACCCTTGCCCAAAATGCCTTACAGGAACCTTAAGAAAAGAGACAGACGTAACAAAGGTACTTGTTATAAAACTGACGAACCGTCGACATGTATTCTAAATCAAAAGTCTTCAAACTTCCCACAAAACGAGATAAGCGCCACAAAGGCAATTATTCCCATAGGTGGCTAAAATCTATCGGCTCATCAAACGAGTGGCTGGCAGGCTGGACCTTTGGCAAGGCATAGGGCAGGAGTTTGACAAGCAGTTCTAAACGCTCCTTTGGAGGGAGTTCCTTTATATTTTATATGAAGGGAAATCATTCGGGCTAGTAGATTCATTTTGCCACCAACTCACCCACTCCAACCCCCAGCACTTCCGCAACCTTCACCAAATTCAGCACCGCAATATTCCGCTCCCCCCGTTCCACTGACCCGATGTACGTCCTGTCCAGGCCGGCCTGGAAGGCCAATTCCTCCTGCGACCACCCCTTGGCCTGTCGGTGCTTCCTGATGGCCTGCCCCAGCCGGGAGAGAATGGCCTTTTCTTCGTCCGTGTACGGCATATCGTCTCTTTAGCGGGGAAATTCCATAAAAGAGGACTATAAGTCCACGGACTATAAGTATCGTTCTTTAAAAAGGCTTATATTGCCTGTATGGTTAAACCTCAAAAAATAACGGATCATGAAAGCCATAGCACATTCAGTTGGAGGCCGGGTATTTTTGCTTGTTGTGCTGCTGGGAGCTTCAATATTCATCGTCAGCCAGTTGGGAAAGGGCATCGAGATAATTGGCCATAACGCTCCACCGACACCGGATCATGGCATCCTGCAAGCTACACCACCTGATGAAGTGGCCATTGAACTGACTGATGCACAGGTTACCGAATTGACGGAAGCTTATGAGCATGGCTTCAACAACCCGGAACCGGATGATCCCTGTAAACGGCTTCAGCTTTTACCCTACAAGAAGCTATCGGCCTGGCGAAAGCAATTCCGGAAACGTGGGTTCACTGTGGAGAAGATCAAGGATATGCTGGCCAATGGACGGCGGGTGCCTTTCACGCATCCGGAAAAAGGCGTAACTTACACCAAGATTTTCGACGCGACAGGAAACTGGATCGTCGTCGATTTCGTTGATTGCCTTATCTGGCAAGTCGCCCCTTACAACTTTAAATAGAATCATCATGAGTACCACCAATAGCGTATATATTAAGGCCCTGAGCAATGGGGAATGGTTTGGCGGATGGGCCCC
This sequence comes from Phaeodactylibacter sp., assembly GCA_024102975.1. Lineage (GTDB taxonomy): Bacteria > Bacteroidota > Bacteroidia > Chitinophagales > Saprospiraceae > JACJXW01. Next base: position 666 of record JAGFJD010000540.1, on the reverse strand, counting down.
GGTGGACGCCCGGCTGGAATGGATGCGGCCGGATGGCCAGGTTGGCCTGTTCACTCTGGTTGAAGAAGGGCTGGATGAAGATGATGAATATGAATATTTTCAGCAAGGGAGTTTGGTGGTTGCCGTCCGGGATGGAGAAGATTATAAGGTACAGGGTGGGGTGGACGCGGATGTGCTTTCAGCATCTTCTTCCCAACTTATTTGAGGAACCTGTTACTAGAATCGCATCCCCAAATTTGGGGCCAGTACATTTCTTAATTTCTATTCGGACAATGAACTGTCCAGCCGGTTATCACGAAGATAGCCCGAAGCATTCATAAGCTTCAGGCTATTTCATTCAGGAAATAAGAGTTTCCCGTCAATTAGTCTCCAACTTAAACGGGTTGTTGATAGAAAGCCGCCCGAACTTTTTCAGTAGCTCGACAATATCAGTCTGATCAATTTTCTCTTTCTCAATAGCCTCTTTGACTTTGGGCTGGCTCAAGCTGGGAATCCTTTGAATAAAGAAAGGATAAAGTTCTTCACTGGTGTAAACCTTATTTACATCCGGGAAATCAGGCAAAGGCTTGATCTTGTCCTGCCGTTTAAACGGTTCTGTGTACCGGAAAGTCCATTTTCCATCTTTCAATGAAAGCGTTCCTACCGGTAGATTTTCATATACCAGAG
>JAGFJD010000490.1 GCA_024102975.1 Phaeodactylibacter sp. | reverse complement strand
CTTAAGCCATGAACCTGGATTGGCCGGATAAACAACGCTCCTACGGCCGGCTGAGCGCCGGAATCTTCCTGGCTATGGGACTCTTGCTGCTCTGGCAAAGCCGCCGGGCGCCCACCGGGGATTACGCCAACTACTACTACGCCAGCCGGCTGTGGCTTGAAGGGCAGTTCAGCCCTGAAGTGTACGATCCTTACCGCTTCAACACCATGGCCAACCGCCTTTCCACCCAACCCGTTTTCGTCAATTATACGCCGGTGCCACCCGCCAGCGTACCGGCTTATGTACCCTTTGCGCTGATCAGTCCGGCAGAGCTTTCCAAAGCGCTGTTCGGCCTGCTGGGTTTGTTGTTGTTCTGCCGGTCGTACTTCCGGCTGGCGCGCCTCCTGGGGCTGGACGGGCAGTGGCAGCTTCTGCTGGCCCCGCTTGCCTTATTTATCCCCCTGCTCAACAATTTCCACCAGGGCCAGTCCTACCTCTGGCTGACGGCTTTTCTCCTGGAAGGGTTCATGGCCTGGAGGAACGGGCGGACAGCGCCGGCAGCAATGTTCTGGGCCGTACCCATTACCCTTAAGCTCTTCCCGGCAATCCTGCTGCTGTTCCTGCTGCTGGAAAAGGATTTCCGGAGCTTTTTCCTGACGCTGGCCTTCAGCGCAGTCCTCTCGTTTTTGCCTGCCCTCTGTTTTTCGCCCCTCATCACCGAAAATTACTTCCTGGAAATCGTTCCCCGCCTGTTCCGGGGCGAGATCAATGACCCCTTCTCCATTTTGTACCAATCGGGCCGGGCCCTGCTCTTCAGGGCCTTTGTGGCGGACGAGCACATCAACCCACAGCCCTGGGCCCACCTGCCAGGGCTGGCATTTTCCGCCAACCTCCTGTTTCAGGCTGCCGTTTTTGCGTCAGCTGTATTGTTGATGCAGGAAAAAAAAGTGGATGCTTTTTCCCGTTTTGCCATCGCTTTCCTTGCCGGCCTGCTCCTCACCGGGTATGGCTCCAGCTACAGCCTGGTGTTGTTGCTGCTGCCACTGCTCGCCCTGCCGGTGTTGATGAAAGAGCGCCCCCTGGGGCAGGCTGCCGGATGGTTGCTGGTGGCTTTGGCTGCCAATGTCCCGGTTTACCTGCTTTACAACTGGCCCCTGGCGCTTCAGTTTCCCCGGCTGTACGCAATGCTGGCGCTGCTTGCCCTGCTCCTGTTGGGCGTTCGGCCGGCCATTCGGCCAGGCCCGCTCGCTTTTATGGCTTTTCTGTTCATCGGCAAAGGATGGTTCAGTTCGCCGGTTTTTCCAGCCGAAGGGGCTTATTACCTGCCGGACGGGCGTTACGGCATTATCCACGATTACGAAATCAGGCGAGAGGGGCTGGAGTTGCAGCATTTCAACGAGCAGGGGGCGCAGCAATCCCTGTTTGTTACCCGGGACAAAATCCAATTATCACCGGCGTTGAAAGTAAAAGCGGGGCAGGTATTCTGGAACGGCCGGCAGCTCACTCATTCCACGGGCCAAAAACGAAGCCCTGCTTTGCTCGGCGGCCACTTTGTTCTTTATCTTTCCGACGAAGGAAGAGGCGTCGGTTTTTTCACGCTCCGCAAAATCCGGATACCATGAAGTTAAAAAAATTAGTGGTGGTTTTTCTCCTGTCCGCTCTCGCTTCGGGATGCCGCCACGACCCCTCACTACCCGAAGAACAGCCGGGAAAAATCCGCCTCCGGTGGATCCCCGCCTTCGACGAGCAGCGCCGTGCCGACATGGAAACCGGCCTGGCCTGGTCGCTCTCCTACCTGGGCGCCCTGCTTCCGGAGGGCAGCCTGGCGGCGGCGATCAGGTATGAAGGCTCCGACAGCACCCGGTTCGAACTGGACCTGGGGAATGTCGGTTTTTCGGAAGCCGCCTATTCTTCCATCACCACGATTCTAAGACGGATGAAGGCATCGGAGGAATACCGGCAGCGGGGTGCTATCAGCCTGGGCCGCTTCCTGATGCTGACACTGCACAGCTCCTGGCATTATTATGAAATAACCGGTATGCCTGAAAGCCTGGAAGCCTTTTGGGCAGAAAATCAGGTTGGCAACATCTTCCTCTTTCCAGTCCTTCAGTCGACTGTCGGCCTCGAACATCGGTTTTTAAAATTCCAAATCTCCGAAGACCCGGGCCGGATGTCCTTCCTGGCGGAAGATACGGATGGCGATATCGCAACTCCGGGTTATCCCGTCCACGGCTACGAAGTTTTTGATGTAATGCCCAACGGGCAACTTCGCTTTGCCATATACGACGCTGCGGGGCAACTGGCGCCCGCCGCTCCGGCAAACCGCACCCGGGCGGGCAAACCTTCGAAATGCCTGTGGTGCCATGAGTCGAAAGTCCAGCCCCTGTTTGCCCCTTCTCCCGATATCGATGGCTTTATGACAGCCCAGGACTTCTACCTGCTGACTGATTCGGCCAACCAGATACTGGACTGGTATCGCAGCCGGCAGCGGGCCGATATTCAGTTCAGCCGAAGGCAGGATCATACCCAAAGCGAGTTTTTGTACATCAGTTTCATGGAACCCTCCGTTCGGGTTGTTGCCCGGGAGTGGGGGTGGAACGAAGAAGAAGTGGAAGCCCGCTTTCAGGGTTTCCCCAGCCATGTACATGGTGAATTCCCTCAGTTGGGCGCCTTGTATCACCGGCGGCGGGTGGACTCCCTGGGGCCCTACCAGACGCTCCGGGTTCCGGACAGCGCCCGGGAACCAAACGCGGGGGAGCCGGATTTTTTTAGGTGAGGTTTTGGGTTTTGGGGGTTGGGGTTTGGGTTTTGGGGTTTGGGTTTTGGGTTTTGGGGGTTGGGTTTTGGGGGTTGGGGGTTGCAAAGGGCGGCCAGCAAAGCAAACAGCGAACAAGCTAACGCCCTCGTCCCTCCGCTGCCTCCAACCGCTTCCGGAAGGCGGCCAGGATAACCCGCTGGTGGTCGTTGGGATGGTTCTTCGACTCGCCCGGCGTCGCCCGGAGATCGTGGTCGAAGTATTGCATGGGAAAACCGGTGCGTTGAAATTTCCGCCTCCACCGCCAGACGGTGAGGCGGCGCAGGGCGTGGTTGACGCTGTTGCCCCATTTGCCGAAAAAAAGCCCTTCCATCCATAGTTTGAGGCGGGAGTGCCTTTCTGAAATCCGGCCGTTCAGGGCAAGGACGGGGTCGTGGTTGGGGAAATAGGCGCGCACCCAGCAGTTGGCTTCGTAGAACGCCCGCTGCGCAGAAGCGCCGAACAAAGGGATCACGGTGATGCTCTCCAGGGCCGTGTAGTAATTCTTGTCCTTCAGTTCCAGTTCTTCTTCGTCGAGGAAATAATTCATGCAAAACCCGTTTTGCCGGCCAAACAGGAAGGTCAGCTTTTTGAAGAGGTGGAGCAGGCTGCGGCAGATCCACAGCCGCCCGGAGCGGGCAATGATGAAGTAATCGATGTCGGCGTTTTCATCGGCTGAATATTTGGACAGGGAGCCGGAGACGGCCACGGCGCGCACAAAAGGAAACTGGCTGATCAGGCGGGCGTTGCGGACAGCCTTTTTCATCATGGCGCTCGATATTTTATGGTTTTCTTCCCGTTTTGCCACCCATTCTGCTCTGGGCCGGGCCATAAAGTACCCTTTGTAAAACCAGGCACGCTGCTCGGCCAGAAGTTCCTCCAGCGCCGCGTTTACTTCCTGTACTCCGGTTTTCACGCCACAGAACCGGTGGACTTCTTCCTGCCGCAAGGGAAAGGAAAAAATATCGAAGTACAACAAGGCCTTGACCACAGCATTTTTCAGGTCCTCCATTCGTATTCTGTAATGATTAAACTTTTTGCCCGGCTCCTTTCACCAGAGATGCCCGGGCCCTTTTGCCATTCCCTGCATAAACAAGCGGATCGTCCGGTACATAATACGAAATTCCAAACCCATTGACCAGTGCCGGATATAAAAAAGATCGAGCCGCAGGCGGCCCCGGAGTTTATGCCGGGAACTGACCTGTCCCTCGTACCCCCGGACCTGCGCCAGGCCGGTGATGCCAGGCAATACGGCATGCCTCAGGCAATAGTCCCTTCCGAGTTCCCGGCTGAAAGCCCGGTGGTCGCTGATCATGTGTGGCCGTGGGCCCACGATGCTCATATCTCCTTTCAGCACATTGATAAACTGGGGCAGTTCGTCCAGCTTGTGGCAACGCAGCCAGTATCCCAGCCGGGTAGGCAGGCGCCCTTCGCCTGCGTTTGCCCGGCCCATGGTCCGAAGCTTGATGCAATGAAAAGGTCGGCCCCATCTGCCAATCCGTTTCTGGACGAAAAAAACCGGTACCCCCGTATCGGCCAGGACGAGCAGGCACAACAACGGCATCAGCCAGGATAAGACAAAAAACAGGGCAAACAGGGAGAGGGATACGTCCACCGCCCGTTTCAGGTATCGGTAAGGAAAACCGGCCAGCCTGCTCCCCAAGTCCTTTGCGGAACTCCACACACCTGTTTGCTGCCCCAACGGGCCGGGCGGCGCAGCACCCGGCCCGTCAGGCCCTGGTGCCGGTTGAGGGAATTTCGGGATTTTCATAGTTTATGCTTGAATATAGTGCCGAAAGAAAAAATACAAAAAAAACGACGCCGCGCTGCCGTTCCAGCACGCTTTCAAAAAGAGAAAAGGAAGCGACGGCCAGCACCAGCCACAGGAGGGGGAAAAGGATGCCCTCCCGCAGTCCCGCCCTCCAGCCCATAGCCAGCAGCCACAGCCAGGCAGCCAGGGCAGGCAGGCCCGCCTGCAGCCAGGTTTCCAGGTATTGGTTGTGCAGGCTGTAATTCAGGTATCCGGTATCGCCCAGCTCCGGGTTGCCGTGGTAGAGGTTGTGCCGCAAAATCAGGCTGTTTATTTCCGGCCGGACGTCCCCCACTCCCAGGCCTGCCGCCCAGGCCTGGTTTTCCTCCAGCGCCTGCCAGCCGAACCGGAGCAACAACAGGCGCAGAGTCAGCCCGTTAAATGGCGTATCCCAGCGAAATTGTTCCTGCTGCAACACCTCGAACCGGGAATCGACAAGCTCCCGGAACCGCCCCTGGTTGACCAGCACGGCCAACAGCGCAAACGCCAGGAACAGAATGACCCATCCCCGGTTTCTGACGCCTCCCAAACCGCCCCCCCCCTTTCGCCCGAGGGTCAGCCTCACCAACCCGTAAACCACTGCCAGCAAAATGAACAGGCGGGAGGACAATAAAACGATGCCTAAAGCCAGGGTTCCCCAAACCAGCCCTTTTATCCACGCCGGCTTTATAAAGGAAAAGGCCTTCTCCCGAACGAGAAAATCAAAAAAAACCAAGCTCATAAATACATAGAGCGAAAAGTATACGGCATTAAATTCATCGAGCACCCAACCGAGGTGGTGATAGAAAAAAACAGAAATATCTCCTGCCACAGGGTACTGTCCCACCGCGTGTGCCAGCGCCGCCCAGAGGGCGAGAACGCAAGCGCCCACCAGGCAGAGCATCGCCTGCCGGACAAGACGCCAACTGAGCTGCCCGTCCAGGGCCGCCAGCACTGGAAATGCCACCAGGGCAGATTTTTTTTCCAGGACAAAGGCAGCCCGCGCCAGGTCAGCTGACCAGAACGCTGAAAATGCGGTAAAGGCATAAAGCGCCAGAAAGGGAAAAACCCATTTTTGTTTCAAAGCCTTCCGGAACCGCTCCCTCAGACCAGGCTGCACCAGTACAGCTAACCCATACAGGATGGCCACATACGTATTGCCCCGCTCCCAGAAACACAAGGTAAAGGGGATCAGGAGAAAACAGGCCTTTCCTATTTTGGGAAACAGGTTCAAATGCTGATTTTTGGTTTAGCGTGCTTAAAAAAAAGTGCTTCATAACTGTCGGCCACTCTCTGCCAGCTGTATTCCGTCTTTGCCTTCTGCCGGTTTTGTTCTGCCCACGCTTTGGCGCGCTCCTGATGGTGCGGCCAGCCGGCAAGCAGGCGGCTGATATCTCCGCTGGCTTTAAAATAAAAAGCCTGTTCTTCTAAAACTGACCGGTTAAAGACATTATCGTGGGCACAAATGGGAACGCCGCAGGCCATCGCCTCCAACAAGGACGGGTTGGTGCCCCCAACCGAATGGCCGTGAAAGTAAAGCCGCGCGAAACTCCGCAGGCTGTTCAGGACATCCGGCTCGAAAATGCCCCCCGGAAACCGAACCCGGCCATTGCCCCCGTAACGGTTCTTCAAATACCTGCCGTTTCGGGTGTCCGTATCGCCTACCACCAGGATCGGCAAAAGGCCCTCACCATCCAGCGCCCCCTCAATAACCTGTTCCAGGTTGTTTTCCGGAACCATCCGGGCGATTGCCAGGTAATACTGTCCGGGATCAACTTCAAAACGGGCGAGGGCCTTTTCATCTCTTGCCGGCACTGCCGGCGCGCCGTAGGGAATATATTCGGCAAAACGCCGGCAGGAGCTTTCCAGATGAGATGAAATGGCTTTCGAATCGGATACCAGCACATCCCCCTGACAGGCAGCCAGCCGTTCCATCCACCGCAGGAAGTGCCTTACCGGCAAAGAATACTTAGTCCTCTTCCATTCCAGCCCATCCATGTGTATGATGTTCACCGGGCCGGAAGGCCAGGCCATAAACCAGATGGCATTGCTGGTGTATCCCAACTGGAGTAAAATATCAAAACCTCGCCTGCGGGCATCCAGCAGGCAAAAAAAGTCGTAGACGAACTGCCCGAATGTCCCCAGCCTGTCTTCCGGGTCCGGCTGGCGAAGAAGGCGAACGCCTTTCCAGCACTGCCCGGCAAATGGGTGCCGGGATGACTGGTACACCCATACCTGATGGCCCCGGACCACCATTTCTTCGCCCAGGTGCTGGGCAAACTGCTCATATCCGCCGTAGCGGTTCGGGATGCCCCGACAGCCCAGGATGCCGATTTTCAGGGGGGTGCTATGTTGTTGGTTGTTGGTTGTTGTCAGTTGTTTGTTGTTTGTTGTTTGTTAAAAAGCAGCATGCCCATTATTGCCGAGAGCTATAGCATACCCCTCCAGCGTCCGGCCTGCGGCGTTGTCCCAATTGTATGTTTTCCTGATCCTTTCTTTCAATGCTGTTTCCGGAGGCGCATGATAAGCCTCCTGTACGGCCTGCCGGATGGATTCCGGGCTGCCAGGTTCGCAATACCAGGCACTGTCCTGGAAATATTCCCGCACATCGCCCCGGTCTCCTGCCACTATGTTGCAGCCCATGGCAGCAGCTTCCAGCGAGGACAAACCCGTCGTTTCGAACCAACTGGGCAGCACGTGGACGCGCGCCTGGCGGTAGAGCGGCAACAGGCGCTCCTGCGGCAAATGCCCGGTAAAACAGACATTTTTTCCCGCTTCTTTCCGGCACAACTCGTAATAGCCGCTCTGATTGCGGGCGGGATGCCCCACCAGCGTCAGGGGCAAAGATGTACCTTTCAACGCCCGGATCAGGTTGAGCTGGTTTTTCCGCCCTTCGATCCTCCCTACACACAAAACGCCGGCACGGTTGCCTGCCGCAGGCCATTCGCGGAGAAAAAGGCGGGGGGCCACTCCATTGGGAACGGCCACGTAGTCATTTTCAATGCCGTAATCATTCACCAGGCGCCGGTATTCGCTGTGCGAATTGGGCAACAAACAGCCCGCGCCCTGGAGAATGCGCTGCATGGCGCGCCGGCGCCCCTGCCAGAGAAAAGAATATGAACTTAGGGGTTCTCCTTTCAGCAGCCACTTGCCCACGGTTTTGAGGTAGGCCGTTTGATCGGCCGTCAAAATACGGGCAGCCCGGCCGACTAGGCCCGGCCGGTGAAAACGGTCGTATTCTTCATAGTTTACATATACAGTGGAGACGACATAGGGCTTATCCGCATGTTCCAGATGGCCGATAATATCTTCCGGCCGGATGATATTAAAAAAATGCAACAGGCTATACGCCCGGTAATCAGGCTGTTTCGGGTTAATATCCACCTGATGCCCCCGGCGGCGCAGGGCCTGTGCCGTTTCGAATACCTGCATGGTGTCTCCTCCCGGGTCGGACAGCAGGTTGGGGCGGGCCAGCATGAGGATGTTCAGGGGAAACATTGGTGCTGTTCGCAAATTTTTGAAAATCAAGGGATATTTTTGAAAAGAGGCTACCCGTCTAAGGTTGGACACTCCATGCCTCCTGCACACGCTCGGCCTCGACTCCGCTCGGCTTTCCCCTTTCTGCTGTCCAACCTCAGACGGGTAGCCTACACGAAGTTTTTTTCCGTTGATAACCAAGCCTTTGTGCAGCTCTGTGTCTTCTCGGCGTACTCTGTGTCCAAAAAATGGCCAGCAGTGAACAATCCCTGCCAATCGCTTACCAGTATTCCTTCATTCCCTCATTCCTTCCCAAACTCCGGAAACACCGGCAAAAAAACAAGCACCCAGATCAAATATTCGTAAATATTGGTCAGGTAACTGCCGGTAAACTGGTAAATAAAAATGAAAAAAAAGAGAGCCAGCCGG
>JAGFJD010000488.1 GCA_024102975.1 Phaeodactylibacter sp. | reverse complement strand
CCACCATGACGCAGTTCATCAACCTGCTGACCAGCGAGTCGTTCAGCCTGCCCACCGACCTGTGGGTGCCCAGCACCGCCCGCATCAAGCCGCAGCAGAGCTGGCAGGCCGCCCTGGGCGCCGCCCGTACCTTCGGCGACGAATACGAGGTCAGCCTGGAAGGCTACTACAAACAAATGCACAACGTGATCTCCTATAAGGAAGGCGCCAGTTTCCTCTTCGGCCTGGAAAACGACTGGCAGGAAAAAGTCACCCAGGGCGACGGCGAAAGCTACGGCCTGGAACTCTTCATCCAGAAGAAAACCGGCCGCCTCTCCGGCTGGCTGGGCTACACCCTGAGCTGGAACTGGCGGCAGTTCGACGAGATCAACAGCGGCCGGCGCTTCCCCTTCCGCTACGACCGCCGCCACGACGTCTCCCTGGTGCTGAACTACGAGATGGACGAAAAGGTGACTTTCTCCGCCGCCTGGATTTACGGCACCGGCAACGCCGTGACCCTGAACACCTTCCGCTACCCCCACGACGTCTACGGGGACGGCGGTTTCCCGAACCCCTTTGTCGGCAACGCGGAGATCGAGTCCGGCGGCAGGAAGAACGCCTTCCGGATGTCCGACTACCACCGCCTCGACCTGAGCTTCCAGTTCCACAAGAAAAAGCGCAAATGGGAGCGCACCTGGGTGTTCGGCGTCTACAACGCCTACTACCACCGCAACCCGTACTACATGATCCTGGACCGGGAGCGGGTGTTCGACACGGAAACGGGGCAGTCGACCGAAACGCGCCGCTTCCGGGAGGTGAGCATACTGCCCATCATCCCGTCGGTGTCGTATCAGTTTAAGTTCTGAAAGGTTTTTATCACATAGGCCACATAGGCGTTTTCACATAGGGCACAATAGTCGCAGCCCGGCATTGATGGCGCGGAGTGGCGCAACAACCAAAAGGACAATCATGAAAAGCATAACGATTATAAATGTAATGATTATAAAAGTAACGATCCTTCTCATGGCCCTTTCCCTCCTCACCGGCTGCGATTCCGGCAACTTCAGCCAGATCGTAGAGGTAGACATCCCGGAGCACGAATCCCGGCTGGTGCTCAACGCGCGCGTTTCCAGCACGGATTCCAGCATCACCGCCCTGGTGGCCAACAGCCTGGGCATCCTGGATACTTCGGCTTATGACTTTCCGGAGGACGCCACCGTGCGCCTCTTCCGGGATGGGGAACTGCTGGGCAGCGATTTCACCTTCTGGCAGGACCAGTTGAAGTATTTCCTGGCGCTGGATGAGCCTTTAGGCGCGGCGCCAGGCCTGTACCGCATGGAGGCGAGCGCTCCGGGCTACGAACCCGTTTTTGCCGAGCAGCGCATGCCCGTTCCCGTCCCGGTCCAATCCCTGCGGTTCGAACGGGATGGCGCCGTAGACGGCGAAGGGCAGCGGGCAGATGGCATCGAAGTGCAGTTCACAGACCCGGCGGGGGAGGACAACTACTATGCGCTGGAGTTTTATTATGAGATTTCGGACGTGCAGCCGACGGGAGATACCTTTACTTACCGCAATCCAATATACGCCAGCACCCTGGACCAGGTCATCCAATTCGGCTACCACTACGAGCAGGTATTTACCGACAAGTCGTTTAACGGCAGCTCCTACACCGTGAGCCTCTACGCCTATTCGGGCGCCGTGCCGGAGGGCGCTCCCAACACCCGCCTGGTGGCGCGCCTGTACTCCCTTTCCCGGGACGCCTTCCTGTACGACCTCTCCCTCCAGCAATACTATGACGCCCGGGACAACCCCTTCGCCGAGCCGGTGACGGTACACAGCAATATCGAGGGGGGATATGGGATATTTGCGCTGAGTTCGGCGGCGGAGGCGGGCGTGAAGGTGGAGTAGCTGGCTGATGGGGATTTTAAATACGTTAATGGCGTTTGGCTCCTTCATGTACAGTAGTATGGCCGAATACCGAACAGTACAAGGCTGTTCAAAAAACTGTGTCTATCCGCCTTTTTCTAACCGCAGTGAGCGCAGAGAGCCACAGAGTAAGGTGTTGAACCACAGTCGCTTGCGCTTCCGCCTGGTCAGCCGGGCAAGCTCTGCGGTTCTCTGCGCTCACTGCGGTTCAAAACAAAAAAACACAGCAGTTTGAACAGCCTCAACAGCGCCCATTTGATTGCCTGCACACCTCACCCCTTCACCACCTTCCCCTGAGCCAGGACCACCCCATTTTCCTCCACCACATAAAAATACACCCCCGGCGGCAAGCCCCCCGCCGCCACCTCATTGGCCCCTGCCCGCAGGCGCTGCGACAGCACCCGCCGCCCCAGCCCGTCGTACAGCCACAGGCGCGCCGCCTGCGGCAACCAGCCTTCCGGCAGGGAAACCGTGAACCGCTCCCTGAACGGGTTGGGAAACACTTGAACTTCGAACCTCGAACCTTGAACCTGCCCCGCCCCCGACACCATCCCTAACTGCAACTCCCGGCACTTCGTATCGCTGCCGTTGGCGTTGCTCACCGTGAGGCAC
>JAGFJD010000464.1 GCA_024102975.1 Phaeodactylibacter sp. | reverse complement strand
CCGCCCCGTAGCGCTGCTATGGGGCGGAAAAATGCCCCCGACGACTAACGTGTCGGGATCAAAGACTTCGTGAGAACCCAAAATCTGACATTTTCGCCTCAAAAGCACCACCTCCAAACATGCTCTTACTGTTTGCCGAAAGGCGCCTGGCGCCAGCGATCAGTCGGTCAGATAATAGGAAACAGACAAGCTTAACCCGCGCAGGTAAGCCTCATCCCGTGTGCTGCCAAAAACATCGGCCAGCCCGTGCTGCCAGTACAAGCGGAGGCTGGTGCGTTCGAATGGGCGGTAAGCCAGCCCGGCAATGACATCCAGGGACGCTGTGTTCAGCAAATGCGCGCCGGCGCCCTTGCTGGTTTCGAATATGGTATTGTTTTCCTGTTGCGGGCCGCTGGAAGAGCCGGCCTGGTTGTTCAGTTTCCATGTGCTGGCCGTAGTGCCGGAAACCAGGAAGCCGGCTTGTATGCCGGCTTCGAAAGCCAGCCGCGGCCGCCATTGAAAGCCCGCCAGGAGGGGGATCTGAACATAGCGGGCAGCCTCCACCGCCGTGCTGGATGCCAGCTCGCTGTTGCTGTTGGCCAGGCTGCCGTCGGGCTGAGGTATTTTGGAAAAAGAGTTTTCCAGGCGCAGCACGCTGCTTTCTGTAACCAGTTTTGGGCGGTAGGAACGGAAGAAGGCGCCGGTGCGCGCATAGAGGCGGTTTTTGCGGGAGTGGGCTTCGACGGCCAGTCCGGCGCCCAGGCCGTCGGCTGCGGAGTAGCCGAGCCAGTAGGCGCTCCCTTCGGCCGCAACCCGGAAAAGGCTGGGTTGGCGGAAAACAGGGTGGGGTAGGCCGGTTGCCTGTTCTTTTTGCGCTTCGGCAACGGCGAGGTTTTTGCCCGGATGGGCCGGCAGGGAGTTGATTTGCGGCCATGCCCTTGTCTTGATTGTCGTTTCCCGGGGTAAGGATGTGGTATTTTCCGGTGCGGTTGCCTGTCCGGCGCCCTTTTCCGCTTCGGGCCCGTGACCGTTCCGGGTATCGGGCAGGGCAGGCGTTTCCGGAAGGCGGAGCGTCGTAATGCTTCGGCCTGTGGTTCCGGCCCGCCGTTGCTTTGCGCTGTCGTTGCGGGGAATGCCGGCCGGCCCTTCCTTTCCCGTCCCGCTGTTTTGTTCCTGGGCCACAGCCTCCTTCTGCCTGGCCTCGCCGGCCCGTTGCCGGCCGGCGGGCAGTTCCAGTTGGGCCGTTGGGCCGGGAGGAGAAGAGGGCGGCGCTGCGCTTTTTGCCGATTGCAAAATGAAATAGGCGCCCCCTCCAATCAGGGCTGCCAGGAGAAATCCGGCCAGCAACCACAGCCATCCGGCAGCGCGCCGGCGCGGTTGAACCGGCATCTCCTTGTCCAGCAGCTTTTTCATCTCCGACCATGCCTGGTCAATGTACTGCTCATCAAATTCTTGCGGGTAATTATCCTGCATGGTTGTAATATGTACGGATTAATTGCTTTAGTTTCTTTCGGGCGTTCGACAGGTGCCATTTCGACGTGCCGACACTGATGTTTACCCTTTTGGCGATTTCAACATGGGTGTACCCTTCAATGGCATACAGATAGAAGACTTCCCGGGTGGCGCCGGGCAGCATGTCCACCAGCTTCAGGACGTCTTCGAAGTACAAATTGTCGAGCGCCCCTTCTGTCTGAGGGCTATCCCGGTCTTCGAGGTCCAGAAAATGAACCTGCCGGGAGTGTTTTTTAAAGTAGTCCGACAGGCTGTGAAAAACCAGCTTTCTGATCCATCCTTCGAGCGAGCCGCTGAAGGCAAAGGTGTCGAGCTTTTTGAAAGCCCGGAGGAAGCCCATGTTTATGATGTCCATGGCTGCATCTCGTTCCTGGGTATAGCGCTGTACCATCCGCATCATAGCCGGGAAGTACTTTCGGTAGAGCATTTCCTGCGAGAAGCGGTCATTCCTCAGGCAACCTTCCACCAGTTCCCGATCAGAATATGTTTCTGGCCCGAATCCCATAGATCACAATATTAACCCAACGCGAATGACGACCCGGTTAAACACCAGCCGTTTTTCTTCGATCTCGTTCTGGAAGGCAGTGCGCCGTTCGAAGAAAGCCTCCTGAAACTGATACCCGATATCTGCCAGTACGCCGGCGCCTCCGCTGGCGTTTAGCCTTAGGCCCAGCGCCGCCCGGAAAAATGAGCCTCCACTAGCTTTATTGATCAATTCGTCGCCGTTCCTGAAGGCCAGGCCGTATCCCAGGCTGCCGGAATAGTAGGGGGAAACGGCGCTTCCGGAAAAATACCCCCTGGCTTCGCCAAACACCGGGTAAAGGGTTTCTCCGTCTTCGAAAGAATAAGTATCCACGCCGAAACCAAGCCCTAAGCCAAACAGGCGGTGGAACTGGTACCCCGTGACGTTGTGCAGGCCCAGGCCCAGTTGGAATTTTCCCTCTGCCGAGCCGCTCAGAGCCGAAAAACAGGTGGCGTTATAAAAACCTTGCTTTTTGAGGGCACCGGGCTCCGTCGGGGCCGGCGGCGGTTCTTGGGGTTCGGCGGTGGCAGGAACCAGCCCTTGCTCGATACGGCTGATCTCCTCTTCTCTGAATTCGATCTCCGCCCCGGCGTTTAGCCGAAGGAGTAACGCTGTTCCCTGTTGATACTCCACGATCGTTCCTTCAAAGGTGCTGCCGTTTTTCAGGTGAATGACATCGGCGGCCGCCTGTGCTTTCAGGCACAGCGGGAAAAAAAGTATCGGGATAAAAACGGCTTTTCCGGTCGTAGTCATGGCGCTTTTGGTTTTTACCTCGAAGGAAAGGCAAGATAGAGAAATTCGCACAGCTCTTCCTGCTCCCATCTTTTCTTATCTGACGCGGGAAAGCGTTTTTTATTGCAGGCCTGCTCTCTCGCCCTGGGGTTCGATACTCATTCTGCTAAGACGTGGCAGCACATTCCAAGGGTTGGGTTAATTTCCGGGAAATTTCTTCCCCGAAAAGCTATCTTTGCGGCCAGAAAAAAAACGCACATGAAAATGAGGTTCCTTTTCAGCTTGATGGCATTCCTGCTGGCAGCGGCTACAGCCTTTGGGCAGCTGACGGTCAGGGTAACGGACATTCCGGCCGATACGCCACCGGATGACGACATTTACATCGCCGGCAATTTCAACGGGTGGGATTCCGGCAACAGCGCATATATCCTGGAGAACCCCGGCGGAGAGGTATTTGAGATCACCCTTAACCTGTCGCCAGGCACGCTGATGTTCAAATTCACCCGGGGAAGCTGGCAGACGGTAGAGGGAAATGCCGACGGCGGTTTTTTGCCGGACCGCACTTACGCCTACGCCGGGGGCCTGGATACGCTGGAACTGCAGATTCTCAGTTGGGAAGGCAGCAATTCTACTGCTCAGCCGAATGTATCCGTACTTTCTCATGACTTTTACATCCCGCAGCTCAACCGCAACCGGAAAATCTGGATTTACCTGCCGCCTGATTACGATGCCTCCGGCAGAGATTACCCGGTCCTCTATATGCAGGATGGCCAGAATGTTTTTGACCAGGCCACCGCTTTCGCCGGGGAATGGCAGGTAGACGAGGCGCTGAACGAACTGTTTGACGAAGGGGATGAAGGGGTGATCGTAGTGGCTATCGACAACGGGGGCGCTGCCCGTATCGAAGAGTATACGCCCTGGGCAAACCCCACATATGGGGGCGGCCAGGGGGCAGCCTATGCCGGTTTTATCGTCGAAACCCTAAAACCGTTCATCGACAATAACTACCGGACCAGGCCGGAGCGGGAATTTACGGGCATTATGGGATCCTCCCTGGGCGGGTTGATCTCCTTTTACGCCGGTATTGAACACCAGGACGTTTTCAGCAAAATCGGCGCGTTCTCTTCTTCATTTTGGTTTGCCGACGAGGTGTACGCCCATGTTGCCAGCGTAGGCAAAAAGGCAGACATGCGGATTTATATGATTGCCGGACAGCAGGAGGGAGAGGACGGACAACAGGTTACAGATATGTATGCCATGTACAATACCTTAACCAGCGCGGGCTTTTCCGAAGGAGAACTGGTGGCGTTAAGCCATGCAGACGGGCAGCACAGCGAGTGGTACTGGGCACGGGAATTCCCCGCTGCTTATCAGTGGCTTTACCGGATGGAAACAACACAGGCAGAAAATACAGAATGGGAAAAACCCTTTTTCAGCGTTTTTCCCAATCCCTCGGACACCAATATTCAACTCAGGACGGTAGTTCCGCTCGTCGAGGCAGAATACGAAATTCTCAGTGCGGATGGCCGGTTAGTTCTGGCCAGGCAGCCCCTCGGCGACGGAATGATCCGGCTCGGGGGCTTTGGGGCCGGCCTGTATTTTCTGCGGGCCTACAGTGAGGGGAAATTGGCGGGAGTAGTCAAATTGATCCGGCGGTAAAGTTTGCCGCCGGAAAAGCTACTTGTCTTCTGCCATTTCATAATCACCAACGACCTCGTACAAGCCGTTCTTCACGCGCTTTTCGAAATCCTGGCGCGGGACCGGCATCTTGCGGTTGAGGGTCATAAAACGGATGGTCACTGTTTTGGAGGTTTCCTTGAGTATTTTTACTCTTATGCTTCTGTTTACCATAATCAATTCGTGATTTATTGTTAAAAAAAGGGGCGGCGGTGAGGTTGCGGGATAAGCCACCTGGCAGGCGCCGGGTGGCTTATTCCTGATCAGATGCTGACCAGAACGGCGTTAATGTCGTGTTTTTTGATCAGCCGGTTGGCGAAGGCGCGGTGTCCGTGCGGCGTGAAAAGGTAAAACTTTCCTTCCTTCAGGGCGGCCATGCGGTCCAGCAGTTTCCATTTAGTCACCAGCAGCCGTTTGTCGTCTGATTTGACGGCAATCTCAAAATAGCACTTGTTCCCGCGCATCACAGCAGTAATGTCAGGGGTCAGGGCGGCGTCATCGTCGTCATCGCCCGGCTGCATGAAGGAAGAAGGCCGTTCAAAATCGTCGATGTTAGCCTTTACCTTGGAATAACCTTTGCGCTTTACCCACTCTATTGCTTTTTCGTATAATCTTGAATCTTTCTCAGACATTTTTTGAAATTTAAAGAGTGAAGGATATTGGTAGATTGTTTGGTGCGGCGGCGCACGGTGCGGCGCGGCTTTCGGCGGTTCTTTTATCCATCAGGCGCTTACTGCCGCCGGGATATTGCTCTCCTTGAATTCTTTCCCATCCCATTTTCCCAGCCATTCTATTTCTTTCCCTGCTCTTCTGTACTTCTCAAAGGCGGTAATGGCTGCTTCTTTGGTTTTCCGGAAAATGGTGATGTTGTTGGGAACGGACTTTATGGTGAAGTAATATTTGTCTTTTCCCATGGTATACTTCTTACGGATTCTCATATTAGAATAAAATTTTGTTAGAAATCAATCAATACGCGTCGGCCGGGTTCAGGCATCTACCAGCCGGACATTTCTGGCTTCCAGCCCCTTGGAACTCGCCTTGATCTCAAAAGCTACCCGGTCGCCTTTGCTGATCTGGTCTTCAAGGCTGGTCACGTGTACAAAAACGTCGTTTTCCAGGTTCTCCGGTTCGATGAACCCATACCCCCTTTTTCGGTTGAAAAACTTGACTTTCCCTTTTTTCTCCCGGGGGTCTTTGCTTGTAAAAAAGCTCAAAATTTTCCTGAACATAATTTCCATGAATTTTATAATGCTGGTTTCAAAGTCCTCTTATCCATGGCTTTCCGCAACCCCGATTTCCGGCCACAGGCTTTGCACAGGGCGGATGTTCGCCGGGAAGGCGACAGGAAAGCAACTTCCTGGACAGTTCATATAAAGGGCTGATAAATAATGGCTTAATTGGTGTAGGCGGATGAACGGCAAAAAAAATGCGTAACTGCTTTTTGCGCGGACCTATTTAAATAACGCCCGAATTGAACATAAAGTTCACAAAGTGAACATTTTTTGCACCTTTCTCCGAACTATTAACCGGAGAAGCTTGTTATGAAGGGTTCTAATTTGAAGAGCTATGGCCTATTTGTTCGCCGGGTTAGCGTCCCTTTTAGCTGTAACCATTTTCCGTATCGGAAAGCAAATCTGGGCTACCTACCAGTGTCCCGGGACAGCCGCTTTGTATGATTTCTGGTTTGACAGGATGGATAAAGCCAGCCGGGAATACCGAAACGTGATAACTCACCTGGGGCATTGCGAGCAATGCCAGGAGGAATTGCGCCACATCCGGAAGGGCAAGCCGCTGGAGGATCACCTGGTAGAATGAGTCTGCTGCTATTGGCACTAAATAACGGGGCAGTTGTTTTCCCGCTGAGGGCGGAATGAGGTTGAGGCTACCAGCTTAGCACTGGACAAAGTCTGAAGTCGGAACGCGGAAGTCGGAATGGCTTCAGGCTTTCCGCAACCCTTTGGCTATCAATAGGGCCCAACCTTTGACGGATAGCCGCAGTTGATGGTTCCTCTCGACAGGCTCAGGGTCAGGTTGGTTGGCAATCAACGACTTAGGGGTTACAGCTGGTCAACAACAAACTTCACCCCGAGCGAGTCGAGGAAAACATTAGAACAGCCCGGAAATATTCCCGTCGTCGTCGATGTCGATCTGCTCGGCTGCCGGTTGAGAAGGCAGGCCGGGCATACGCATAATGTCGCCGGTAATGGGAATGAGGAAACCGGCGCCGGCAGCGATCTCGATCTCGCGGACGGTAACGACAAAATCTTTAGGGCGGCCCAGGAGCATAGGATTGTCGGAGAGCGATTTTTGGGTCTTGGCGATACAAACCGGCAGTTTTTCAAGTTCAAGCTGTTTGATCTTTCTCAGGTCGGCCCGCGCCCTTGAGGTATAATCAATGGCTTTGGCGCCGTAGATCCTGGTAGCAACTGCTTTGATCTTGTCCTCCACGCTCCAGTTCCAGTCGTACAGCGGTTTAAAGGCAGCCTGGCTGTTTTCGGCCACTTCGGCCACCACTCGGGCCAGTTCTTCTGCCCCCTGGCCTCCTTTGGCCCATACATCGGACAATACGGCCGGGACGCTCAGTTCCTGGCAGCGGTGCCCGATCGCCTTGAGTTCCTCCTCAGAGTCGGTTTCAAAACGGTTTATCGCAACGATAGCAGGCAGGCCGAACAGCTTGATGTTCTCCAGGTGTTTTTCCAGGTTCTCCATACCTCTCAGTACTGCCTTTCGGTCGGGCGTTTTCAGGTCGGCCAGGGCGGCGCCGCCGTGGTATTTCAGTGCCCGGACGGTGGCCACCAGCACAACGGCGCGGGGGGAAAGGCCGGCGCTCTGGCATTTGATGTCGAAGAATTTTTCGGCGCCCAGGTCAAACCCGAATCCCGCCTCGGTGATGACGAAGTCGGAAAGGCTGAGGCCCATGCGCGTGGCCAGGACGGAATTGGTGCCCTGGGCGATATTCGCAAACGGGCCGCCGTGGAGGATAGCCGGGTTGCCTTCCAGGGTTTGGACGAGGTTGGGCTGGATGGCGTCCTTGAGCAGGGCGGCCATGGCGCCGTTGGCCCTGAGGTCCCGGGCGTAAACCGGGCGCTTGTCGAACGTGAAGCCGACAAATATATTGCCGAGCCGCCGCTTGAGGTCGCTCAGGCCTTCGCACAAGCACAGGATGGCCATGATCTCGGAGGCTGCCGTTATGTCAAAACCGGTTTCCCGGGGCACGCCGGAGGAAGTGCCGCCCAACCCGATGACGACCTTGCGCAGGGCCCGGTCATTCATGTCCATTACCCGTTTCCAGGTCACCGTCCGGGGGTCGATGCCCAGGCCGTATTTTTTGTTCTGCAGGTTGTTGTCGATGAGGGCGGCAAGCAGGTTGTGGGCTTTTTCGATGGCGGCGAAATCGCCGGTGAAATGCAGGTTGATGTCTTCCATCGGGACTACCTGCGAATAGCCGCCGCCGGTGGCGCCCCCCTTGATGCCGAACACCGGCCCCAGGGAAGGTTCCCGCAAAACGGCAGTAGCTTTCTTTCCGATCCGGTTTAAACCCTGTACCAGGCCGATCGAAGTGGTCGTTTTTCCTTCCCCGGCCGGCGTTGGGGAAATGGCGGAGACGAGGATGAGTTTGTTCCGTTTGATGGCTTCGGGGGCGATCAGGGATAAGGGCAGTTTCGCCTTGTATTTGCCATAGAGTTGAAGCTGGCTTTCCTCGATCTGTAGTTGGGCTGCGATTTCCCGGATGTCGCGCATTTGGACAGAGCGCGCAATTTCAATGTCGTTCATATTAATCTGGCTTTATTTAGTTTTTCGTTTGTGTCAAACGGGCGCCGTTAGACGAGAAAAAAGTGCTTTTCAACCAGGAATCATAACCGTTGGCCGTAATATGTGAAAATGGCCCTTTAATAAAGCAACATTTTTCCTGAAATCCAGTTAGATTTGAAGCAGAGTTTTTTCATACTAGTCCAAAGTTTGAGCTGTGCCTCTCAGGCGCAGCTTTTTTTTTGGACGGGCCGCCTTCAGGCGGCTCGTAAATAAGAAGGGTGAGAATAGAATCTACCAGTATTTGCTCTGTGCATCCATTCCATTTATTCCCCTCCCGGAGCTATTTCTGCGTTGTCTTTGGCTTCTTTCTGGACGATAGTCCGGTACGGGAACGGGATTTCAATGCCTTCCCGGTCAAACCGCTTTTTTATGCTCTCCAGGAGGTCGCAGCCCAGTTCGAACGCTTCGGCGTTGTTCCTCGCCCACACATAGGCCCGCAGCCGTACGTAATATTCACCCAGGGCGATGACCCGGACGGGGATTTCCGGCCGGCCGGCCTCGATCTGTTCGGGCGTCCGGCCGTCGATCTTGAGCGGGTGCTTTAGAGCCTCTTCCTGCATAATGGCCCGGGCCCGGTCGATGTCGGAATCATAACTGATGTCTATTTCCAGGAACTTACAAATGCTGTCGTCCCCGAAGTCCGCATTGATGATGATCTCCTCCGAGATCACGGAATTGGGGATGAGAATCCTGCGGTTTTCGAAATCCCGGATGACCACGTGGCGCAGGGTGATGTCTTCCACTACGCCCTGCAGGCCGTTCTGGAAGCGCAGCCGGTCGTTGACGCCAAAAGGTTTGAAAATGACGATGAACACGCCGCTGATGATGTTGCTCAACGCATGCTGGGACGCAAAGCCGACGGCTACGGCCAGGATGCCTGCTCCGGCGAGCAGGGAACTGGCTACCGTCCGCAGCGACGGCAGGGAGTAAACGGCCCAGCTGAACCCCACTACGTAGATGACTGCGGTGATAGCATGGCGCAGGAAAACGTAATTCGTCGGGTCGTTCCGGATGAGCAGGCTGTTCTTCCGGATGAAGCGCCGGAACAGCCGGTTGAAAATAAAAGCCACCAGGAGCGTGCCGGCCACGATGGCAAGGCTGATGGCCAGGGCCTCAAAATCCAGGTTTAATTTTTCGAGCATGGTTTACCGCTTGTTGTATAAAGTTTACTGCATGATCTCTTCGAGCAGCGCCTTGTCGTCGTCCAGCGACCGGAACAGCCGGGTGCGGAACTTGTTTTTGGTATTAAAAAGAGTGGCTGCCATTTTGTCGATGGCGACCATAGACAATACGGTTTGGATGTATGCGTCGACCAGGTCGTCCAGCCCCAGCCCCAGCTTGTTGAAATCCCGGCGGTCCATCAGCATGAGGCGGTTGGTGTCGGAGCCCCAGGCGTTGTCGCCTTCCTTGATAGAGAGGTTGGTGCCGAGCATATCCCAGGAGCTTTCTCCTTCCTCGATGTGGTCGGCCAGGGGGCGGGCGGCGCGGCGGGCATAGATGGAAAGGGGGCGGATGCCCTGCGGGGTGGAGCTGACCATCATCCGCAGGTCGGCGACGTAGGTGTTGCCTTTGGCGCTGGGCACGGTGCCGATGTGATAGAGCTTGCCCCGGCTGCTGGTGGAGCTCCAGTTGTAATTGCCGATGAGGCTCTGGACGATAAACCGCCGGTAGTAGAATTCCGTGTTCATGAACGCATCCAGTTCCTGCTCGTTAACAATGGTAAACACGCCCTGGCCGGCGTTGCTGTAGGGGATTTTCACCACGGCCTGGCCGCCAAGTTTGCGTACCCAGATGGGGACTTCCTCCAGGCTGACGTCCCAGATGGTTTCCGGGGTGAGGATTTCCAGACCGCTGCCTTCCAGCTCGGCGTTGAAGATGTCGTAGGCTTTGGACGCCAGCATTTTGTTGCGCCCTCCGGCCAGGCAGGCGATGATGGGGTTGAAGATCAGGGTTTTGCTCTGTATAGGCAGGCGCGTCCACGGCCGTTGGGTCAGGTACCGGAAGGCAGCGCGGATCGGGTGCCAGCCGCCATCTTCTCCTCTGACTTCCATAATTCCGTCGTCGAACCGCACCGGCGGGTCAGTATCATCCTGGTAATAAGCAATGTAGTGCACGTCTTCGTTGAAAACATCCGCCATGGCGCGGGCATAGCCCAGGGCTTCCATGGGGTTTTTGTCGTAGATCACCGCCAGGCCGCCCGGCATCGTCCTTTTCTTGCCTTTGATGAGGGGCTTGATGGTCCGTTCCATCAGCAGGCGGTAGCCCCCCTGCTCCTGGTTGTCGTCCAGCAGCGGCATGGATTTCTGGCCCGACGGGCAGGAGTTGTTCTCGATGACGACCATCTCCCTTTTGCCCTCTTCGTTGGTTACGTGCATGAGGTCGGCGCCTGCCCAGATGAAGTATCTGGGCTTGTAGGAAAGCAGCGACTTCAGTTTTTCCGGTTTCACCTTGGGGTGAAGGTGACAGTACCGCTTGATAATGCGGTCTTCGGCCAGGTGCAGAAAGAAGGAGATCATGGGGTGGATGGTGGCGTTCAGGGCTTTTGCGTACCAGTGGTCGACGGGTTCGAACTGGCCCGGGGAAACGAGTTGGGACTTCATACCGTGGTTTTATAGGCTGTATGAAATTTAAGCTTTTTTTCTCGTAACAAAGGGCGTTAAGGTATTAAAAAATCCTTCTTTCCGGCCTTTGCCGGGCCTTTAATTTTTTGTTATCTGAATAATATCTCCCGGATGGAGCCTGGGGCTTTCCTCCAGGCCCATCATAGAATTGATGAGGCGTACTTCCTGATATTCAGAAAGGCGTTGAGGCGGAATGTCGGCCGGGGTGAGCTTCCCGGCGGCGATGAGGCTGGCCCGGCGCGTGCCGGCCAACAGGGGTTTTGCCGGCGTATGCCAGGCCGAACCGTCAAACAGGGCGATGTTGGCGTAGGAAGTATCGGTGATCAGCCCGTTTTTTACGATCAGAATGTCGTCCGCCGGGCTGCGGCGGGCGAACAGGGCTTCGATCTCCTTCCTGTCAGCGAATTTATGGCTGTATTCCAAATCGCCTGCCTGGATGAGGCGGAGTTTTTTCACCAGGCGGAAAGAATAGGGGATAAATTCTACTTTTTCAATGCGGGTGTCGTAAAGAACCCGGCATTTGAACAGCCCTTCCCGCGCCTCGCCGGGCACAATTATGCCCTGGAGGTTTATTTTGTGGCTGGCGCCAAATATAACACGGCAGCTGCGGCCGGCGCGCTCCTGATGCCACTCCAGGTTTTGAAGCTTTCCCGCTTCGCAGCGGATCGTTTCCAGGAGCAGGTTTTTCATCGGGGTATCGGTTCCGGGGTTTGGACAAAGGGCAGGTAGGCTTTGCGCAGCATTTCCCGGTACTCGTCTTCTTCGGCGCTGGCGGCGGTAATTCCGCCTCCGCTTTTAAATACCAGCCCATCCGGCGTTTGTTCGATGAAGCGGATCATCACCCCGCTGTCCAGCCGGCGGCCGTCGAACAGGCCGAAGACGCCGGTATAATATCCTCTTTCCTGCCCCTCGGCCGCCCGGATGATTTCTACCGTCTTTCGCTTGGGCGCTCCGCTGATGGAGCCGGCCGGCAGCAGCCGGAAGATGATGTCGCCCAGCCGGCTCAGGTAGCCGTTGCCCAGTTGGCCTGCAATCTCGGAACTGCTCTGCAGCAACCCGCCCTGGTGGGTTTCGATCTCTTCAATGTACCGGTAGCGCTTTACGCGGACGTTCTCCGCCACCATGCTAAGGTCGTTGCGGATGAGGTCGACAATGGTAGCATGTTCCGCTTTCTCCTTGGGGTTGTTCAGCAACTGGCCCCCGGCATCCGGCAGGGCGGCGTCGATTGTGCCTTTCATGGGGAAGGAGGCGATCTGCCCGCTCTCGTTTATGGTGACAAAGGATTCCGGGGAAAAACAGGCGAACTGATCTTTCAGCCACAACCGGTACGGGGCGCGGCTGGCAAAAAAGGCTTCCTTCAGGGTCAGGTTGGTGGAAATGGGAGTGGGGAAAGCCAGGTTGACCAGATAGGAATTGCCCGCTTTCAGGTTGTCCATGACCAGTTGGAAGGCGGAATGGTAACGGCTGCGGGGCATGGGATACTTTTCGAAAAAAGCTTCTTTGAGGAAAGCGGGGCCATCCTGGTAATTCCGCTTGCCGTTAAGGTCGTAAAACAAAGCTCCCGCCGGGGCATCGCTCAGCCGCAGAACTATAGGCCTCTCCATTTCAAAGTCGATGATGAAAAGGAACGGCTCTCCCGCTGCTCCCCAACTATTCATCCGGCAAATTGCCTCCTGCCGGTTAAGCGTTTCGATCATTCGTTCGGTTTTCAGCCCGCCCGTTTTGACGGTTGTTTACCGGATGGTAACAATTGGGGGGAGGGGAGGGTTGAGATTAATTTTTTGTGTAAGTGTGTGAATGTTTAAGTGAGTAAGTACCTGGACTGAAATAGCGAAATAGGTGGAAATACATTGAAATACTCACCAAACCTGGGCCTACAATGTATTTCCTTATTTCCATGTATGTCAAAGTATTTCTGTCCAGGCACTTAAAAGTACCGGTATGGCCCGGGCACATTTACACTTTTACACTTTTACACATTCCTTATATTGTCCCCAAAAAAACATGACCCGCGAGGAACTTCATCAACAAATCCTTTCCAAAGGCTCCTACCTTTGCGTTGGCCTGGACGCTGACTACGAGCGCATCCCCCGCCACCTGCTGAAGTACGACGACCCGGTGTATGAATTCAACCGGCAGGTCATCGACGCCACCAAAGACCTGTGCGTGGCCTACAAGCCCAACCTGGCTTTTTATGAGGCGCAGGGCACCAGGGGATGGGCGTCTCTGCAAAAAACCCTCAACTACATCCCGGAAGAACACTTCACCATTGCCGACGCCAAGCGGGGCGATATCGGCAACACCTCCCGCCTTTACGCCCGCGCTTTCTTCGGGACGATGGACTTCGATGCCGTGACGGTTGCCCCTTACATGGGGGAAGATTCGGTCAAGCCGTTTCTGGGCTTCGACGGCAAGTGGGTGATCCTGCTCGCCCTGACTTCCAACCGGGGCAGCCGGGATTTTCAGATGGCCAGGCAGGAAAACGGCCAGCCGCTCTACGAGAAGGTCATGTGCCGGGCGCAGCAGTGGGGCGGGCCGGATCAGCTCATGTTCGTCGTCGGCGCTACGCACCCGGAGCAGTTCGAAGAGGTGCGCCGGATAACGCCGGAACATTTCCTGCTGGTTCCGGGCATCGGGGCTCAGGGGGGTGATTTGCAGGCGGTTAGCCGCTACGGCTTCAACGATTATTGCGGGCTGCTGGTCAATTCCTCCCGGGGCATCATTTTTGCCGGCGAGGGGGAGGATTTTGCGGAGAAGGCAAGGGCGGCGGCGTTGGAGGTGAGGGGGGAGATGGGAAGGCTGCTTGGGCAGCAGCTTGAATAAAAAGCAATTCTGTAACGCGGCCCGGCTCATTTACTGGTTTTTTTCCGGCGTTCGTTTGTTTTTTGCTGTTGTTAATAAACTCCTATGTTGATCCTGCGTGGAAAAAATTATTTTCCCATAAAAAAATATGAAAAGGTTTACGTTGCTCTCGTTGTGGTTTTGTTCCGTATACTGTTGCCTCTCCGCCCAGCATTTGAACCTGGCCTGGCAACCGGAGTTTTTCAATACGCCTTACAGGATCGAACCCATTGCCGATGGTTGGGTGGTGGCCGGCGAGCTATTCGACAGGCGGTTTGACCCGAGAGGCCCACATATCAGCAGGATTGGCGCGGGGGAGATACGCTGGCGGAAAAGGTGGGAGGGAGGTATTCCCAATGACCTTTCAGTCTTTGCAGTTTTGCCAGGCAACCGGGTAGTGGTTTCCGGGCTGCAGGGAGTATGCGATACTTCCGGAGATCGTTTCTTTATTATCTATGATGATGATGGCGAAGAGATTTATATTAAATATGAAGATGCTGATAGAGATACGATTGTCTGGATTCCCTACGTATTAGAGCTGCGAAGCTTGCCAGGAGGAGGCTATCTGGGATTGAACTACTTCCAGGTTTTAACTTTTGACGATACGCTGGGGTACAGAGACCACATCGGCGTGAACTGGCCGGATGAATACCTGAGGTTCTTGGCTCAAACCAACGATTCTACCTTTTGGGCGGGCTTTCGGAATTACCGGGACGGATACTGGCAGGTGTTGCCTTTTATTACCCGGGGTTATGACCTGAGAAGAGGAAATGGATGGGCCCCCTTTGATCTTGCCCTGGGTGATACGCTCCTGGACCTGAAAACATACAAAGGTTCGGTATACGCCCTTGCCAGGGATGCCATCTGGGAAAACCGCCCTCCTTACCAGTCGCCGGTTGCCCACCCCCTGCCTCCTTCCGGAAGGGGCTATTTTAAACTGCACCGCATCTCCGATGCTTTTTTATTGCTGGGTACGGACGGGCAGGGCCGGGCAAATATACTCAGGCTCGACACGGCGTTCAATTACGTCAGCCAATGGACCTATGAGTCCGATATTTTCAAACCGGTTGATTTTGCGGTGCGGGGGGATACGCTGGCCGTTCTCGGCCAACTCGTCATTCCTGCCGCAGAACGTTTTTTATCTGACAGGTATCAGGACGCGCCTGCGGAAGCCAATACCCTGCTGGCGGTAAAAACGTTTGACGCAAACGGAAGCACGCAGGCGCCCCGGGCCGACGTGGAGATAACCGGCATGGCCTGGTCCGGGGAGTCGGAACTGCTGCCTTCCTACTGCATCCTGGACGAATGCGGTGAACTGTATCGGGTCAGGCTGGAAGGGTTCTTCATCAGCGTCCGGAACAACAGCCCGTTCATCATCAACAGCCTGGTTTTGAATACGCGCCGGCCCTACTGTTTCAACTGCTTCCGGATTTGCGAATTTCACCAGGCTTACTGGCAACGCTATGAAGGTCTTCGATTGCTGCCCGGGCAGGAAATTACCCTACCGTTTGGCCAGGCTATGGAATTTCGCAACCAGTATTTCGATTCTGGTTTTGAACTATGCTTTTGGGTGTCCGATGCAGACGGACATCTGGAAAAGGATTATGATAACAACCTGTACTGCCAGGTGCTGCCGCTCGAATCGGCCGGAATGCCGGAAGATAGCTGGAATATTCACCCCAATCCGGTGAGGGAGGAACTATGGATCGGCTTTTCTCCGTCTACTTCCATGGCTGGCAAACTCAGGGTGTACAATGCAGTCGGCCAACAGGTCCTGCTGTCTCCTCTGCCGGCTCAGAGCCTTTCCTATCGCCTGCCGGTGGACAGGCTTGCAGCGGGACTGTATTTGCTGGAATGGGAAAACGGGGAGGAGCGGCTGGTGAAACGGTTTGTGAAGCGATAGGGTGACGTAGGCAGATGTTTTTTATTGATTGTCAATTAGTAAATCTCTGAATTCACGTCAGTTTAAATATAAACCGGGATGTTCGCGAGCGTCTACAAGACGCGATGCGGGATAATTTAGCCAGTCTCTCTCCGGCTGCCGTAGCTTTAGCGAAGGCATGCGACTGGCGTAAACCAGCATATTTAATAACTTTCGCAAGTCTGGAGACTTGCCAATTATTCCGCATCGCGTCACAGACGCTCGCGAACGAAACGTAATTTGATTGTGTCCGGCTCCTACGTTCGTTCGCGAGGGCCTGCAAGACTCGATGTCGAATGAAAACGGATTGCCAAAGGGCAAACAACTCTACTGCTTCACCACCCGCTTCACGCCCCGGTACGTCTCATGCTCCACCACAATCACATAAAGGCCATTGGGCAGCCCTTCCAGGCTAAGTGGCAAGGACAGCCGCTCCGTCCTCTTGTCCACCAGTTGGCGCACCACAGCCTGCCCCAGCGCATTGCGCACTTCAACAGCCAGTTCTCCCAATAGCTCATTATCCATCTCCAGCTGCAGGGCGCCGTCGGTGGGGTTCGGAAAAGCACGCATCGTAGCGCTGATGTCCTCCGGCTGCGAAGTGCCGGTAATGTCCAGCAGGAACGGCTCGGAGATGGCCGCGCAGCCGTCTGCCCCGAACGCTTCGACGATGTAGTTTCCGGAACCCTGGATATTGACGGCCTGCTGGGTGGCGCCGGGGATCGGCGCCCCATTGAAATACCACTGGTAGCCGTTGGCCGGGCTGGACACCAGTTGGTTGCCCTGTTGCGAGATCGTCGGCGTAGGCGGGCCGCTGATGGTCACCACGAATTGCTCCTCGCTGGCGCAGCCCAGGTTATTGCGGCCGAGGACGGTAAATTCCCAGTCTTCGTAGAGGGTCACGGTCAGCGACGGCCCTTCGAAGACCAGGGTGCCGCTGCGCTGGTCGTACCATTCGTAGCTGCCGGCCCCGCTGGCGGTCAGGGTGAAGGGCTGGCCGCCGCAGGGGCTGCCCTGGGTGATGGCTACGTTGATGTTCGGCAGCGGCACGACCTCGATGAAGTTGGAGACATTGATGCCGTTGCTGCCGAATATGTTGGCGCTCGTCAGGCTGACGTCGTAGAAGCCCGGGTTGTTCCAGCGGACGAACGGGTGCTGGGCGCTGCTGGTGGAGGGGCTTCCGCCTTCGAACTGCCAGAACCAGCTGTTCGGGAAATCGCTGGAATAATCCTGGAACTGTACCAGGCTGCCGGCGCAGACGCGGGTGCGGGCAACGCCGAAGTCTACTTCCGGCGCATCGGCCGTGTAGTCCAGCCCGTCGATGAAGGAAATCTGGTCCAGGTAGAGGTTGTTGCCCCAGCCGGAGAGGTTGGCCAGCACGATGTGGACGCTGGGCTGCCCGGCGAGGAAGCCGAGCGCCACCTGGTTCCAGCTCCACTGGTTGGCGTTGGGCTGGAAGGGCGACTGGGTGGCCGGCGCGGTAGCCAGCTCGGCACCCCCTTTGTACCAAAGCGGGTTGAACGTGGCGCCGCAGTCGGTGGAGTAGAACAACACCAGGGTGTCGGAGTACTGGCCGCCGTAGGGCGCGTAGGCATGTTCGAAGTAGAAGTAAGGGTTGGCCATGCCGCTGAAATCCAGCGCCGGGCTGATCAGGGCGTCGACCGTGCCGGAGGGATCGTCCTGGGTGCTGTAGTTGTCGAAGACGAGGCTTCGGCTGCCGTCGCCGTAGGAGCTGACGTTGGCCACCTGGAACCCCCGGTCGGCGTCGGGGTTGTAGATCACCCAGTTGTCCAGGGCGGCATTCAGGTTTTCCAGGTCTTCCGTAAAGGCGCCGGTAAAGGTGGAGGAGACGATGGTAATGAGGTTTTCCGCCAGGGCCTCGTCGCTTCCCGAGCCGTTGGATACGGTGAGTTTTACGGTATACAGGCCGGGCGTGTTGAAGGTAATGGTTTGCTGGGCGCCGTTGAAGGTCGCCAGCAGGTTGCCCTGCTCGTCGTAGAAATCCCAGCGCCAGGAGCTGGGGTTATTGGACGACTGGTCGGTGAAGGTAATGGACTCGCCCGAGCAGGCGCCGCGCCGGCTCACGTTGAAGGAGGCCACCGGCGCTCCGCCGGGCGTGCCGCCCAGGTGGACGGTGGATGTTTTCAGCTCTTTGCGGCGGGGGCTGGCGTCCATGACGGTCCGGATGCGGGTTTTCTGGTCGTTGGTAAAGATGCTCATGCAGGCGTCGTTGGTGTAGTCCATGTAGTTCTCGATCATGTCGCGGTCGCCGCCGGGGCAGCTGTTCACCTCCACGCAGCTGTAGTTGGGTTGGCCGGCAGGGGGCGTATCTGCGCAGAAATCGTCGGCGGAGCAGTTGCCGTCGCCCCAGATGTGGCGCAGGCCCAGCCAGTGGCCGATCTCGTGGGTGGCGGTGCGGCCGCGGTTGTAGGGCGGGGTGACGTTGCCGGAGCGCCCGAAGGACTGCCAGCGGATGACCACGCCGTCGGTGCTGGCCGGGCCCATGTTCTGTTCCAGGCCGGGCAGGGTGGACAGGCTGGGGAACTGGGCGTAGCCGAGCAGGTCGGCAGTCTCTCCTCCGAACTGGACGGTCCAGATGTTGCAGTAGCGGGCGGGGTCCCAGAAGGTATTGGGTTTTAATGTATTCTCGATGTCATCATATTCCCAGGCCGGGCGGCCTCCGTTGATGCGCTCGATGCCCGGCTCGGGCAGCGGGTTGCCCTGCGGGTCTGCCAATGCCGGGGCGAATAGTATTTCTACGTCGGCGCCTGCCGGGTGGTTGTTGGCGCCGGCGCCGGTGCGGCGGTAGTCTTCGTTGAGCACGTCGATCTGCGACTGTACCTGGGCCCGGGTGATGTTGGGCCCTGAGCCGACGGCCTGCCCGTTGTGTACCACGTGTACGATGACCGGGATGGTGATGACTTCCAGCGGGTTGCGCATATTGTGTTCCCGGGTGTAGGATTCGATGGCCCGCTGCAGGTTTTGTTCGAATTCTTCCAGCGTGCCCAGATCGGGGTAGCGCGCCCGCAGGGCGGCGTCGGCCTCCATCGTGCCGCAGGTGCGTTGTTGGATCACCGGGGTGTAATAACCGGTTGCCGCCGCCGGCTGGAACTGCTTTTCCGTCAATTGGTGGTAAGGGGAACGTTTCTTAAGCCGCCCTTCGAATTGGGAAAGGTTTTGGGCGGAACAAATGCCGGTTACCAGCATAGCCAATAGTAATGGGATAATGGTTGATGTTTTCATGATGATAGTCTTTTAGTTTAACAGAGTTATATGTCAGGTTTTGCGGTATTGCGGTATTATGGCCTTATGGTTGTCCTGATGCAGGGGCACTGTGAAGCATTCATGGCATCGTTCAGCGAGTTTCCTGCTGCTCCGCCAGCACCCGGCCGCAATACCAGAACACCATAAAACCGCAATACCAAATAATTACAGCGTTATTGCTTTGCGGCCTTTAAAAGGTCTTTTTGAACTTCGAGGATGTGCAGCTCGAAAGCAGGGCGGCCGGCATCGGCCGGCGCCACCGCCAGGGTGGATTTGCCGCTGAGTTTCCATGTGGCTGCCGCCTGTTCAGGCGCGTCGGCCGCGCCGATGGGGTAGTGCAGGAAGCTGCCGTCCTTGCGGATTTCGAAGCCTTCCCTGCCCCGGGACGGCGGCAGCTCGTAACCGGCCGGCCGGAAAGCGCGGTATCCGGGCTGGTCTTCTTCGTGGGCGTGTACCCAGTGTTGGAACAGGTGTTCTCCGAAGGCCTTCTCGGCCCGTTTCGCGGAGCTGCAGGCGGACGCCAGCAGCAGGATAAGGAAAAGATGATAGCTTTTCATGTTGGTTCAGGTTTGCAGTGTAAAAAAGTATAGGACAAAGGTAGGCTAAAGGCCGGCTCGGCGTTTTAAATTTTGTAGCAAAAGTTTATGAGATTGGCGCATATCGTGGCGCGATCATCCTGATCGCCTGCCTGCGTGTAATTAACCAGCGGCGTAGAATAATGCCGCAGGCATTCCGGCTTTGCCGGATTCCACAAGGCCAACCCTTTGAAATAAATGCTTTCCCGGAGTTTTGGACTTTAAAAGCGGCCCACCCTGTGAAATGACAGGGTTTTCCTCCATGGCTATTTCACAGGGTAAATCCCTGTCGGCCTGCGGTTCGGCAGGCGGGCTGTCACCCTGTCACCGGCACCACCCTCGCCCCATTCCCCTTGCTCAGATACCGCTGGATAATCCGCGTCGTCTCCGGGTTGCCCTGAAACGGCCTGATCGCGCCTCGCAAATAATCCGGATGACCGTCCATCTCCTCCCGTTCGACGTAGCCGAAGTTGCATTTCCCGCCCGGTTGCCCGCCAGAAAACTTTAACATTGCCGGTTTGGAATTATCGCGCCATAACCGTACCTTACAAGAGTTATTGGCTAAAACCCTATCCGGAAAATGCCAACAATCTTATTGTTTACCTTCAAAACCTTAGCGCGATGATGAAGAAAAGCTTGCCAACATTGTTTGCCCCCCCTGTCACATCTAAAAAGGTTTAAATTGCTTTTTGTTTGCTCTTTTCTGGCCGTTTCTGGTCATTACGCCCGTGCGCAGATCAGCCTTTATGAAGGAATAAGGGCCTGTGGCGTCACGGAAGAGACGCCCTCCTGCGCTCCGGAATCGGCGCCGAACTTCTGTTTTGACGTAGACGAAATACAGGAAAGCTGCATCAAAGTCTGGATACGGATAAACCTGCATTTTTTCCTGGACGACAACTGCAAAGGTACGCTCGACACACCACTGGACAAAATGGTTTTGGACACAGAGGGCACTGAGGTCAACACAGAGTATACTGAGTTTTTTCCATTGATAATCAGGTCTCTGTGTGGCTCTGTGCCTTCTCGGCGTACTCTGTGTCCAGAAAAATGTCTAGTAGTATGCTCCTACTCCCTGCATTTGTCGGCAAGCATGCACGACGATTATTACCAGATAGACTTTTATGAAAGTTCCGGCGCCTTGCTCCACAGCACTGGCCTGCTGAGCGGGCCGGCCAGCCGCTTTTGCATTTCCAGGGCAGTCAGCCC
>JAGFJD010000452.1 GCA_024102975.1 Phaeodactylibacter sp. | reverse complement strand
CTGCCCCTGATGGATTTCACCCTGGCCCGGGAGGCGGGATACGCGCCGGAGGAATTGCTGCGCCGGGCTTTTCTTTGTTTGAACGACGAACCGGGCGAACACTATTTTTATGACGAGTCCAAAGACGTGATTCGCTTCGATTTTTCCCGGCGGAGCGATCCGGAATCGGAAGGTTTCATCCCGGCCCCATCGGTGACGCACGCCACGGCTGCCGCCGTCCTGCGGGGTGGCTACCGCGCCAACCAGTTGGCCAATGCTGCCGAGGCCGGAGGTTCCCTGCCGCCCGACAGCAGCCAGGCCTTTGCGGTCAACCTGAACTCCACCCGCGTCCGGCAGGCGCTGCTCTTGCTGGAAGGCGTCGCCAACGGATTGGAATTGCCGGCCTTGCTGGGCTACCAGTTTGAGCGGCTGCTCGGCGAAAACAACCTGTACCAGTATATCTACGACATCCGACAGCAGTTCCCCTACCGCAACGCGACAGAGGAAGGCTCGGAAACTACGTCGGACTTTTATGTCACCGACGGGCTTAAGGTGATCCGGCAGTTGCGCCTGCGCCCGGCCCTCTTTCCGGGCGTGCCTTCCGTCGAAGATTCCGCCAAGGTCATGGAACTTGGGGCAAAGCTGGAAGATTCGCTGGATGCGCTCAACGACCTGCTCGTCTCGGAAGGCGTTTTCCAGATGGTGCAGGGGCGGCCGGAAAAAGCAAGGGAAGCCATGGAAGCGCTCAACGAGGGCGGCCTGGCCGGCGATCCCCAGATCATCAAAACGCCCCATGCCGGCGCTGCGTTCTCTTTGAAGCTTGGAATCCTCTTTGACGGCGTCACCAATGAAGATAACGGCTGGGCCGCATCGGAAAGCCCCCGCTCCTGGGCCTCTCCGGCGCTGAACGACTGGCTGAAGGCGCAGTTGCCCCATCCGGAAAATATTGCCGTCAACGCCCGGTTGCCGGAAAACACCGAGGCTAAATTTACCCTTGCCGCCCTCGACATGCAACCGGTGGACCTGGCCTACTGGCTGGCGGAACAGCCGCTGGATTCCCGGATCGGAGCGCTTGTAGTCTGGCTCCGGGAGCAAATACGCAAAAAAGTAGGATTGCCGCCTGCCGCCTCCATAGAGATCAACCTGCTGAGCCGGGCGGGTTTCGGGCGCGACGAGCGGTCGCTGGCAGAGCTGAAGCCCCTTTGCCGGCAGCTGGTGGAAATGATCCAAAACAGCCGCGCCCTGGAGCCCGGCGACTTTACTGCCTCCCCGGAAGAAAAGCGCAGTGCCCCTCCGGTACATTTCAGCACCTCCAACCAGGATGTATACCGGCTGTGGCTCGCCGGGCGCAATGTCGAAAACCCCGGAGAACATCTCATCTGGTACGCCTTGTCGCTTTTGACGAATGAAGGCGAAACCTGGCGAAACGCCTGGAAAGCGGGCGCTTTGCCGGAAGAACTGCAGGATAAATATCTGCCTGTTTTCGACGGCCTGATGGCAGCCCTTCGGTTTGGCATTCCCGAAGCTCTGCCCGTCTGCGGCCCGGCATATGACCCGGAGTTGGGGGGCGCAATCAGCAAACAGATGCTGGAGGTGCGGAAAATCCTGGCCGATCGCAAGAACGAAGCAACGGCAATCATCAACGCCAGGGGCAGCCAGATGCTAAGCCCTTCGGAATTTGCCGAAACCCTGCAGGAAGCAGCGGAGAAATTGTTCGGAAGATCGTTCCGGGTTTTTCCGGCTTTCCGGTTTTTCAACCCGGAGGAGGTGGCTGCTGCCCTGGCGGAGGATTACCGGCTCG
>JAGFJD010000444.1 GCA_024102975.1 Phaeodactylibacter sp. | reverse complement strand
GAGCTGTTTTTTTGCCAGACGAGGCGCGAGAAGGGAGCATAGTGGAGCTACGCGACCGACGAGCAACGAAGTATGGCGGAAAAACAGCCGTATCAAATGGGGAAGTTATTCTTCTCCGGGCCCTAAGCCGGACCCTTTTCAGGAATCCGGCTACGATGAAAAATATTGTTAACTGTAAAAGCCTACTGCTTTGCCACCACTACCTTCTGCGCCGACTTCTGCCCCTGGCTGACAATCGCCAGGTAGTACACGCCGTCCCGCAACGCGGTGGCGTCGACGGGCAGGCTGTGGTCGCCGGCCGTTTTCTGCCCCTCTTCAACTACCCTGACGAGGTTGCCTTCCTTGTCGCGCAACTCAACGCGCACGTTGCCGGCTTTCAGCAGGGTATACTCCAGCGTCATGCGGTTGGCGGCGGGGTTGGGATACACCCGGACGTTCGCCGTAACGGCTTGTTCGGCTTTTGCCGGCGTTTCGGCAGGAGCGCGGGGGTCGAGCAGCAGGAAATGGCCCATCTTCATGCCCTTGCCGTAAGGGTGGTGCATGCCCGGGTGGGGATGATGACCGGGGTGGCGCATCTGCTTATCGCCCTTGCCTTTTTTTCCGCCTTTTTTCATTTCCCGGCCCTCTTCCGGTTCGGGGATGTACTTCTCATGGATGGCGCGCATGTCCTGGTGCCATTGTTCCCGTTCTTCTTTTACTTCTTCCATCAGGGCTTCGATGTCTTCGCTGTACTTTTCGGCCAGGGCTTTGAGTTTTACCTTATCCTCCTTGTGCGTTTCGCGCAAAGCCTCGAAATCCTCACGGCTGTGTTCGGGATTTTGCTTCAGTTGCTGCTTCTCCTGGCGGTGAGCCTCAAATTTGGCGCGCAGTTCGGCGATCAGGACCTTATCTTCGGTATTGATCTTTTTTTCGAGTTTGGCGCGTTGCTGCAGCATGACGGGGCGGATGTTTTCATCATGGTAGGCTTTCATGTCCTGATGGAGGCCTTCCTTATCTACATTACCTAAAGGTTCTTTGTGACGTGCCCGGCCCTCTTCTATCACGGCCCTGATTTTGGCCAGTTGCTCTTCGGTCAGCACTTCGATGATGCTGGTTTTGTAATCCTTTACCCGGTTGTGGTAGGCTTCCCGCTGGAATTGCTGGTATTGCTGGCGGGCTTTTTCAAAATCGGCCTCCAACTCGTTGAGGCGGTTCACTTGTTCTTCCGTAAGCTGGAGTTCCTCCTGCATTTCTATAAGATCGTCAAAAAGAAACATCGGCCGGTGTTTATGAGACGGCCGGGGATGTTCCGGAGAACCTTGCTGGGCCATCAGCGCGGAGCCGGACAAAAGGAGTACGCCTGCCAGCAGGATGGAAAAAAATTGCTTGTACATTTTCATGGTGCATTCGATTTTAATTCTAGTAATTGGATTCATTTTTTTTGTTCTTTTTTTTCTTGTCTTTATCCTTCTTCTTCTTGTCTTTTTTCTTTTTGTGCTCGTGGAAGCGGCGGGAGAAATCGTCCAGCTTTTGAACCTGTTCAGGGCTAAGGAGCGGCTTGATCTCCAGGTGCATCGAATCGACCAGTATCCTGCGACGGGCTCTCGCAGCGATGTGGTTCTCAGCAATCTGGCCGGCATAGCGCTGGACGATGGGATGCAACCGGCTCTGCTGCTCGGCATCGGCATCAATGATGCGGTAAAGATGGCCTTCAAAACCCGACGCAAAGCGCATCTCGGCTACCCTATGGATTTGCTGAACAGCCACATAACGGTGGGTAAAGAACCCGGCTACAAACCCGATCCCGACCAGGGAAAACACTGCCGTTATTATTTTCAAGTTTCTCATCGCTTTTTGATTAATACTCCAGATAAGTATAAGCATCCTCCGGGGCCAGGTTGTTTACTCCGATAATGGCCTCTGTAGAAAGACTACCCTCCGCCAGGTAAATGCCGATTAGCGTAAGCAACAGCACAATGAGGCAGGCTGCAGCGGCCGGGGGCAGTATGGAAAGCAGCGTAGCTTCCACTGGCGAAGTATTCAACTTGCCCAAAACTTCGTCTGCAAAACCGGCTGTAGGCTCTGCCCGAAGGCCCCCTAGCATCTGCCGGAGCGCTTCCAGTTGCGATTTCTCCCGGCGCAGCGCTTCGGAGCCGGCCAGAGCAGCCTCAAGCCGGGTCCTTTCTTCGCCGGACAGCTCCTGGTCGAACGACCGGAGCAGCAGTTCATTTATGGTTTCCTTTTTCATATCTCTACAACCATTTTTCCAGAATTTCGCGCAGCTTCTGCTGCCCGCGGGCCAGGCGGGAAGCCACCGTGCCCTGGGGCAAGCCCAGGATTTCTGCTGTTTCTTTTACAGAATATCCGTCGATAAGCCGAAGTACTACCACCGCCCGGAAATCAGGGTCGAGCCGCTGCAAAGCTTTGCGCAACAGGTCCTGCATGTCCTTACGCCCGGGGTTCATGCTGCCGTCTTCTATCGCCTGGCTGTCTTCTTTTCGCAAAACGGATAACCACCGGTTCCTTCGCTGCCGCCGCTTCAGCTCGTTGACCGACAAATTGATAGCGATCCGGCAGAGGTAGGTGCCCACCTGCGCTTCTTCTCTATAGTCCTCAAGGGCTTTGAAAAAACGAATGAAAACTTCCTGCGTCACATCGTCGGCCTCCGCCGTATCGCCCAGCATGCCCTTTACGGTAGAACGGACCAGGCCCTCGTGCTCCTCCACCAACTGGCGGAAAGCAGCCTGTTCGCCCTGCCGGGCCCGTTCTACCACATTCGGTTTTTTATGCATGAACCTGGCTTCCAATGGCGGTTTTGCCGGTTAGACAATGAAAATGGCCTTTTTTTTCCCGTTAAGTTTAACAATCAGGGAAATACTTCCCGGTTCTTTCGTTTTCAAAAAAAAAATTATTTTACCTGTGCGAAGGTTTGCAAAAGTTGCCCGAATGCCGGCAACAACGACCAACTTGTTCTGAAAACTTTATCACACGCTTAAAAAATCCAGCACTCAGGCATGAAGTCAGGAAGAAGAGGTTTTCTAAAACGCACAGGAGCCCTAACCTTAGGCACGGCAATGGGGCTGAATGCATGGAGCCGCAACCCAACAGCCTCGGACATCGTCAACCTCGGCGTTATCGGGACTGGCGACCGTGGCCTGGGGCTCATTAAGGAACTCGAGTCAGTGTCCCGTTTTAACGTCGTTGCCTGTTCAGATATCCTGCCCTTTCGGCTGGAGCAAGCCGTCAATGCCGCCGGCAAAAAATGCCGTGAATACAGCGATTACCGCCGGCTGCTGGATGACAAAAATGTGGATGCAGTGATCATCGCCACGCCCCTCTCTATGCACTGCGAGATGGCCGTAGCGGCGCTCGATGCCGGCAAGCACGTCTACTGCGAAAAGACCATGGTTTTCCGGGAAGAAGAAGTTTTTCAGCTCATAAAAAAAGTGAAAAACTCGAACCTTGCTTTCCAGGTCGGCCACCAGTACCGCAGCACCCCCCTGTACTACCGGGTGGCCGAGATGATCCGGGAAGGCTACATCGGCGATGTCATCAATGTATACGTACAGTGGAACCGCAATGGCGACTGGCGCCGGCCAGTGCCTGAACCCAAATACGAGCGCATCATCAACTGGCGCATGTACCGGGAATATTCCGGCGGCCTGACCGCAGAGCTGCACTCCCACCAGATCGACTTCATCAATTTCGTCTTCGGCAGTTACCCGCAAAGGGTGATCGGCATGGGTGGGATAGATTACTGGAAGGACGGCCGGGAAACCTTCGATAACGTCAACACCATCTTTGAGTATCCCTCCGGCATGAAAGTGAACTGCATCGCGCTGACTTCCAACTCGCGGGAGGGCTACATCATGAAATTCAAAGGTAGCAAAGGTTCCATTGAGCTGGATATCGACCATGGCTGGATTTACAGCGAAAAGGTAACCGACAGGGAACTGGGCGAAGTGGACGGTGTCAGCGGCGCTACGGTCCAGTTGCTGAAAGAAGGGCAGGGCGTGCCCATCGCCGTGCCGGAGGAAAAGCAAGGCAGGAACAATACCGGCTATGCACTGGAAGCTTTTCATCGGAGCCTGCTGGATAATACCCTGCCTTACTCCAATGTATACAACGGAGGGGCTACGGCCCTCTGCGTCCGCATGGCCATCGACGCCATGATGGATGGGGAGGCCAAAACCTGGAAACCGGAATACAATATTGTTAAAAACTTATAATCGGACATTGACGTGAAACACATCATTCTAATTGTCATCTATTGCCTCCTCCTGGCCAGCCCGGCGGCCAAAGGGCAATCCCAAAACGGCTGGGCCCCTCTCTTCAACGGCAAAAATCTCGAAGGCTGGAAAAAATTAAACGGCAACGCCGAATACCGGGTGGAGGGCAATGAGATCGTCGGCATCACCCAGCCCAACACGCCTAATACTTTTCTGGCCACAGAGCAGGAATATTCAGATTTCGCCCTGCAGTTTGAATTCAAGGTAGACCCCTCCATCAATTCCGGGGTCCAGATTCGGAGCAACAGCCTTCCGGATTACCAGGACGGAAGGGTACACGGCTATCAGGTGGAGATCGACCCCTCCGAACGGGCTTACACCGGCGGGATATACGACGAAGCCCGGCGCGGCTGGCTGTATCCCCTGTCCGTAAACGAAATGGCTAAAAAAGCTTTTCGACAGAATGAATGGAACAGGATTTACGTAGAATGCATAGGGCACGCCATCAAAACCTGGGTGAACGACGTGCCCGCCGCTTATCTGGCGGACGACAAAACGGCCCGCGGGTTCATCGCCCTGCAGGTCCATTCCATCAACAGCGAAGCGCTGGCCGGCAAGGAAGTCCGCTGGCGCAACATCCTGATCCGGACGGAAGGGCTGAAAGCAAGAAAAGGCGACTTCCCGTTTGTCGTCAACCTGCTGCCCAACCAGATCGCCACCCGGGAAAAAAAACTGGGATGGGAACTGGCCTGGGACGGGAAAACCACCAATGGCTGGCGCGGCGCCCACCGGAAGGATTTTCCGGAAAACGGCTGGGCCATAGAAAACGGCCAGCTGACTGTCCTGGAGTCGGGAGGCGGCGAAAGCCGCAACGGCGGCGACATCGTCACCAAAAAAGAATACGGCGCTTTTGAATTCCAGCTTGAGTTTTTGCTCACCGAAGGCGCCAACAGCGGCATCAAATACTTCGTCACCGAAGGCTACGGCCCCCGCCAGGGCTCTGCTATCG
The DNA here is from genome assembly GCA_024102975.1 of Phaeodactylibacter sp. Classification (GTDB taxonomy): domain Bacteria; phylum Bacteroidota; class Bacteroidia; order Chitinophagales; family Saprospiraceae; genus JACJXW01. The sequence continues at coordinate 22,223 of JAGFJD010000444.1, read as the reverse complement.
GCCTGGAGTTCCAAATCCTCGACGACGAAAAGCACCCGGATGCCAAAATGGGGCGGGACGGGAACCGGACCCTCGCCTCCCTCTACGACCTCATTGCCGCCAATAAAGACCAACGGTTCGTCAAACCTCCCGGCGAATGGAACCACGCCCGGGTAGCCGTCTATCCGGACAACCGGGTGGAACACTGGCTCAACCACCAGAAAGTGGTGGAATACGTCAAAGGTTCTCCGGAATTCCTGGGCCTGGTGGCCATCAGCAAATACAAGGAGTTCGAAAACTTCGGCCTCTGGGAAAAAGGGCATATCCTCCTGCAGGACCACGGCAACCGCGTCGCCTTCCGGAGCATAAAGATCAGGAAATTGTGACCGGACGTACCACTTTTAAGTGGTGCGTAAGCCTAGTGCGGTTGGCACTAGAAAAAGGATAAACAAGGTTAACCGGCTGGAAGCCGCCTCTCATTTATTCCAAAAAAAATAAAACACTCATGCCATCAACCAACCGACGAGACTTTATCAAAACCGCCGCCGCCGGCGCCGCCGCTGTAACCCTGGGGCCGATAAGCCTTACGGCAAAGCATTACAGAAGAATACCGGGCGCCAACGAACGGGTGCGGATCGCCATTCAGGGCTGTTACCGCCGGTTCGACGGGCTGCTGCCTTCATTCAAACAACTGGATAATACAGACATCGTTTACGTCTGCGATGTCGACGCCAAAAGGCAGGACAGGGCAGTCGCAGCAGTCAGGGAAGCGACGGGGCAGGACGCAAAGGCGGAAAAAGATTTCCGGAAAATCCTTCAACAGGATGATGTCGACGCCGTCTTCCTGGCTACGCCCGACCACTGGCACGCCCCGGCAGCCTGGATGGCCCTGGATGCCGGCAAGCATATCTACATAGAAAAACCCTGCAGCCACAACCCCAGGGAAGGAGAACTGCTCATCGCCTTTCAGGAGAAATACGGCAAGGTCGTGCAAATGGGCGCTCAGCAGCGCTCCGCCCCGGAGTCCCGGGAGATTATTGCGGAGATACACAATGGCGCGATCGGCGAGCCCTATCTGGCCACTGCCTACTACTCCAACGGCAGAGGCAAAGTGGAAGACGCACACCAGGTTCCTCCTCCGGAATGGCTGGACTGGGAGCTGTGGCAGGGCCCCGCGCCCCGCCGGCCCTTCGTCGACATCCTGGCCGACTACAACTGGCACTGGTTCTGGCACTGGGGCACGGGCGAAACCGGCAACAATGCCACCCACGAACTGGATATTGCCCGCTGGGCACTGCAGGTGACGTATCCGGAGCTGGTTTACGTGGACGCCGGCAAATACCATTTCAAAGACGACCCCTGGGTGATGTACGACACCATGCTGGCCACCTTCAAATTTCCCGGCGGGAAAACAATACAGTGGGACGGAAAGAGCCGCAACCCCTATCTCACGTACGGCGGCGGCCGCGGAACTATAATCTACGGTACCGAAGGCAGCGTGCACGTCAACCGGGAAGGCTACCAGTTGTTCGGCCGAAGCGGCGAATTGGTGCGCGAAAACTTTTCCGGCGGGAAAGAAGCCGGAACCGCCCTGGGCGGCGGCGGCGATATGACTACGCTCCATGTAAAGAATTTCCTGGACGCCATCCGGGGCGAGGCGACGCTGCATGCTCCTATCGGCGAAGGGGCCATCAGCACCCACCTTTGCCACTATGCCAATATCTCTTCCCGGATGGGCAACGCCAGGCTGGAAGTCGATCCCGAAACGGGCAGGTTCAAAGATCAGAGGGCCATGGAGGAATACTGGAGCCGGGAATATGAAAAAGGTTGGGAACCCCCTTCGATATGAATAATTAACGGCCATTTAATTACTTCCCTTCGATAAATTGCCATATTTGCAAATCTCATTTAAGCAATGGCCAATTATGGAAAAAAGATCAATTGCAGTTCTGACCAGCGGCGGCGACGCGCAGGGCATGAACCCGGCGGTAAGGGCCGTAGTGCGCGCCGCCGTCCACAAAAGATTCGATATATACCTGATCTACGAAGGATATAAGGGCATGATCCTGGGGGGCGACTACATCCGAAAAGCAGGATGGTCGTCCGTCGGCGGGATATTGCACAAAGGAGGCACTTCGATCGGCTCGGCCCGGTCGGATGCTTTCCGCACGGAAGAAGGCCGGCGGCAGGCCGTGTTCAACCTGATCAGCCGGGGCATCGACGCGCTGGTCGTGATCGGAGGGGATGGCAGCCTGACCGGGGCCAACGTCCTGCGGCAGGAGTGGGCATCCCATGTCGATGTGTTGCTGCAGGAAGGAAAGATCGATAAAGGGCTGGCTGAAAAATACCGGTCCATTTTCATTGCCGGGCTGGTTGGATCCATTGATAACGACATGTGCGGGACCGATATGACGATCGGCGCCGATTCGGCCCTGTTCAGGATAACTGAGGCCGTCGACGCCATCATCAGCACCGCTGCCAGCCACCAGCGTACTTTTGTCATAAAAGTAATGGGCAGAAACTGTGGCTACCTCGCCCTGATGGCCGGCCTGTCCTGCGGCGCCGATTACGTCTTCATCCCGGAAGACCCGCCAAAACCGGGAGAATGGGAAGAGAATATGTGCGCCCTGCTAAAGGCCGGCCGGGAATCCGGCCGGCGGGACAGCATCGTGATCGTCGCGGAAGGCGCCCGCGATACCGAAGGAAACCCCATCGGCAGTTCCTATATCAAGCAAGTCCTGGAAGAACGCTTGGGGGAGGATACCCGGATAACCATCCTGGGCCATGTGCAGCGAGGCGGCGCACCCAGCGCCTATGACCGCTACATGACGACCCTTCTGGGATGCACTGCGGTAGAAAAGATCGCCTCCAGCTCCGCTGAGGACGAACCGGTACTGATCGGCGTACAGGAAAATGATGTCATCACCGCCCCGCTGATGAAGTGCGTGAATGATACTCAGGAAATCCGGGAGATGATCAAAGCCGGCGATTACAGCCGGGCGATGGACCTGAGCGGCGGGGTATTTGCCGAAGCTTACGAAACCTTGAAGGTGATGATCCGCACCCTGCCCAGCGGAGCGGACCAGGGGCAAAGGAAACTGAGGATCGCCATCCTGCACGGCGGCGGGCCGGCCGCCGGCATGAATACAGCAGCCCTCACCGCAGTGCGCATCGGCCTGGAACACGGCCATGTCATGCTCGGCGTCAGCGACAGTTTCCAGGGGCTGATCAACGGCAAGATCAAAGAAATGGATTGGATGAGCGTAGGCGGTTGGGTTAACATCGGCGGCGCCGAACTGGGCACGAACCGGAAACCACTTTCCGGCACCGATTACTACGCCATTGCCCGGACCATTGAGGAGCAGAAAATCGACGCCATTATCATGATCGGCGGCTGGTCCGGTTACCAGGGCATTTACAACATGTATAAGAGGCGGGAAGATTTCTCCGCCTTCAACATCCCGATGGTATGCCTGCCGGCCACCATCAACAACAACCTGCCCGGCACTGAACGAAGCGTCGGTTCTGATACGGCCCTGAACAACATCATGCACGTTGTCGATAAGATCAAGCAATCGGCGGTGGCGTCCAAACGGTGCTTCGTGGTGGAGGTGATGGGCAGGAACTGCGGTTTCCTGGCTCTGGTCAGCGGTATTGCTACCGGCGCCGAGCGGGTATACCTCCACGAGGAAGGCGTAAAGCTCTCGGACCTGCAGAAAGACCTGGAAAAACTGGTGAATGGCTTCTCCAAAGGAAAGCGCCTTGGCCTGATGATCCGCAACGAGCGGGCCAACCACCTGTACACCACGGCCTTCATGGCGGCCCTTTTTGAAGAAGAAGGGGGGGCGCTGTTCGATGTGCGGCAGGCCATTCTCGGCCACCTGCAGCAGGGCGGCGACCCTTCGCCCCACGACCGCATACTGGCCATCAGGTTGGCCCGGCTTTGCACCGAACACCTGATCGGGGAATCCCTCGCCGGCCGCAAGTCGGTTTCGTTCATCGGCCAGCAAAAAGGAAAGGTAGACTTTGTCGACATGGCCCGCTGGCCCGAACTGGTAGACACAGAGTTTCAGCGGCCGAAGTCTCAGTGGTGGATGAACCTTCGGCCAATCGCCCGGGCCATGGCGGAATCTCCCGATGACACAGCGTATTGATTCAGTCGAAAATCTCCTCCAGTTTCCGCTCTAACGCTTCGCCGCGCAGGTTGCGGGCCAGGATGCGCCCCTCTGCATCCAGCAGCACCGTGTGCGGAATGGAGCGCACGCCGTAGGCCTGCGCCGCTTCGTTGCTCCAGCCCTTGAGGTCGCTGACGTGGTGCCACTCCAGGCCATCTTGTTCGATAGCCTGAATCCAGCGGTCGTGGGTCTTGTCGAGGCTGACCCCCAGGATGTCGAAGCCCTTTTCTTTGTACTTTTCGTACATGCGGACCACGTTGGGGTTCTCGCGGCGGCAGGGCCCGCACCAACTGGCCCAAAAGTCGAGCAATACGACCTTGCCCCGCAGGTCGCTGAGGCTCATCTCTCCCCCATCCGGCGTTTTCTGGGTAAAGTCCGGCGCCTGCCCGCCCACGACGAAGCTTTTCATCTGCTCGATCTGCGCCTGCATGCCGGCAGCAGCGGAGGGGTCGCTGTCTTTAAAAGATTCAACGAACTGGCCGGCATAGTATACGAACAGTCCGTTGTTTTTCTGCTTCAGCGTAGCGATCACGCCCGACAGGGCCAGCTTGTGGGCAAGGCCGCCCTTCTCCAGCTTTGCCAACGCCCCGTCGAGATAGGCGCGCTGTTGCTCTTCCGGAAGCCCTACGCTGATGATAGTGGTGGCGTAACTGCGGAAGCCTTCAAACGTCCAGGGCAAATACTGAAAGGCCGGGTCTTTAAAATCTACAAAGTGAAAATATTCGTTGGCAAAGTAGTCGATTTCGTTCTCGTAGCCGGCTCCGTTGTTCTGATAGCTGAGCAATGTGTTTATGGCGGCAACTTTACCCAGCAGGGGGTCTTTTTTTTCCATGGCTTCCAGCAGGGCGAGCTTCTCCTCGTCCAGAGCTTTTAGCTGCGCCGTGACCCTGTCCTGGCCTTCCCCGGCGGCCATCTGGTGCTGGCGGGACAGGATGCTGCTGCGGGATTGCAGCTCGTTCAGCTGTTCCTTTAATGCCTGGTAAGCTTCATTGACCGGCGATTCGATGGCAGCGCTCCGGAAGCTCCGGCAGTGGCCCCGGAGCACCACCTGCTCCTCCTGGCCCAGGATGACCGGCGCCAGGTTCTGAGTATTGGCCCCCACATAATAAAAGCGGTTCTCGGCCGACGGGAGCTGAAACTCATACACGCCTTCCCCGGTTTTCTCGGGTTGCCGTATCGGAAAGAAAGAACTGCCGTCAAACTCGAACAGGGACGGGCTTTCGACGCATGCCTGCAATTCACAGCGGAGGTTGGCCTGAGCGAAAACGCCGAAGCTCACCACAATTAGTATACTCGTAAAAATGTACCTTGTCATTGCCGGTTATTGTTTTTTAAATATATTTAGAGCAGTACGTAAGCGAACAGGAAGGCTTTTCGTTTGAAAACAGAAAATACAAGGACCAAAAATAAAGCTATTTACGGGGATGCAAAAAATTGTCCGCCGGTTTTCGCAAAAATGCGGGCAGCAACCGGGATCACATCCTGCTGCATTTCCTGCTCATCGAAGCTAAAGGCTTTCCCGTCTAAGCACCAAAGCAGTACACCAACAATTGCGTAACTTACAGGTTCTATTTAAAAACCAAGGATCAGAACATGCGCTATCGCAAAGAATTCAATTTCAATAACAACAACCCCTTCAGTTCCATCACCGGCATACTCCTGGTCGTGCTGTTCCTGGTGGCGCTGTATTTTATCGCCCGCGCCATATTCACCATATTATATTACCTCTCTCCGATCATGATCGTAGCGGCCCTCATCATTGACTACAAAGTGGTGCTGGGTTACGCCAAATGGCTGGGCGGGCTGCTCCGGGACAACCTGCTGCTGGGCATCGGCGCCGTCGTTTTGAGCGTGCTGGGCTTTCCGGTCCTGTCGGCTTTCCTGCTGGGCAAAGCGCTGTTCAGGAGGCAGGTGCAAAAAGCCCGGGAAGAGGCAGAAGCGCCCCGGGAAGGAGAATACATCGAGTTTGAAGAACTGGATGATGAACCGTTGGAACTGCCGCGCATCGAAAAGGAAGAAAGAAAGCGGGACCGCCCGCGGAAAACGGACAACCGGTACGACGAGTTTTTTGAGTAGATACATGGACAGGATTGACAGGATTTAAAAGCAGACAGGATTAACAGGATTTAAAAGTAGACAGGATTGACAGGATGTAGTGGGCCCGTGCCAACAGGAATTGCCGGCCCTGCTACGCAGGCCATAGGCCATAGGCCGGCGTAGCAGTCGGGTTGTTAATCCTGTCTGCACAGCCTCATGGTCCGTGTCAAAAGCAAAGTCTTTGTTGTTAACCTTACTCTCCGCTGCCGGCCTTGGCCTGCTGCTGGCCTACGCCGTTGTCATCCAGCGCTGCCTGGCGGCCTGGAACGCTCTGCCGGAATGGGAACGGCCGGCCGGCTATCATCCCCGGACTTTCATCAGCGTGCTCATTCCCGCCCGTAATGAGGCTCCGGTTATCGGCCAGTTGCTGGACTCCCTCCGTCGGCAGTCGTATCCCAAAGAACTTTTTGAAGTCATCGTCATCGACGACCATTCCTCTGACGACACGGCGGCCTTCGTAGAGCAACATCCGATGCTCAACCTCCGTTTGTTGCATCTTGCCGCCCACATTGATCCCGCAGAAAAGATTCTTTCCTACAAGAAAAAGGCGTTGGCGTTGGGCTTGGAACATGCCTGCGGAACTTTGGTCGTCACTACTGACGCTGATTGCGTTGTTCCACCCCACTGGCTGGCCTGCCACGCCGCTTTCCACGAAACAACCGATGCCTGGTTCGTAGCTGCCCCGGTGCTGTTCCATCGGGAGCAGAACCTGCTGCAGCGCTTCCAGTCCCTCGATTTCATCGGCATGATGGCTGTCACCGGCGCAGGCATCCAAAGCCGCTTTCTTTACATGGCCAATGGCGCCAACCTGGCTTTTACGAAAACCCTCTTTCAGGATATTGGCGGCTACATGGGCAATGAGCAATATGCATCGGGGGATGACATCTTCCTCATACAAAAGGCGGCCGCCAGACGGCCGGGCAAAGTGGCTTTCCTCAAAAGCCGGGAAGCTGCCGTGCATAGCTTGCCTGTGCCGGATTGGAAAAGCTTTGTAAACCAACGCCTCCGGTGGGGAACAAAAAACGCCAATTATAAAGATTGGCGCATCACCGCCGTGCTGGGGCTGGTATTCCTGCTCTGCTGGTTTATTCTCGGCATGTTTTTGGCTGTGCCATGGTTCGGATTTTATGGGCTGGGGCTGGCGCTTGCCCTTTTTGCCGGGAAGGGCCTTGCCGATTACCTGTTCCTCAGCACGGCTGCCGGTTTTTTTGGCCGCTCCCGGCTCATGAAAGATTTTTGGCTCCTGGAAGTTATGCATGTCTTGTATATCGCTGCGATCGGCTTGCTTTCCTTGCTGATAAGGCAGTATGAGTGGAAGGGCCGGCGGGTGAGGTGAGCCTGTCTTAGAAGCTGTTTTAATTTGGCTTTTCGCAGCGAAAAGCCAAATTAAAACAGCTTCTAACAACCGTCCCACAACCTCCATCAACCACACTTCCTCCGTAGGCCGGAGTTCCCGGCAACGCCTGCACGTGGATCATGCCGATCACCGGCTTGGCCGGGCCGAAGACATCCCTAAAGGTATGCATGAGCAAATTTTTGTTTTGTTCGCTAAAATAATCCAACTTGATTGTTAAATTGTCTGCATATTCCCAAAATACTATGGTCAATCATTATTTAGATATCGCCCCCGAAGTTAAAGACGCGCTCAACGAAGGCCGCCCGGTCGTCGCGCTGGAATCAACGATCATTTCCCACGGAATGCCTTATCCGCAAAATGCGGAGACCGCGCTGCGGGTCGAACAGCAGGTCCGAACCGCCGGCGCCATTCCCGCCACCATTGCCATTCTCGGAGGGCGGCTCAAAGCCGGCCTAAGCCCTAAAGAAATAGACCACCTGGGCAGCCAGGGCGTAAAGGTGGCTAAAGCCAGCCGCCGGGATATTCCTATCCTGCTGGCAAATGGCAAAGACGGGGCCACCACGGTGGCCTCCACCATGATCATCGCCCGGCTGGCGGGTATCCATGTCTTTGCTACCGGCGGTATCGGAGGCGTACACCGGGGCGCCGCCCAGACTATGGACATCTCCGCCGACCTCCAGGAATTGGCGCGCACCAATATGGCTGTCATCTGCGCCGGCGCCAAGTCCATACTCGACCTGGCGCTGACCCTGGAATACCTGGAAACCCACGGCGTACCGGTCCTGGGATACCAGACAGCGGAGTTTCCGGCCTTTTACAGCCGGGACAGCGGCCTGCCCGTCGATTACCGCATGGATGACCCTGCCGGCATCGCCAAAGTAATGAAGGCCAAATGGGAACTGGGGCTGGACGGCGGCCTGCTCGTGGCCAACCCTATCCCGGAAGCCGAAGCAATCCCTAAAGCCGATATAGAGGAGGTTATTTCCCACGCCCTGGCCGAAGTTGAAACCAAAGCCATCAAAGGCAAGGCGCTGACGCCTTTCCTGCTGGCAAAAATCGAATCGCTCACCGAAGGCAGAAGCCTGCAGGCCAATATCCGGCTGATCCTCAACAATGCCGCGCTGGCCGCCGCCATAGCCGTAGCTTACGCGAACCTGCTGCCCAAAGGAAAACCTTTGTCCGCCCATTATGGCCAGGAAGCCGGTTGACTGCCGCTATTCATTCTTTTTTTTGGCGAAGAAAGATTGGAGCCGGCGATTATGGCCTGATGGCAAAGATTCGGCGTTCAGCATATTTGTAAAATTTCCATCCCTTCCGGAAACTAAACGCCAAATTAATTTCGTTGACAGTAATGTAACTTGCCCGGAAGCAAAGGGCTGGCAGAGAGAAAACTACCGAAAAGGAGGCGCCTCCTCCGCTACGACAACAAGGATACCAGAGAGAACACACACTACACTTCCCGTAAGAGCGCCACCATTTGCTCAGGTACTGCGACATAACTTCCGTTACCGGCCTTCACCTCCCTGCCTGCTGCTCCCCTTTCCTGAAGGCGAGAACCCCATTTTCCCATAAAAAAACAACCCCATGCCTGCATCCCTGTTAATTATTCTCGGAATTTTAGGTTTCACGCTGCTCTTCTTTCTCGTTGGCCAACTGTTCGGCCCTCATCAGGAGGAACGCCAGCCTACAGGCCCGCCCCAACCAATTCAGGGCACCATGCCCTACCCAATGGCGTACCAGCCTCAGCCCGTATACGAAGAAAGGCACGCTCCCCGTATCTCCTTATGGCCCATTTTCTTTTTATTGGCAATAGCGGGCGTTTTCTACCTGGCATATCGTTCCTCATCCACTACAACTACGGCATCCCCGGTTTACCTGAAGCCAACGGAACCCGGACCGAAAACCAATACCCCTGCCCCATTCGAATACAAAACGCCGGATCAACCACGCTATGAACCTCCCCGGCAGGAAACGGCAACGCCGAAGTATACGCCGCCGCTTTCCACTCCCCGTACCGACAGAGAACGGTGGGCAAACTCCCCTTCGGCTTACAACGAACCCGGCGCGGCAGAGAGAAAAACGGATACGTCGGCAGCGCCCGGCGGAGCAGTTTCCTATCGCCAGGGCTTTGGCGTCCAATTGTTCGCTATGGAAAAAGGGTGGTGGAACGAGGCCGGGCTGAGCCGCATACAGAAAAACCACCCAGGCCTTCTCCTGCTGATTGGCACAGGCTACGGCCCGGGCAAGGCGACGGTGAATAAATTTCTTCTCGGCCCTTTCGATACCAAAGAGGCAGCGGATAAATTCGCTAAAGGAATTCAGAAAGAATTTTCCGGGGCTTATACGGTTGACCTCTCAACTCTGGATCGGGTCGACCGGTACTGGACGGTTCCCTAAAACTCGCTCTTGTAGTGAAACCGGACTTTGGGATGGTTCTCCTGCGCCATTTTCAGGCTCCAGGCGGATTCGGCCAGATACACCAGTTGGCCGTGCTTGTCGCGGGCGATATCCTTCCGGCGGCGGTTCAGGAATTCTTTCAGCTCCTTTTCATCATCGCAGCTGATCCAGCAAGCCTTGTACAGGTTTAAGGGTTCATAGGAGCAGCGCGCGCCATACTCGTGTTCGAGGCGGTACTGGATGACGTCGAACTGCAGCGCCCCTACCGTCCCGATGATCTTCCTGCCGTTGTCTTCCTTGACGAACAACTGGGCCACCCCTTCATCCATAAGCTGCTCCAGGCCCTTGTCCAGCTGTTTGTACTTCATCGGGTCTGCGTTGTTGACATAGCGGAACTGCTCCGGAGAAAAACTGGGAATGCCTTTGAAGTGAAGGACTTCCCCCTCGGTTACTGTATCGCCGATCTTGAAGTTGCCGGAATCGTACAGGCCGATCACGTCCCCGGGGAATGCTTCGTCGATCACCATTTTTTTATCCGCCATGAAACTGGTAGGGTTGGCAAATTTCATCTTTCGGTTCTGGCGGACATGCAGGTAGTTGGTGTTGCGCTGGAACTTTCCCGAGCAGACCCGAAGGAAGGCGATGCGGTCCCGGTGCTTGGGGTCCATATTGGCATGGATCTTGAAAACGAAGCCGGCAAACTGATCCTCTCCCGGAGTTACCATGCGTTCTTCGGTAATGCGGGGCAGGGGCGCCGGCGCGATCTCTACAAAGCAATCGAGCAATTCGCGCACGCCGAAGTTGTTGATCGCGCTGCCAAAGAAGACCGGCGAGAGTTCCCCTTCCAGATAGGCCTGCCGGTCAAGAGGGGGATAAACCTCTTCTACCATGCGTACCTCTTCCCGCAGTTCCCGGGCAGCGGTTTCCCCAACGTACTTCTCCAGATCCTGGCTTTTCAAATCGGTAATTTCAATGGCGTCTTCTTCTTTCTGTTTGCCGTGCGGGCGGAAAAGGACCAGCTTTTGTTCGTAGAGGCTGTATACCCCTTTGAAACGCTGCCCCATCCCGATCGGCCAGCTCAGGGGCCGGACGGTAAGGCCCAGTTTCTGTTCCAGCTCGTCGAGCAGATCAAACCCATCCAGCCCTTCGCGATCCAGTTTATTGATAAATACCATGATCGGGGTTTTCCGCATGCGGCAAACCTCCACCAGCTTTTCCGTCTGGGCCTCCACCCCTTTGGCTACGTCAATGACGACGATCACGCTATCGACCGCCGTGAGCGTACGGTAGGTATCTTCGGCGAAATCCTGGTGGCCCGGCGTATCGAGGATGTTGATCTTCAGGCCGCGGTATTCAAAGGCCATGACCGACGTGGCTACGGAAATGCCCCGCTGCCGCTCGATCTCCATGAAGTCGGAGGTAGCGCTGCGCTTGATCTTGTTGGATTTCACAGCGCCGGCAATCTGAATAGCCCCGCCAAACAAAAGGAGTTTCTCCGTGAGGGTCGTTTTCCCGGCGTCCGGGTGGCTGATGATACCGAATGTTCGGCGCTTTTGAATCTCTTTGAGGACGCTCATGCAACATCTTTTTTTATCCCTGTCCTTTTTTAAAGGCTGCAAAGGTAAGGAATTCAATGAAATGTGAATAAAATTTTCTGAATGCTCCCGGCCCGGAATTCCCTCTGATAAACTTAGCGGGCAAACATCCGTTACCATCAATGGAAAGGGGCTGCCCTGGCTTTTATAAACGCAGTCGGAGATAATGGTTATATTGCGAGGGCTTTACTTACCATTTAACCCGGAAAAATATCATTGGCCGGATCGATTCCGCTGAACCAAATATTATAGATGCTTGAACTTGCTGGAATAATCATTCTTGGAATCCTGGCTCAATGGATCGCCTGGCGGATAAAAGTGCCGGCCATTCTGCCGTTGATCCTGATCGGCCTGGCCGTGGGCCCCCTTTCCACTTTTTATACTGCCGACGGGGAGAAACTGATAGAACCCATCTACCACCCTGCTCCGGAAGGCCTGGGTATATTTCCGGACAAGTATTTGTTCTCTTTTGTCTCCCTGGCCATCGGGATCATTCTCTTCGAAGGAGGGCTGACCCTGAAGCGGCGGGAAATCTCTGGCGTGGGCCCCGCCATCCTTAAGCTGATTACTTTCGGACCTTTAACCACCTTCCTGGGAGGCGGCCTGGCGGCGCATCACCTCCTGGGCCTGAACTGGCCTATTTCTTTTCTGTTCGGCGCGCTGGTCATCGTCACCGGCCCCACCGTCATTGCCCCTATCCTGCAAAACATACCGCTCAACCGGAATGTGTCTACTGTGCTCAAATGGGAAGGAATCCTCATTGATCCGATAGGCGCCCTGGTCGCGGTTCTGGTATTCGAGTTCATACGTTCTTCCCAAGGAGGGCTTGAGTTCACCTCTCATGCCTTTATCTCCTTTTTCCAGATCATTATGATCGGATTGTCCATCGGGGCACTGGCGGCGCTGTCTCTGTACCAGTTGATCAAGGCCGACCTCATTCCTCACTACCTGCTCAACGTTTTCACGCTGGCCCTGGTGTTGGGCGTCTTCGTCTTTTCTGATCTGCTGGCCCACGAATCAGGGCTCCTGTCCGTAGTGGTCATGGGAATGGTTATCGGCAACCTGGACGTCCCAAGGTTAAAAGATATCCTCTCTTTTAAGGAATCCCTGAGCGTGTTGCTGATTTCGATCCTTTTCATCATCCTGGCTGCCAATATCGACATGGAGGACATCCACATCATCCTGGAGGACTGGCGGGCACTCGCCCTGTTTGCCGCCGTGGTATTCGTCCTTCGCCCCCTGGGCGTTTTCCTCAGCACCTGGCGTTCCGAACTAAACCTTTCCGAAAAAATCTTCATTTCCTGGGTTGGGCCCAGAGGGATCGTGGCTGCCGGCATTGCTTCCTTATTTGGCATTACGCTCACTTCCGAATCGCCTCCGGTGCCGGATGCGGAATTCCTGGTCCCTCTCGTTTTTATGATCGTGCTCGGCACGGTTTTACTGAATGCAACAACCGCCCGTGTAATTGCCAGATTACTAAAAGTCACCCAGGACGCCTCGGAGGGCATCCTCATCATCGGGGCCAATGGCGCCGCCCGCCTCATCGGCAAATACCTCCAGGATAACAACCGCCATGTGGTCCTGATCGACAATAACGAAAGCAGCATCAAAAAAGCTAAGGAAACCGGTTTGGAAGCCTTCTTTGTCAACATTTACACCGACGACCTGGGAGAGCAGTTCGAACTGCTGGATATGGGTTATATGATCGCCATGACGAGTAGCGTGGACGTCAACCAATATGCCGTGCGGAAATATCAGAAGATATTCGGCGAAAACGGCACCTTCCGGCTCATCACGCCGGAAGAGTTAAAAAAAGAACGGCCCGAGTTGCCGCAACAGGGCATCTTTTCCTATACAGATGACTTCCTTAACATCAATGAGGTCGCCCGCGATTATCCCAACATCCACGAGGTAAACATAACGGATGACGAACAACTAAAACGCCTGATCAACCGCACAGCCGCCAACCCGGATACCGTCCCGCTCTTCTTCAAAACCGATACCGGCTCCATAGAAGTCATTCCTCCAAACCTGGACGACATCAATGCCAAAGCTGGCTTTCAGCTCATTTACCTTGGCAAAAAACTGGAAGGATCGGCATTGGAATAGCCTCCAGCATTCCCTGCCTTCAAATGTCAAAAAAGAAAAAAGAAAACGCAAACATTCTTTCCATTCCATTGTTGAAATGTAAGTTTTACTATTCTGATTTTTAATATTACTTCTAATAAAAATTCAATTACTATTAATTTAGGTTAAGAATATTAAAAATGCGATTCTTTAATTCTGCCGCACTTTTCGTGTTGGCCAGAATTCGCATGGTGACTGAGGCTTTTTCAGGAGAAGCTGTACACAGCTTCTCCTTTTCTTTTGATAATCAGGGATTTCTGTTTTTGGGAAAATTTGTAGAAAACTTTTCTATCCCATAGGAAAACTATTACAAAAAAAAGTTGTTACTTCGTTAGAAGCCTTAGTTTTCTTCATTCAAGACTCCTCTTCACCATGCTGAATATCCTGAAATTTGACTTCTCCAATCTCAAAGGTGATTTTTTCGGCGGGCTGACAGCGGGCATCGTTGCGCTGCCTCTTGCTCTGGCTTTCGGGGAGCAAACAGAAATGGGCGCGATTGCCGGCTTATATGGCGCGATTGCTATCGGCGTGCTGGCGGCCATGTTTGGCGGCACGCCCACCCAGATCAGCGGCCCCACGGCGCCGATGACGGTCGTTTCGGCAGTGGTGATCGCCGACGCCATCGCCTATGCCGGCAGCCTGGAAATCGCCTTTCCCATCATTATCGCCACTTTCTTTCTGGCAGGAGCAATGGAATCTCTCCTGGGCGTCCTTCGGTTGGGCAAATACGTCAAATATATCCCTTATCCTGTCGTATCCGGCTTCATGAGCGGCATCGGAGTAATCATTGTCATCACTCAGGTATTCCCCTTTTTTGGAATGTCGGCCCCGGAAGGCGGGCCCATGGGCACCATACGCGCCATCCATGAAATACCCGAAATCGTCAATATTTATTCGGTCGGCGCCGCCCTGATCACGATTGCCCTGATCTATTTATTGCCGCGGTTCACCAAAGCCGTGCCCAGCACGCTGGTAGCCCTCATCCTGGTCTCCATCGCAGCCTTCTTCCTTTTGCCCGGCGGGAGTTTGCTGCGCCTCAACTCGGCCGGCCCCATTCCAACCGGCCTGCCGCAACTCCACCTTGGCTTCATTGGCGTTTTCCTGGACATCAACCACGTCGTCGTGATCTTCGAATACGCCGTAACGCTGGCCTTCCTCGGCGCCATTGACTCTCTGCTGACCTCTATCGTTGCCGACAACATTACCAAAACAAAACACGACAGCGACCAGGAACTCATAGGCCAGGGAATCGGCAATATGGGTGCTGCCGTCATCGGCGGATTGCCCGGCGCAGGCGCCACGATGCGGACCGTCATCAACGCCAACACAGGCGGCAAGACCAGGATATCCGGCATAATTGCCGGTTTGTTCCTGCTGGTTGTCCTTCTGGGCATAGGGTCCCTGGTCGGACATATCCCCAATGCCGTGCTTGCCGGCATCCTGATCACTGTGGGGATCGGCATCATTGACTACCGTGGGCTGCGCCATATCCGGTCAGTGCCTCGTTCCGATGCTTTTGTTATGATAGCCGTGCTGTTGCTCACCGTGTTCGTCGATTTATTGGTGGCGGTTGGAGCGGGCATGGTGCTGTCGGCATTGCTGTTCATGAAGAAGATTTCCGACGTGGTGGAACACAAGACGAAATCGGCGCCGCTCAAAGATTTTGCCCGGGAGGTCCCCTGGAGAGATGAAGGCAACATCATTGACGAGGTGGGCGACCGGGTTTACATCAAACACCTGGACGGGCCGCTCTTTTTCGGCTTCGCTTCGCGTTTCCAGGATATGGTCAAGGCCCTGCCGAAGATCAGGACGGTAGTAATTCGCATGGACCGGGTGCCTTATGTCGACCAATCCGGCCTGTACGCCATGGAAGAGGCGGTCCAGGAATTGCAGGAGCAGGGTATCCTCGTGGTCTTCACCGGCCTGCAAGGCCAGCCTCTGGATATGTTCGAACGGATCAACCTCGTCCCCGGCCTGGTATCGGAGGAATACCTCTTCGAGTCTTTCGAAGATTGCATCAACTGGCTCAAACCATTCATCCGCGACGAAGGCCTGCAGCAACTGGCCACCGAACAGATTAACGGAAACAACAAAAAGAAGGCGGAAAGGGAAGCCGCCAAAAAAAACAAAACCTCGAAGAACTTACGGGAAATTTGATAAACCGGCGCTCCTGCCAGGCCTGGCCCGGGCAGGGCATTCAGGATTTTATTTCTTTCCTGCCTGTTTTTGTTGATAGTAGTACTTCCCTTTTTTTGATAATTGCTTACATTTGATATTTAGGTATTAGGACAACAAACAAAAAACGAGGGATGGCTATTACGATCCAAATGAAGCTCAACGAGCGGTTATACCTCCGGGACCCGCAGGATACCAAGCTCGGCCGCAATATCATTCAACACAGCATTCTGCTGATCGACGAAATAGGTTTCGAAGCCTTCACCTTCAAAAAGCTGGCGGACCAGATCGGGTCAACGGAAGCCTCGGTTTATCGTTATTTCGAAAACAAGCACTTGCTCCTGGTTTACCTGCTGTGCTGGTATTGGGAATGGATGAAATTCCGAATCGATTACAATACCATGAATATCGAAGACCCCAGGAAGAAATTACAGATCGCGATTTCCTCCATTGTAGACACCTCCAGGCGCAACACTTCAATCGAATTCGTCGATGAAGATATCCTTCACCGTATCGTAGTCGCAGAGGCCACTAAAGCTTACCACACCAAGGAAGTCGATAAAGAAAACAAGCATGGCTTCTTCCTGACCTACAAAACCCTCGCTAAAAAAATTGCCCTTATAATCCGGGAGATCGACTCCGATTACCCATATCCGCGGGCCCTGGCCATCACCCTGCTGGAAATGGCCAACAACCACATCTATTTTGCCTTGCACCTGCCTTCTCTGACCGATATTACCGTAGAGGAGGGCGACCTCAGCCAGGTTGAAAAACTGCTGGAGGACTTCGCTTTTGGCCTGTTGGGCAACGGAATAGAAAAAGAGGAAATGGAAGCGGAAGAAGAAGAGTTGTAAGAGTATGTTTGCAGGCCGCTTTTTCTTCGAAAGCGGCCTGCAAGCATTAGTCAAACAGCTTACCCTGCCCGTTCTTCCTGCCCAGCTCAAACTCCACGCTGTCGCCGGCCTTTAACTTTCCTGCAGGGGCTTCTTCTGCCTTTTTCTCGCCCCTCTTCTCTTTCTCCGGCGGCTCCGCACCGGCACCTTCTGTAATTTCCCGAATCCCCGTCAGGCGCTGGTCGCTGACTTTGTTGCCAATGGCCTTCCAGCCTTTGACGTCGACAAAGCCGGTCAGGCTGAGTTCGCCTTCCACCTTTTTGGAATTGGCCTTGAAAGTGTATTTGACCCTGGGCGCCGGATCCAGGGAGGCATACAGCAGCTTTGTCCTGCGGTCTTCGGTCAGGAAGGGGAAGCGCTGCCCGGTTGTCGTGGTTTCGACCAGAAAGCGCTTGGCCATCGTCCAGCCCCGCTCGCCTTCAAAATAAAGGATATTGACCACCTCGTTGGGGTCGAATAAACCGATATGGGCGATCTCCCTGGGGTCGAAGCGCTTGTTGAGGTCCATCTCTACCACTTCGTAGGAACCTTCGTTGTATATCACCAGGATCGCGTCGCCGGTATCGAATTCGCCGAGGAATTTGCCCCGCCCATCGGTATTGAGGCGCCCGCTGACCTCATCCATCCATACTTTAAGAGCGCCCAGCGTTGACTTGCCGACCTCTTTGAGGGCGACTTTCCTGACCGGGTACCGGGTCAGGGTATTCCCTTTGGAGCTTCTGCCCTTTATGTCCAGCTCGCCGAAATCGTAATCAAAGACCTTGACCCGGGCCCGGCAGCCCTGGGTCAGCTGCACGGTGACGACTTCCGCCTCCCCATTGGGGTTAGCGCTGAAGTAGAGGACTTTGGAACCCTTATCACCGGTAGTCAGGTCGTACTCCCGGTCCCGGGTGATGGCCTTGACGTTGAAACGCTTGACAAAGCTGCGGCCGGACTTGCCGTCGGCATAGGCCATATTGTAAGTCGTTCGGTCGTCGCCTTTTTTCCAGACGTCGACGTGGATGATGTCCTTTCCGACAAAGACCTTATCCGCGATCCGGGAGACCTGGAACTTCCCGTCCTGCCGAAAGACGATGATGTCGTCGATGTCCGAACAATCGCAAACGAATTCGTCTTTTTTCAGGCCGGTGCCGATAAACCCTTCTTTGCGGTTGACGTATAACCTGGCATTGTTGGCGACTACTTCGGTAGCCTCGATGGCATCAAAAGTAGTGATCTTCGTCCGGCGTTCCCGCCCTTTCCCGTGTTTGGCGAGCAGGTCCTCGAAATAGGCGATGGCGTAATCCACCAGGTGGTCAAGGTGATGCTGCACTTCTTTCAGTTCTTCTTCCAGCCTGGCGATCAGTTCATCAGCTTTGAAGGAGTTGTATTTGGAGATGCGCTTGATCTTGATCTCCGTCAGCCGGATCAGGTCCTCTTCGGTAATGTCGCGCAGAAGCCGCAGGCGCTTATCTCCTTTTTGGGGGTTTTCGCCCGGGGTTATGACATATTTGCGCAGGCCGGCGTCGACTGCTTGCAGGACGGCCTCCCAGGTTTCGCACTCCTCGATATCGCGATAGATGCGCTTTTCGATGAAGATTTTCTCCAGGCTCGCGAAATGAAGCTTTTCCAGCAATTCCCCCTTGCGGATTTCCAGTTCCCGGCGGAGCAGCTCTTTGGTGTGTTCGGTAGAGATGTCGAGGATTTCCTCCACGGTGAGAAAGTGGGGCTTGTCCTCAATGATCACGCAGGCGTTGGGAGAAATGGATACTTCGCAATAAGTAAAGGCATACAGGGCGTCAATGGTCAGGTCGGGCGAAGTGCCGGGGGCCAGTTCCACCAGGATCTCTACGTGCTCCGCCGTATTGTCCGTCACTTTTTTGATCTTGATCTTGCCTTTGTCATTGGCCTTGATGATGCTTTCAATCAGGCTGGTGGTGGTCACTCCGTAAGGCAACTCCCGGATAGCCAGGGTCGATTTGTCAACGCGGTCGATCAGGGCGCGGACTTTCACCCTGCCGCCCCGTTTGCCGCCGTTGTAATCGCTGACGTCGATCGAACCTCCCGTTTGGAAATCGGGATAAATCCTGACCTTTTTCCCCTGCAAAACCTTAATGGAAGCCTTGATGAGTTCTATGAAGTTGTGCGGCAGGATTTTGGTGGACAGGCCGACGGCGATGCCGTCGGCGCCCTGGGCCAGGAGGAGCGGGAACTTCATCGGCAGGTCGACCGGCTCCCGTTTGCGGCCGTCGTAGCTCAGCTGCCATTCGGTCGTTTGCGGGTTGAAGGCAATATCGAGGGCCAGGCTGGTCAGGCGCGCTTCAATGTAGCGCGAAGCGGCGGCGCTGTCTCCGGTCCGCACATCGCCCCAGTTTCCCTGAGGGTCGATGAGCATCTCCTTCTGCCCCAGGTTGACCAGGGCGTCGCCGATTGCCGCATCCCCGTGCGGGTGGTACTGCATGGTCTGGCCGATGATGTTGGCCACTTTGTGATACCGGCCGTCGTGCATCTGGCGCATGGCGTGCAGGATGCGGCGTTGTACCGGCTTCAGGCCGTCGTGGATGGAGGGGACGGCCCGTTCGAGGATAACGTAGGAAGCGTAGTCCAGGAAATAATCCTGGTACATGCCCTTGAGAGTGATAATGTTATCCTGTCCGTTCTGTTCTTCTGTTCTCGTGTTGTCGCTCATTTTGATCCTCTGGCTGAAAACGTTGGGGGGCAAAACATTTTAGAATTTACCCTGCCGCAAAATTATAAAATTTATCCTATTATTAAAAACAAAGTGTTTTAATTTTTGATTTTAAAATCATTTGTTTTGTTTCAGGAGTGGATATTCTCTTTTTCTGTAATTATTTGCCCTTCAGGCAGCATATTTATCCCTGATGCCGTTGTATTCTTAGTGTCAAAAGCGATTGATCCAGTTGTAAATCTTTCACAATTGGGCTACCTTGTGCAAGCTGAAAAGTACATGAGTATCGCTTTGCCCCTGGAATACGATGAAAAAAGCCTGATCACGGCCTGCGCTCAGGGTGAGCGCTGGGCCCAGAAGGCGCTGTATGAAGAGCATTACAGCCGCATGATGGGCGTTTGCCTGCGCTATTCCAATGACCAGGAAGAAGCGTTGGACGTATTGCACGAGGGGTTCATCAAAGTATTTAAAAACATCCGGAAATACCAGCCGGGAACGTCACTTTCGGCCTGGATTCGCCGTATAATGGTGAACACGGCAATTGATTATTACCGAAAGAACACCCGGAGGCGCACGGAGGACATCGAGCAAGCATACGACCTAAGCACTGCGGATGCCGACGCTATCAGCCAGTGCACGGAAAAAGAAATACTGGATGCTATACAGAAACTGTCGCCCGCTTACCGGGCTGTATTCAACCTGTACGTCATCGAAGGCTACTCTCATAAGGAAATCGCCGAGATGCTGGATATCACCGAGAGCACTTCCCGGTCAAATCTGGTAAAAGCACGCTCAAAACTACAGGCTTTACTGAGTTCGAGATCATACGGATATGGAGAAGAAGAATCCGATAGACCAAATCATTAAGGAGAAACTGGAGGGCCTGAACCTGCCCTTCGATGCAGGCTCCTGGCAGCTTATGGAACAGAGGCTGGATGAGGAGGCTATGGGAAAACCGATGGAAGGCCAGCCGGCTGCCGACACCAAACATATTGACGAGGCGGTCTTTGAAAAACTCCACCGCTACCGGGTGCCGTACCAGCCGGGCCATTGGCGCCGCATGGAAGCGCTCCTGGAAGAGGCCTTCGCCTGGCCGCGCCAGGTACTGCGTTACAAAATTGCCGAGTTGGCCGTGATGCTCCTGCTGTTCCTGCTGCTCTGGCAGCATGCTCCCACCGGCCACAGAAGCGGAGACACGGTCGATCTTAAAGTTCTGGAAAGTACGCCATTGGTTGTTCCCCGCAACCAGGAAACAACGACCGGTAACGGTAGCAAAACTAATCCGCAGGCTTCCGTCCCCGCCGGCCGACAACCCGGGTTGCCGGAAAACACAGAAACGGCAATACAGCCATCGGCCAACGCTTTTTCCGGCAGCGGAGGCAATGGAAATGAAACTACAGAACTGGCTTCTGCCGGCATGGCGCCTGCCGCCAGAGGCCCGCTTGGCCGTAACCGGCAGAGAAACAGCTCCGGCAACCTTTCGTCACAGCCGTCTTCTCTTTTGGTTCCGCTAAGCCGCCCCTACTCACCGCTTACAGGCCCCGCTCATCCCCTGCCTCAAAGCTTCCGTTTGCAGCCTCCCTTCCTCGCCGAACCAGGCATGCTCGCAATATTGCCACCGCAAGAGGTAGCTTACAAAGAAATCCGCGGCATTGATGATGCCCCCTTCATTAAGAATAAAAGGCAAGCCGCCTTCCGGGTTGGCATGTTCGGCAGCGCCGAGTACAACCACATCACGGTGCCTTCCAGCGAGGAGAAAAGGCTGGAGGAAGATTTACAGCGATATGCTATGGGTTATGGCGGCGGCTTGTCAGTAGGCCTTGAAATGGGCAGATTCGAAGTGGAAACCGGCGCTATTTATGCTGCGCGGCAGTACCCGGTAGGGCTGGTTTACGTCAATGGAAGCGTTGGCTCCGGCCTTCAGGGCCAACGCCTGCAAGCCAGCGAACTCAATATTATTAACGTGCCGCTCCACGTCCGCTACAGCTTCCTGCGCCGGGGTGGCTGGAGGGCTTATGCCCTGGCAGGGGCTTCCCTTCAGGTAGCCTTCCAGCGCAACTACTACGTCACCGAAGCACCGCAGTTCGATTTCCTCCCTATGCGCCCCCCCTCCTCCCCGCCCCCGCCGGCACCCTCCAACGAAGAGCCAGCCATCGACCGCATCCGCAAGTCTGGACTGGGCTGGTTTGAAGGCGGCACCTTCGAAGAAAATGCCTACCTTACCGGCAACGTTGGCCTGGGGCTGGAGCGTTATATCAACTCACACTGGAGCCTCTTCGTCCAGCCTACCTACCAGCATTCTCTGCAGTACTTCCGCGTGGGCCTGGGGCCCAATGCGGATCAGATCAACTCGCTTTCCGTCTTGTTCGGGGCAAAGGTTCGGGTGAAGTAGGTTCACCGCCCCACCACCAGCTTCCCGCTCTGCACCATCCGCCCCTCCTGGCGCAGCGCCCAGGTATACCAGCCGGGGCTCAGCTCCCCGAGGGGTATGTGTTCTTCCCGGCCGGGCGCAAAAGCGGGCCAGCGCCGCTCCAGCACCGGCTGCCCCAGGGCGTTGAGCAGCGCGAAGCGCAGCGGGCCGCCGCCGGCGTAGGAATGCGAAGCCTGCAGGCGGACATAATCCCGCGCCGGGTTGGGGAAAAGGCGGAAGGGCGTTTCTTCCACCGCCGGGGGCGCTTCGATGCCCGTCAGGGTCACCACGCCGGTGTCGGTCACGATTTGCATGTCCTGGCAATCGGGGATAAGGCAGCCGTCGGCGCC
>JAGFJD010000441.1 GCA_024102975.1 Phaeodactylibacter sp. | reverse complement strand
GAGCTGTTTTTTTGCCAGACGAGGCGCGAGAAGGGAGCATAGTGGAGCTACGCGACCGACGAGCAACGAAGTATGGCGGAAAAACAGCCGTATCAAATGGGGAAGTTATTCTTCTCCGGGCCCTAAGGCCCCCGGGGTTTAAAAAGCTGCCCCGAGAGGCTTGGGAGCATGACGGGGCCGTTGAGCCGATACGGTGGGGCGGGTTTCCGCTCCCCGTTGCTGCGCGGCCGGGCCGCCGCCTCTGCTTTAGGAAGCCCGAGGCTCAGGATGCAGAGCAGGCAGGCCAGGAGTGCCCGCACCAGGGGCTTCCGGGGGAGCGCTGTCGGGCGCCCCCTGGAAGCCGCAGCCCGGGGAATCCATTCCTCTTCCGATACGATGCCGGGGTTGGCCAGGCGTATGTTGCTGTGGATTGGGATTTTATCCTTATGAAAAGCCCGGTGTTTCATGGATTATTTGATTTTTTTAATTGCTGATGTAGGAATAGCAAGGGGTGTAAGCGCCTGGACAGAAACACTTTGATATACACGGAAATAAGGAAATACTTTGCAAGCCCAAGTTTGGCGAGTATTTCCAGGTATTTTAATGTATTTCCACATATTTCACCATTTCATTCCAGATGCTTAAGGGGGTAAATGGCCTGAGCCGCACCTTTACACTTTTACACTTTTACACTTTTACACTTTTACACAAAAAATGGGTTGAGGCCCTCTTACGCCGCACGCGAGGCACTTCGCCGAGGGCCCCCACTGACACTGAGCTTTTAACTTAGCGCCTTCCAACCTAATTAAAAAAATTATATGTGATCGTATGGAAAAGCACTGTTGCATCCTGACAATAGCCGCCACTTTTGGCGACAGGGGCCAGAACGATAGCTCATCGTAAGCAAGTTGTTATGCTTGCTTTCCTAACAAACTGATTACAACCCATTTGAAAAAAAATGTACTATTCCCAAATCATATTTTGCGTTTTGAAATTAACGGTCAGGTAGTCTTCACTGTGCACTACCGGGTATACTCCCGGCTGTATCGTACGGAACCCCTCCGACCAGAAGTCCTGGCGAAACTCGAAGGGGTCTTCCACCAGGAAGATACCGGTACTGAAATATCTGGAGATGGCCTTGCGGCACATCGAGTGTTTGACGAACTGGAAAACAAGGATGTCTGAAGCATCAATTTTTACCAGGGCTACTGCCCGGTTGCATCCCCAGCGCCCGTCGGGGCTCGTTTCCTGAGCCACGGGTGCGATCACTTTGCAAATGCCGGCGCCGGCACAGTTCTTGTTGGGAGAACCAAAGAGTACATCGGCGACCAGGATTTTTTCCACTGCTTGTTTTCCAGGAGCCCCTTTAGGCTGCGAATTTTTTTTCTCAAGGGGGTGTCCCTGAATCATGGCGTATTTTTTTCGCGCTTTTTCTAATTGAAGTTGGTTGGTGCGTAGGGAACTCAGGGCCCTATGATGTCTACGTTGATGATTCCTTTATCAAATTGCATAGAGGTACCGTTCAGGAGAATGCCGTTCGCCTTCATCTGTCGTTGATTTTGATGATGAATAATGGTGTTTCTGTTCGGCCTCCTCTGGTGCGGATCAGCGTGAGCCGGGCATAGCTTTACCGTTGGGCAGTGTCACAGGACACCCCCTCGAGCCGGTAGCCATTACGCGCTCGTTATAGATTCCGCTTGTTGGTTCCGAAAGCGCTGCCGGGAAGAAGTCTTTTCGGCAGTTGTCTCGGAGGTAGCTTTCTGTTTCCTTTGTTGTTATAAAGGTACTTCAGCTTACCTCCGGGCTTACGGACAGAATTTTGGTTTTACATACCCCCGTTGTCCGGAGGCTGTCAGTTTTTGGGAAAGATTGGTGTGGTGTGCAATTCTCTGTAGTTGATAATGTAAAGGTAGGGGGAGGGATGCAGGAAGGTGGGGACAGTTTTTGGTTTTTACATACCCCCGGGGCTGTTCGCTGTTCGCCAAGCTGAAAAAGCTTCAGAAAAAAATGAAGGAAACCTGGATGGCGAATGGGGTGCGCCTGGCGTGGCTGATCGATCCGTATGAAGAGAAAGCATATATATACAGGAAGGACGGGCAAGTGGAAGTGGTGGCCGGTTTTGACGGACAGCTATTACAGAAAGTCGTCAGACGACTCAAAGTCGCAAAGTCGCACGAAAGTCGTCAGACGACTGATAAAACCCGCGAATATGTCACGCACTCAAATTATTTGGGAAGGCATGATTCCCAGTGCTGATCTTTGCGAACAGCCGAACAGCGAATTCCGAAGAGCGCCTTTGAAATTTTACAATTTCTCCGACTTCCACTTCTCCACCGTCTTCTCCTTACTGCTGAAATTTACCCCCACCCCCACTATCGTTTTACCCTCATGCCGGTACTTGTCGGCATAACCCTTCTCCCGGATTTGGGACATAGCTTCGCCGGCGCTTCGGTCGAGTTTGAATTCGAATATATAGATGTGGGTGCTGGTTTGCACCACGGCGTCCAGCCGGGCGTCGGACTCGTTGACCTCGCTTTCGATATAAACGCCCAGGTACTTGAAGGTTGTTCAGGTCGGAAAAGATGGACACTTTACTGAATTTGGACACCCCGGTGACCAGCAAGAACCGCAGGTAGGGGTCGCTGTCCTTGATGATAGAATAAAATACCTTCAGTATTTTCTGGTTCTCCTTTGCTTTGTCCAGGTCGTCGATATAATCGATCAATGGCTTGTCGTATTCGTCGATCAACAAGACGACTTTTCCCTGCACAGATAATTTTTTCAGCAGTTCTTCAAACTTTTGTTTAATCGTAGCGGCTTCTAAATTGATCCGATTCGCAACTGCCGCTTGTTCCAAAGTAAGAAGGATGGCCTCTTCCATGCCTACGCCCTGGTAATCCATCTTGCTGAAAGAAATATGCACTACGGGATACCGCTCAGCCCAATCCCAACGTTCCGCTGCCCAAAGATCATCAAATAACTCCCGGCTACCCTGGAACAGCTCTTTAATAACTGACAGGGTGAGCGACTTGCCGAAACGGCGCGGCCGGGAGAGAAAGTAGTACTTTCCTGATTCGATAAGCCTGTATATATATGGTGTCTTGTCTATATAAAGGTTGCCGCCTTCGCGAAGCTCCCGGAAATCCTGTATGCCGATAGGAAGTTTTTTCATGCCGCAAAGATACGAGGAAATCGACATTTTCCGAGCAATGCCTATGCAGCTGTGCCAGGCAAATACTGCCTTTGGATAAATCCTCTTCCGAACCCACATCGGATACCGGAGGAAGAACAAAAAAGGCCCGCTCCCAATCCGAAGCAGGCCATCCTGGCATACAAACACTAATTTTACAATCTCATTTTTCCTGGTTACTTTTCGTTTTCATTAAACCTGAAACTAAGTACTGTTGAAACAAAGATAGGACGGGGAAGAGCAGATGGGCAGGACAGTTTTCGGGATTTACATACCCCGGGTTTTTTATCACATAGGGCACATAGCGGTTTTCACATAGGCCACATAGGGCGGCTGTCCTATGTGGTTCAAAAGGAGGGGTGGGTACCCGGCGGGGGTGGGGTGGGGTTACTGGACTTTGAACGTACAGCCATTTTAAGTCGGAAGTGCGAAGGCGGAAAGCCTGCCCCGATTTCTTGTCGGGGTCGGAATTTGGCTCCAAATGAAATGGGCGCTCAACGCTCACTTTTTCGCCTTCCGCCTTCCGCCTTTACCCTGGGGCCGTCCAAAGTCCAGGCGGTCACGCCCGCGAAAAAAAAGGCCTTGCCAGCGCAGTCCGGAAAGGGGAGAAATGCGCCGGCAAGGCCAATACGTGTCATTCAATAGTGCTTGTGTTCGTCGGGCAGGTCAAAAACCGGTGTTGACCTGCGATTCAGGGCCAATGATGTCTACATTGACCACTCTAAGGAAATGAGGAAGGAAGACGGGAGCTTGTGCAGAAGGGCAATAGGCCTTTCTTTCCTCGTCGAGACGGGAGCGTGGATGTAAATTGTGCATATTTGCTCAGCGTTTAGTTAAAAAATCAAACCCGGAACAGTTTTTGAGACATGAGTTTTTCTGCTTAAACGTTTATTTTGCAAGCAAGTTACAAATACATTTAATTTATTATATGATTTCCCTTTGGAAATTTGGGCAAGATCAACTGGGCGAGATGAACGGAAAAGTGTCAGCCGACGTATTAACAACCCTGGGGTGGTTCAGAATCACCTCTGTCCCTGTTTTCCGGAAGCTCTATTCCGGCAGGATTTCCAGGACGATTTCCCATAGTTTTTCGTACGGCACGATCTCGATTTCGTAAGTCTGGTTAGCCATTTCGATCGGCATGGCTTCCAGGGCCATCTGGTCTTCCCTGGCTTTGGCCAATGCGTCTTCCCGGCGGAAAGCGTTTTTGGGAAGTTGCAGCAGCATGCGCAGGAAGTGGTTGGCCCGTTCGATGCCCTCTTCCCGGAGGTAGCGGCTGCGGTATTTCTCCATTGCCTCCACCCGGTCGATCAGCTCGTCGTACTTTTCCTGGGCGATGCCCAACAGGATTTCGATGATCAGGATGGCGATGTTCATGCCCTGTTTGTCTTTGGAGAACACCGCCATCTCATTGAGGAATTTGGAGAGGCGGAACTTTCTCCTTTCCTGTTCTTCCTGTTCCCTGGCGTGGAGGTGGCCGGTGCATTCCAGGAAATACAGGTAGGCTTCGGAAATCTTCCAGGTTTCCTGGATGTTTTCGGGCAAGTCTTCGAACCGGTGGTGGCCCATGATCGTGTTCAGGATTTCATTGGCCTGCTCGTACTGTCCGCTGTGGGTGTAGAGCAGAAAGTACAGTTCGTAGAGCTTGAACCAGTTGAAAGACCCTTCTTCGAGGTAGGGCAGGCAGGCCTGGGCGGCTTTTTTGGCTTCCTCATACTGCCGCAGTTGCACATGGCAGATGAATTTTTGATAGAGGAAAACCTGGAGAGGGACCGAAGCAATATAGTCCTTTTTTTCGAAAAAGGCGATCGCCCGGTCGCAGACATCGAGGGTTTCCTCATATTCATTGACGCTGGTGTGAATGCTCACTTCGATCAGCCGGCCGCAGAGGTGCAACTGATAGGAGTCATATTGTTCCAGTGTGTCTTTGACCTGCCCGTAATATTCTATGGCCTTGTCCTTGAATTGTGCTTTGGTCGACTTGCTGTTGATGAAACCGATGCTGAGGTCGATGAAGAACTCCTCCGCCCGGTTTTCGGCAATCCAGATTTGTTCGTATTTTCTGAATTCTTCGTTGTATTGCTGGTACTTTTTGTAGTCACCCTCGATGGTGCCGTGATACAGCCGGAGGGTGTGGCAGATATCTACGATCAGTTCGGTGAATTCGTATTTGCGGGCGATCTTGAGCAGCTTGCGTCCCAGGCCGGCGGCGGCGGTCCGGGCGTTCTTGCCGAAGAGGATCTTGGCGGCGGCCCATTCTTTGTAGGCCTCGTAGTAGGCCTTCTGGCGGTCGGTGTAGGACGACTGTTTGAGGTCGATGATAAAGAGGGAGTTGACGAGGCGGTCCTTGAGGGTCTTGCGCAGCTTCTGATAACCGGGGTAATTTCTGGCCTTTCCATAGAAATATTCGGCGGCTTCGTCATCATCGGTAAAGCGGCCATCCGAGACCAGATCGTAAAATTCCTGGAGTTTGGAGGCGCCGTCTCCAGGGTCGCCAATCAATTCCACAGATCGCAGCTTCGTCTTCGTGACGATTTGGGTGAGGTCGATGAGGTCTTTCATGCCTGTTGGCCACACCACTAGACATTTTCTGGTCCGTTTAAAAGTGTAAGCGTGTAAAGGTGTAAAAGAAATTGGCTCCCAATCATTTACACGTTTACACTTTCACACCTTTACACAAGTAGCCCCCAAAATG
>JAGFJD010000416.1 GCA_024102975.1 Phaeodactylibacter sp. | reverse complement strand
TCCGAGCCCCTGTACTGGATCAACCCCCTGCAGTCCGTAATGGACGACCTGGCCCAGGTCAAGAACCAGTCCATGATCACTCTCGAAGACTCCGATTATGACGGCGTGATCGACGCCATCGACCAGGAGCCCAATACGCCGCCGGACGTGCCTGTGGACACCAAGGGCCGCACACTGGACAGCGACCGCGACGGCGTGCCCGATTACAAGGACCGGGAGCCGTACTTCCCGCCGCGGCCCGGCGAGCGCGTCAACGCAGAAGGCGTGGTGGTCAACCCGGTAAGCTCCGGCCCCGGCGGCGGCGTCTCCGAAGCCAGAGTGCGCGAGATCATCGCCGAAGAATTGCAGAACTATCAGCTGCGCGACGAATCCAGCGCAGGCGTTGCCGCCAGCAGCGGCGGCGTAGCCGAGTGGTTCCTTCCCATGATCCACTTTGGCACCAGCAGCCAGAATATCAAATACTCGGACTACGGCACCCTGGCCAGTATCGCCCGGATGTTGAAAGGCAACCCGAACATCCGCCTGGTGGTGACCGGTTACACCGACGCAACCGGTGAAGTGCCGAGCAATAACATCCTGTCTTATTACCGCGCAAAATCCGTTGTGGATCACCTGGTAAACAATCACGGCATTGGCCGGGGCCGCCTCGTATTGGAGTGGAAAGGGCAGAACGACCTGCTGGTGCCTTCCGGCAGCAGCTACATGAACCGCCGGGTGGAATTCCGGGTTGCCAGGCCGGGTGATGTGGAAATGGACCCGCCCTCCGGCGCCAACCAGAGCTCCGGCAACGGGTATTGATCCTGAGCATAGTGTACAGGCGAAATGCAATACAGGCCATCCTGAACCTTAGGTTCAGGATGGCCCTTCTTGTTTTAGCGGCCGCCGGTCAGAGGCGCCGCACCTTGATGAACTCCCGCCTTCCGCTTTTCTGCCGGATTTCCAGGAAATAAATCCCCGAAGGCAAGGGGGTTAAGTCGAGTTTCAATTCCCCGGCCCCTTCCGGGATGCGGTACTGTAATTTGAGTTCACCCTGCGTGTTGAATACCGAAGCCCATGCTCCCCCTTTGGAGAGAACGGGCAGCTCCAGGGTCATTTGATCCCGGCTCGGATTGGGATAGGCATGGGCCTGCCCGTTCTGCCGGTTTTGGCTCTCGCAGCGGTCTACCGTTACGGACGTCCAGTTGATGGCGGTACACCCGTTTTCCCGTACCGTCAGGAATATCTCCGCCAGCCCGGCATATTCCGCGACTACCGGGATGGTGGCGCCCGATCGCTGCAGCGGATAAAGCGGGCCGTTGAACTGCCAGCTGATCTCCGGGCTGGCGGTGGCCGTTTCAGCCGTATACATTGCTGTTTCCCCCTGGCAGAGGACGTCGGGCCCAACGATACGGGCGATGGCGTCGTCGCCTACCTCGATCGTTACAATATTGGTCTCCAGATAGAACGTGCATCCTTCCCGCCTCACACAGCGGAGGAAGTAGGTGGTTTCAAAAACCAGCGGCGGGTCGTAGCTCGGGCCGGTGGCCTCAGGGATGGGTTCCCAAAGGATGAGGCCGAGGTTGGGCGCCGTGCTCTTCATCCACAGATACTCCAGGGCACCGCTCCCTCCCGAGGCATCCTCCAGGCTGATGATGGGATCGGGGTCGTTGCCCGGCCCGCAGAGCCGCTGGTCGTAGCCGATCAGGCCCGCATCGGTCACGTTTTCGCAGACCGAAGCCTGCAGGGAAACCGAACAAACCGAGGAACATCCTTCTGCATCCGTGACGGACACCTCGTAAAGGCCGAAAGCCAGGCCGCCGATCACCGCTCCGCTTTGCCCGTTGCTCCATTCAAAGGAATACGGCGGTGTGCCGCCCGAAGCTGCCGCTTGGAGCCGCCCGCTGTTGTTGCCGGCAGTCGGGGCGTTCAGGATTTCGACCCGGCAGGAAACGAGAGCCGACTGATCTTCGACATCAAAGCTGCCCGAATCGGTGCATCCATTGGAATCCGTGATCGTATACCCGTAAGAACCGGGCGTCAGGCCCGAGATCGAATCGCTTGTCTCACCGGTACTCCAGAGGAAAGTGAACGGCGGCGTGCCCTCCACGGGGTCGAGCGCTGCCGAACCGCCGCCGAAACAGCCGCTGTTCCCGACAGTGAGGTTGGGAATGATCGGCCAGGGCGTAATGATGGAGAAATCCCCGGGCCGGATGCATCCGCCGGCATCTGTGATTGTAAAACTGTAAACGTTGTTCTGCAGCCCGGAAATGGAGGGCGTCGTAGCCCCTGTACTCCATTGGTAGGAATAGGGCGGCGTGCCCCCAAAGGGAGAGAGGGCCGCCGAACCATCTCCGTTTCCGAAGCAGGAAATATGGCGGATGTCGATCTGCGGGATGATCGGGCCAGGGCCCAGGACGGACAGCCCTCCTTCCCGCGTACAGCCGTTACTGTCGGTGATCGTATACCCGTAGGCGCCCCGGTCCAGGACGGCAATGGAAAGGCCGGTTTGTCCGTTGCTCCAGGCTACAGCGTAGGGGGGCGTCCCTCCGCTGGGATTGACCGCCGCCGTGCCGCTGAACTGGGGCAGGCAGCCGGTGATCGGGCTGGAGGAAGCATTGGCGATGATCGGCCCGGGATGCAGGATGGAAAAGCCGTCTATTTTGGTGTTCCCCACTGCATCCGTAATCGTGTACCCGTATGGGCCCGCGCTCAGGCCCGATATGGAGGCGGTGGTTTCTCCGGTACTCCAGAGGAAAGTGTAGGGCGGTACGCCGCCGGTGGGAGAAAGGCTGGCCGTGCCGTCGCTGGCACCAAAACAACTGACATTGGTCCTTGCCAGGTTGGCCAGGATGACGTTGCCGGTTTGAGCAAAAGCGGAGGCCGCTCCGGCAAAAAGGAAGAGGAGGAACCAGAAAGGTTTGTCCAGAATCTGGAAATAACGGTAACATAGCAGTCTCATACGCACGTCGATTGTATTTTTTGAAATGATCGAATACATTCGGGCATGTGCATATTTGGCGCCTGGCATGGAACGGAAAACCTGGTGCAGCCAGAACGAAGTCCCGGGGCAGTTATTAACGCCACCCCAAGTCGGGCGCAGTTGCTGGTTATTACTGGTAATCAACCGCTTAGGTTCCCGGTTTGGAAATAACCAATTTCACCCCGAGCGAGTCGAGGGGAACCAATAACTGACCCGGTTTTTACCGCCTGCGGGTGGCAAACAGTCCCTCCAGGCCGCAAAATGCCTGTCCGGGGAGGGGGGTATTCCCCAGGGAATAGATGATGTTATCCTGTTACTGTAGGTTGGGAGGTTACATCGATGATCTTTGCAAGGGAGAACTTTCGAAATATCCTGAACGGATATTAGGTGTGCATATTCAAGATTGAAAAATATCCCTAAAAGTAGATGTTTTCTGATAGAAATAAAAGAAAATAAATATGCAGAATGTAAATTTTTTATCCGGCCCGATGCAAAGGCTTCCCAATGGGCTGGTTCTGGTTTGTACCTTGCTGAGGTTTTTGGAGTGCCTGCGGTCAACATAGGCAGTTCTCTGACATTACATCATAATCGGGTCCACGCAAACTCTGCGGTAAAAAACAAAAAAGCACAGCAGTTTGAACATGTAAATCCTGTCAATCCTGTCTACCCCCGCCTATCCTGTCAATCCTGTAAATCCTGTCTACCCCCGCATACCTTGTAAATCCTGTAAATCCTGTCTCCCCCGTCTACCTTGTAAATCCTGTAAATCCTGTCTCCCCCGCCTACCTTGTAAATCCTGTAAATCCTGTCTAACTTTGCGGGCATGACATCCCTCAGCAACCTTTTCAGAAAGTACACCGGCGCCCTGCGGGGCCTGAAGCTGGCCTATGTGCTCAACAACCTGCTCAACCGCCGGGCGCTGGCGCACAACCGCGAGCTGTACAAAAAGTACGGCCTGCGCAAGAGCATCTACGCGCCGGTCGGCAGCGGCGATTTTCCCGTCCATCATCCGGACATTCCCTGGCTGGACCGGCCGGGCGCCACAGAGGCGCTGCGGCAGCATCCCGAATTTGCGGGCTTCCCGGCAGAGCTGCAACGGCAGCTGCTGCACTTCGTCGAAGAAGGCTATCTCGTGCTCAAAGGCTTCTTTTCCGAAGGCCAGGTAGAGCGCCTCAACGCGGAAATAGGGCGGCTGCTGGAGAACAAGGCTCTGGATTTCAATTACACCGGCCGCAAGATCATGGAGTCCTACAAGGTTTCCAGCGTGGCCGACGAGGAGTTCTTCCGCAACCCCGGCCTTCTGCGCCTGCTGGACTTCATCATGGGCAAACCGGTGATCCCCTTTCATACCATCAACTTCATCGAAGGAAGCGAGCAGCGCGCCCATTCCGATTCTATACACATGGCGACCGAGCCGCCGGGGTACCTCATTGCTGCCTGGACGGCCCTGGAGCGGGTGGGCCGCCACAACGGCACGCTCTTCTTCTATCCCAAAAGCCACCGGCTGCCCTACGTGACCACCCAGGACTATCCTTCCGGCAATACCGCCTGGACGATCGGCCCGCACAGCAACAAGCATTATGAGGACCACATCGAACAGCTGATCGAACAACACGGCCTGCAGAAAAAATACTTCGAAGGGGAGGCCGGCGACGTCTTCCTCTGGCACGCCAACCTCATCCACGGCGGAAGCCCCATCCGGCAGCCCGGCGCGACCCGCCGGAGCATGGTGGCCCATTATTTCTGCGAAGGGGTGGTCTGTTACCACGAGATTTCACAGCGGCCGGCTCTGTTAGGGAAATATAATTCTGATATGTGATCCTTGTTGACAAACTGCGTAAGTTTTCTTATTTTTACATCGTAAACACAATACGTAAATATGAAAACTACCTATTCCAGCACTTTGCCAAACGAATTGATAGAACAGCTTAATGAATATGCCAGGAAATTAAATATTCCCAAAAACCAGTTGATTGAACGGTCCATACGGCATTATATCCAAAAAATCAAACAAGCGGAGTATATTCAATCCTTTCAGCGTGCGGCACAGGACGAAGAGCAAACGGAATTGGCCGAGGCAGGGTTGGAGGAGTTCCTGGAGCAAGTTGAGCAATTATGAAACAAGGAGCTATCTGGTACGCAAATCTCAACCCTTCAAAAGGGAATGAACAACGTGGCATCCGGCCAGTCGTTATCATCAGTGGCAATGCAATGAATGACCACATGGGTATTTGTATCGTGTGCCCGCTGACGAGCAAAGTCAAAAAATATGCTGGGTGCCTGGTGTTGGAACCTGATAGTAAAAACAATCTGTCCCAAAGGTCTGAAATACTGACTTTTCAAATCCGAACGATCATCAAAACGAGGCTGATCAATAGAATTGGAACGATTACAGCTGAGCAATTGGCAACGATCAAAACAGGCCTGCAAGAGATTTTAACCTATTGATCCTGTTCAAAATCATTACTTTTGCCCTCCAAACATGCTCTTAGCCTGCCAAAGCGGGCTACGATCCGCCGAATGCGGGGGCGGGTAAAATCAACCAGCAATCCTGTCTATCCCATGCCCACGCTTCGCAAGCTCTACTATTTCCTTCCCCCCGCCTGGCGTTTCCTGGCCCGGCGATTGTACTACCTGCCCGTCGACCTGTACGAAGGCCTCAGCGGGCGGCGCGGCCCTATGGCCCCGCCCCGGGGGTTGATCTACACCGGTTCCGGCGATTTCCGGGCGCAGGGAGAAAAGATG
Source organism: Phaeodactylibacter sp. (assembly GCA_024102975.1). Taxonomy (GTDB): domain Bacteria; phylum Bacteroidota; class Bacteroidia; order Chitinophagales; family Saprospiraceae; genus JACJXW01. The sequence continues at coordinate 1,228 of JAGFJD010000416.1, read as the reverse complement.
CGGCAGTACCTGATAGAACTGGCGGGCCTGCAGCCCCACCACCGGGTACTCGACGTGGGCTGCGGCATCGGCCGCATCGCCGTGCCGCTCACCGCCTACCTCGATGAGCGGGGCAGCTACGAAGGGTTCGACGTCGTGGAAGCAGGGGTGCGCTGGTGCGAAAAGGCGGTCAGCAGCCGCTATCCCAACTTTCGGTTCCGGTACGTCGGCCTCGACAACGACCTCTACCGCTCCGGCGGCGGCGACGCAGCGGAGTTCCGTTTTCCATATCCGGACGGGGATTTTGACCTGGTGGTTCTCACTTCCGTCTTTACCCACATGCTGCCCGCAGAGGTAGCCAACTACCTGCGGGAGATCGCCCGGGTATTGCGGCCGGGAGGGCGCTGCTTCGCCACCTTTTTCCTGTGGAACGAGGAATCCGCCCGCCTTTCCCGGGGCAATCCCCATTTCAGTTTCCCGTACGATCACGGCCATTACCGGCTGATGGACGAGCAGGTGAAGGCGGCCAACGTGGCTTTTGAGGAGAGCCACCTCCTGCGGGAGATGGTCGGGCCGGCGGGGTTAAAAGCCGGCCGGGCGCATTACGGCTACTGGGCGGGGCGGAAGAAGGAAACGTGCAGGGACTTCCAGGATATTCTGGTTTTGGAGAAAGCAGGAACGGTCAGTTCGGATTGAGCTTTCCGGTCTGGAGGCCCGCCGGCTCGTGCCATCCGCTGTGGAGGGTATTTTCGGCCCCGCTGTCCAGCAGTTTTATTTCGTCGGTAGCGGTGTTCCACTTCCGGGCGTAACTGCATTGCGGGCATTCGAAAATAAGCCAGGGGCCTTCGCGGCGGCTGTTGCAGGAATGTTTCTCGAAGCCTTCCGTCCTGAACTCAAAAAACTTTGCCATATTCTGAAGTGTATTTACGATAATGAATGTGAGCGTTCGGAATCGTTAAAAACAAGAGTTGCTTTATCGACTCTTTTTACTTTCGATCCGGGATTTAGGCAAAGGAGGCGTAAGGAGACTCACTGGTTAACGCAGGCCAAACAAAATTTGTTTTAAGAAGCTGTTTGAATTTAGTTTTTACACTTAACGCCAATAGGTTTTGTGCATTTAGGGTGGACTTCCCCTTTCCGCGAGCGCCGACTTCGTCTGCCGGAGGAAGACTTCGTCGCCCGAAGGCTGAAGCTACTCAGCGGACTTCGTGCGCCGAAGGCTACTACGTCAGCCGAAGGCGGAGGCGCT
>JAGFJD010000415.1 GCA_024102975.1 Phaeodactylibacter sp. | reverse complement strand
AGCGCCTCCGCCTTCGGCTGACGTAGTAGCCTTCGGCGCACGAAGTCCGCTGAGTAGCTTCAGCCTTCGGGCGACGAAGTCTTCCTCCGGCAGACGAAGTCGGCGCTCGCGGAAAGGGGAAGTCCACGCACAAATGCACAAAACCTATTGCAGTTGAGTATAAAAAATGGCAGCCTGGCCTGTATGAATATTAAAAAAGCTGATGTAATTTTCGGGAGGATTGCAGGCCGCGAATACGTTTCAAGAATCCTTTTTTCTGCGACGACATCTACTTTGGCCATAACCCCTGACGGATGAGGTATTGGAAGACCGCAAGCTCTTGGAAATATGGGGTACTCTCAACCCTGGAAAGACAGCCCTCCCGGTCTTTTGAGCCGGCGGCTTGGAATTGGATAAGGGTGGCTTTTGTAGCAGTTGTGCTTTTGCAGGGGGCAGGCGGAAAGGCGCAATCTGGGTTCCCTGTCAAAATTGAGGTGTTCCCCCCATCGGCACTGGAGGGGGAGAACGCCATTCAGAGCATCGTACAGGATTCCTTTGGTTTTTTGTGGCTGGGGACGAAAAACGGACTGCGCAGGTTCGATGGGCGAAATTTCCTCAGTTATCGCCATGACCCTCAAAATCCCAATTCTCTGGCTGGTAATTATATTGAATGGATTTTCGTCGACAGCAAAGGCATTATATGGCTGGCGCATTACGGGGAAGGGCTGACTGCATTTGACCCTGCCACTGAAAAATTTACCCGCTTTCAGCATGATCCCGGCAACTCAAACAGTTTAATCAGCAACGTGGTATCCGTTGTCATTGAAGACAGACAAGGGTACATCTGGATAGGCACTCATGAAGGATTGGACCGATATGACCGGGAAACCGGGCATTTCAAGCATTTTCGAAATGATCCCACCACCGCTGGAAGTTTAAGTTATAATGTGGTCAGGGCACTATACGTGGATAAATCAGGGACGCTATGGGTAGGGTGTGGTTTCGCCTGGGATAATGTAAGCAATAAAGAAAAATTGGGCGGGTTGAACCGATACCATTCATCGAATGAGTCGTTCACCCGCTATATGCATGAGCCAGACAATTCCAGAAGCCTGGCCGACAACCGGGTCAGGGCTATTTTCGAAGACAGCAGGGGGCGCTTCTGGGTTGGCACGATGGGCGACGGGCTGCACTGGATGGACCGGGAAACCGGCGCGTTCACCCGCTTGAGCCACGACCCGGCCAACCCATTGAAACTGAGCCGCCCGTATCTCCGGAACATACCCCTGGCCCACCAGGAATTTAGCGGAGTCACTTTCATTCAGGAAGATAATCAGGGCAGGATTTGGATAGGCAGCATGTTTGGAGGGCTGAATGTCTTTGATCCATTGAGCGGCAAAGTTCATCATTTCGAGAAAAACTCAGCTGATGGCGTTTTGCCAACTGACTTCCTCTGGGACTTTTGCCAGACACGGGACGGCGCTGTATGGATTGGAACCGGCGGGAACGGAGGCGGCCATTTGATCAAAGCTACTCCTGAACAAAAGCTTTTCCTCTTTCATAAAAATAATAATCCGGCGGCGGATGGCCTGATCATGGGCATAAAGCAAGGCCCGGATGGCAATATCTGGCTGGGCATAAGAGATGCGGAAGCCATTTTGGCCGGCTTCGACCGGACAAAGGAGGAAACGGCCCCTTATCTGACAAGAGCTGCCCTGGGCAATCCGGATGTGTTGCTGGGCTACAGCGTTGCTCTGGATTCTCCGCATGTTTGGGTCAGTACGGAGAGTGGCTTTCTAAGGTTTGATCCTCTCTATAAAAAATATATCCATTACCGGAAATCGGCCAGCGATCCGGCCGGGCTGCGGGCGGAAGTCATAGAAAACATTTACCGTAGCCACGACGGATATATCTGGCTGGCTACCCGGGGCGATGGCCTGGCCCGGTTCGACCCGAAAACAGGCCGGTTCCGCCATTTTAAACATGATCCGGATGACCCGCTCAGCATTGGAGGAAACATGGTAAGGTGGGTCATGGAAGACCGGAAAGGAAACCTATGGACAGGAGGCGGTTGTAACTGTGCTGACCCGCAGAACCCCATTTTTCTGGATCGCTTTGATGCTGCTTCCAATACTTTCGTTCATTTCGAAACTTCAAACGACCTGGGTTGTGCGTTCAGCTTATCCGAAGACGAATCCGGCAACATCTGGTACAGCGACTTTCTGGAAGGTATCCGAAAGCTTGACCCGGCAACTGGCAGGATAATAAAATATTCTGTCCACAACAGCAACATTCCATCCTCTTCCGTCCGGTCTGTGGCGGCGGGAAAAGACGGCGACATCTGGCTGGCCACTTTCACTCAGGTGATCAAGTTCGACCCTGAGGCAGAAGTTTTTTTCCCCTTTCCCCCGGTCAATGGAATAGAGAAAACAGAAATGGGCTGGGGGGCAGTATCCGGCAGCTCCAGCGGAGAGCTGTTCATGGGCGGGAAAGGAGGGTTTTATTCCTTTTTTCCGGAAAAAATCAGGAGAAACGCTGAAGGAATGCTTCCTGAAATCCTGATCACCGGTTTTAAGCTTGGCGACCGGCAACTGCTTCCTGGTTCCGGTTCAATACTCAGCCGTCCGATATGGCAACTATCGGAATTGCGCTTGTCGCCCTGGCAAAATACTTTTTCCTTTCAGATCGGCTGCATGGATTTCCGCCACCCGGAAGGAAATTACGTGGAATTCAGGTTGGATGGTTACGATCTCCGATGGCGCAATGACCTGAAAGAAGGAGAAGCCCTCTACTATAACCTGCGGCCCGGCGCCTATACTTTCCGCACCCGCGGCGCCAACAGCCTGGGCGTATGGAATACGGAAGGCGCGAGCCTGCGCATCCTCATCCTGCCGCCCTGGTGGCAGCGCTGGTGGGCCTATGCCTTGTATGGGCTGTTGTTATTTGCCGCTTCCTACGCACTCTACCGCATCCAGCTCACCCGCAAACTCCAGCTCGCCGAAACCCGCCGCCTCCATGAGCTCGACGCCTTCAAGACCCGCTTCTACACCAACATCACCCACGAGTTCCGCACTCCGCTCACCGTCATCCTCGGCCTGGCGGAGCAGGCCCTCGACAACAGCCGGCAGAAGCGGGAAGAGGCCGTCCGCCTCATTAGCCGCAACGGCCGGCACCTGCTGCGGCTGGTCAACCAGATGCTCGACCTGTCGAAAGCCGAGTCCGGCAGCCTGAAGGCCCGGATGGTGCAGGGCGACATCGTCCAATTCCTGAAGTATAACCTGGAATCTTACCACTCCTGGGCGGCAGGGCGGCAGATTGAGCTTCATTTTTCTTCCGAATCGGAAAGCCTCGCTATGGACTTCGACCCCGAAAAGGTGCAGGACATCTTTTCCAACCTGCTTTCCAACGCCCTTAGAGCCACTCCGCCGGGCGGCCGCATCACCGTCCGGGTGGAAGCCGATGAGCACTTACTGAGCTGTGCGGTGGAGGATACGGGCCATGGGATCGGGAAGGAGCAACTGCCGTTTATTTTTGACCGCTTCTTCAGCAGCCCCCCTCGAACCACCAGAAGAGAGGAGGCAGGCTCTGATATGACAGCCAACATTGAGCCGATCCCCCCTCCTTTGGAGGGGGTTAGGGGGAGGCTGGAGTCAGGTTGGGCTGGAACCGGCGCCGGCATTGGCCTGGCCCTCGCCAAAGAACTGCTCCACCTGCTGGGCGGCCGCATCGAGGTGTGGTCGGAGTCCAGGCGGGGCAGCCGCTTTACCTTTTTCCTGCCGATCCGGCGGGAGGCCGGCAGCCCCCATCAGTCCCGCTCCCTCCTTCGCACCCCGATAATTATCGGAGCGGCGGGCGGTGAAAGGGGGGGAGAAAGCCCAATGAGAGTCGCCACCGCAGAACCCTCTCCCCTCCTTCGGGGGGGCTGGGGGGGGCTGGAGAGGCTCCTAATCATCGAAGACAACCCCGACGTCGTCTATTACCTCCGTTCCTGCCTCCGGGAGCGCTACCACATTCAGGTGGCGGCCGACGGGCAGGAGGGCGTGGAGCTGGCCCTCCGGGAAGTGCCCGACATCATCATCAGCGACGTCATGATGCCGCGCCGCGACGGCCTGGAGGTATGCCGTATCCTCAAAGCCGACGAACGAACCAGCCACATTCCCATTATACTGCTCACTGCCCGCGCCGCCATCGAAGACAAAATCCAGGGCATCCGGCGCGGCGCCGACGCCTACCTCAGCAAGCCCTTCCACCGGGAAGAACTGGACGCCCAAATGGAGCAACTGCTGCTCCAGCGCCGGCGCCTGCAGGAACACTTCCGCCGGCCGGACGCGCCTGCTCCGGGAGATGCCGGGCAGCCGGAGGCCGCCTTCCTGCAAAAAGTGCGCGCCTGCATCCTGCAACACCTGGAAGAGGAAAACTTCGGGGTGGAAGAACTGGCCGATGCGCTTTTCCTGAGCCGCACCCAGCTCTTTAGAAAAGTCAAGGCGCTGACCGGGCGCAACGTGGCGGCTTTCATCCACCTGGTGCGCATCGGGCAGGTAAAACAACTGCTGGTTTCCACAGACCTGACGGTTTCCGAAATCGCATTTCGGACGGGGTTTTCCGAGGCGAGCTATCTGCGGAAAGTATTTCTGAAAGAAACGGGGGAGACGCTGGCGGAATTCAGGAAGAAATTCAGGAAAGGTTAGCTTCCAGTTTCCGGCTTTCGGAGAAAGATAGAATCCACCTCTATGGAAGGCTCTTTGATGACAGTGGAAGCAACCTGTTCTCCACTGATACCGAAAGCATGTAGTTGGTAAGTTCCTTCCTGTAATGTGTAGATTTCATTAGAATGATAAGAGGGATCGACGACCCAGTATTCCGTTATGCCATTTTCGCAAACTCTTCGTAGGTGATCTTCCTGGCCAATACTTCCATATCGATGGCTTTTAATTTGTACCGCTGCTCGTGAGTTCCAAGATATAACTTCCTAATGGTTGGCATTTCGGGCTGCCCGCAACATAATTCCCTCTTTTCGCAACATAATTCCTTAGCGCGACATTGGCCGGCAGGGCAATTTTGTCTCATTCATTTGGGTATTTCGGTATTATGGTGTTGCGGTCTTTCGGGTAACCGGAGGCAAGCCGGCGTCAGGCCTGGCAAAGCCTCCACAAGCACCGGGCCGGAATACCTTAATGCCGGAAAACCGAAACACCTGATTTTCATCACTAAAACCTGTCATCCAATGAGGACATTAGCCATTTTAGCCCTGTTTGCAGGCCTGTTTGCGCTCGCCCCGTCGGGCTGCCGGAAAAACAAAGACAATTTCTGTATGGAAAACGTTTCTTTCAGCGGCACCGCCCCGGTCGGCGACGCCTCTTTCACCCTGCCCAACGGCCAGGCGTACAGCGGAATGGGCGGGCTGCCCAACCCCGTCACTTTCGGCAAATACAGGGGCGACTTCCAGTCGGTGGTCACCAAACAAACGCCCACCGCCACCGGCATGGACGTCGAGCTCGTCCACTACTTCGACGATGGCAAAGGCAACGCCTTCTGGACCAGCGACAAGGCCACCTTCACGCCGCTGGACACCACCTTCACCCGCTTCCAGGTGTACGACGTGATGACGATCGTAGACGGAACCGGCGACTTCAAATGCGCCTCCGGCGAGATCATCAACCAGGGGCCGGCTAATTTTGCCGCCGGCACGCTGGAGGTCAATATTACCGGGAAGATCTGTGGGGGGTGTGATTAGGGTTGGTGGGGTGCTGGTTGCTTGTTGTTGGTTGCCGGGAACCGACAACGGTCCATCCTGCTGGACATTTTTTGGACACAGGGTACGCTGACCTGCCTGCCGCGAGGCGCGGCCTTGCAGGCAGGGAAGACACAGAGCCACACAGAGGCTTGATTATCAACGAAAAAATTTTGCGTACCTCTGTGATGGACTCAGTGCGCCTTGTGTCCGAAACCATTTTGTCCAGTAGTGTGACAACGGTCAACAGGCAACCGACAACCAGCAACAAAATCAGGGTTTTAAACCTATATATTCTCGAATACATTCCGAACTGACATTAAATAATAACCATAGGGTATGGGGCCTTTGCCCATTGTCCGGTGTCATACATAGAACAGGCAGGTAAAACTTGACAAGTTTGCCGGGGAACACCTCGCTCGACAAAACTTGTCAAGTTTATCCAGCCTTTAAAACCTTAAAACCCCAACACCATGTTATCTACCCCTTCCATCCAGCCGTTGCTCCACCCGGAGCCACCCTTCCTGGCCCAGGTGCGAGCCTGCATCCTCAGCAACCTGGACGATGAGTATTTTGGCGTGGCCGAGCTGGCCGGCGCCGTGTTCCTGAGCCGCGCCCAGCTCTTCCGCAAGCTGCGGGCGCTGAGCGGCCGCAACCCCGCCCGCTACATCCACCTGGTGCGGATAGAACAGGCCAGGGCTCTGCTGGCCGATACGGGCCTCACGGTCTCCGAGGTGGCCTGGCGCACCGGCTTCTCCGACCCGAGCTACCTGCGGCGGGTGTTCCTGCGGGAAACGGGGGAGCGGTTGGGGGCCTACCGGATGAGGTGCCGGGAGGGAGCGGCCGGTTGACTGGTTGAGTGCTTGTTTGGAGGTGATCCCTGACACTATGTGTGCGGGGATCACCTCCAAACAAGCACTGAGGAGGCGAACAGGGGGATCGGCCGCGAGCGTGACAAAAATCCCTCTTTCCGCTGAGCAAAGTCATAGCCCCGCATTTTGGTTGGCAGTAGATTGAAGCCGATGCAGAGCTATTGGCCCGCGATCAGGATGATCGCGCCACGATTTACCTAACCAAAACCATTGCTATGACACCGAAGCGAGTCATCATCCTCGGCGCCGCCGGCCGGGATTTCCACAACTTCAACACCTTTTTCCGGGACAATGAGGCTTACGAAGTCGTCGCCTTCACGGCAACGCAAATTCCCTACATTGAGAACCGCCGCTACCCCGCCGAATTGGCGGGTAAGTTATATCCCAAGGGCATCCCTATTTATGGCGAAGAAGAGCTGCCGCGACTGATCAACGACCTGGACGCCGACGAGTGCGTCTTTTCCTACAGCGACGTGAGCTATCAGTATGTGATGAGCCTGAGCGCCCTGGTGAACGCCGCCGGCGCCAGCTTTGTGCTGCTGGGGCCCAACGATACCATGATCGAAAGCTCCAAGCCGGTCATCTCCGTCTGCGCCACCCGCACGGGCGTAGGGAAGAGCCAAACCTCCCGCCGCGTCATCGAGTTGCTGATGGAGCGCGGGCTGAAGGTCGTCGCCATCCGCCACCCCATGCCGTACGGCGACCTGGTGAAACAGCGCGTGCAGCGCTTCGCCGAACTGGAAGACCTGAAGAAGCACCACTGCACCATCGAGGAGATGGAAGAGTACGAGCCTCACGTCGTGCGCGGCAACGTCATCTACGCCGGCATTGACTACGAGGCCATCCTCCGGGCTGCCGAGAAGGATCCGAAGGGCTGCGACGTCATCGTCTGGGACGGCGGCAACAACGATTTCAGCTTCTACGACAGCGACCTCTACCTCACCCTGCTGGACCCCCACCGCCCCGGCGACGAGCTGAACTACTACCCCAGCGAGGTCAACCTGCGCCTGGCCGACGTGGCCATCATCAACAAGATCGACAGCGCCGCGCCGGAAGGCATTCAGAAGGTGCGCGACAACCTGGAAAAGATCAACCCTACGGCTATTGTTATCGATGCCGCCTCGCCCATCCGCGTGGCGGATGCTTCCATCATCCGCGGCAAGCGGGTGCTGGTGGTGGAAGACGGCCCGACGCTCACCCACGGCGGCATGAAGATCGGCGCCGGCACGCTGGCCGCCCGGAAGTTCGGCGCTAAGGAAATTGTCGACCCGCGCCCGTTCGTCACCGGGAAAATCCGGGATACCTTCCGCAAGTACCCGGCCATCGGCGCCCTGTTGCCGGCCATGGGCTACAGCGACGAGCAGCTCAGCGACCTGGAGATGACCATCAACAGCGCCGACTGCGACTCGGTCATCATCGGCACGCCCATCGACCTGGGCCGCGTGCTCAAGATCAACAAGCCCTACACCCGCGTGTTCTACGACCTGCAGGAGATCGGCGAGCCCAACCTCGGACAGGTGCTGGACGCGTTTGTCGGTAAGATGGGACTGAAGGGGAAGACGAGAATGAAGGAGTTGGTAGGCTGAGAGACAGGATGGGCAGGATAGGAATATAAACAGGATAGACAGGAGGGGGGCGATGCCGGAATATAGACAGGATTGACAGGATTAACAGGATGCGATCCTGTGACGCAACCCATCATATCCTGTAAATCCTGTAAATCCTGTCTGCTTCAATCAGCCTGCCCCTGTAAACCCTGTCTATCCGGCGAAACCTGTAAATTCTGTATCAGAACCAGCCCGCCCCCGGGAACCGGAAGGGCCAGGGAATACCTGCCAGGATCAGGATCAGGCCGATGAGGTAATAGATGAACGTGGCCCGGAACTTTTGGGTTGCCTCCGGTTTTTTCTTGGCCTGGCTGTAGCCGATGGTGATCAGGGCGATGGCGATCAGCATGGTGGTGAGGTGTTCTACGGTATAAAAGCGGATCACCTTGTCGGACATGGTGTATTCGTTGAACTGCACGGCCGGGCTGTAGATGAAATACAGGATCAGCCCCAGGATCAGCTGCACGTGGGCGAAGATCATGGCGAAAAGGCCGGTTTTCCGGTCGCTTTCGGTATAACCTTTGCCGCTGCGCCATTTGATCAGGGCGTTGACGACGGCGGCCAGCAGGAGGGCCAGGACCACCCACCGCAGGCCGGAGTGGGCGTGTTTGAGCATTGGATACATAGGTTGAGTTTTTCGGGCAAGGTAGTATTTTTCCGGCAAATCCCATCCCTTGCCGCTTTGGGGCAGCGGTTTCATTCTTTAACTTGCCAACAAAAAACCACTCTGCTATGCCCGGAAAGAAGGGGATCCTGAAAGGAATTGGGGCAGCCTGATTACGCGTTCGGCTTTTTCAATTTGAGCAAATACCTGACGGCCCATTTTGATGCCGAAACCATCATCCTCGTCGACGAATAAGACTCCATGCCCCCACCATGTGGATCGTCCTCCCGCTCTCCGCTTCCGTCTTCCAGAAGATCCATTGACGCTTCCGGAAATGTCCTGGCCAGCTATGCCTACTCGCTCCGCAGTGCCTCCACCGGGTTCCCCATTGCCGCCCGCAGGCTGTGGAAGCTCACCGTCAGGAAGGCGATGCCGAGGGCCAGGGCGCCGGCCAGGGCAAAGGCCCACCAGGCCAGGGTAGTGCGGTAGGCGAAGCCGTCCAGCCATACTTTCATGGCGTACCACGACAGGGGCGTGGCCAGCACCAGTGCCAGGGCCACCAGGCGCAGGAAATCTTTCGACAACAAGGCCAGGATGCCGGCCGCCGAAGCGCCCAGGATTTTTCGGATGCCAATCTCTTTGGCGCGCTGCTCGACGGTAAAGGCGGCCAGCGCCAGCAACCCCAGGCAGGCGATGAAGATGGCCAGCAGGCTGAACAGGCCGAACACCTCGCGCGCCGCCATCTCCTTATCGTACAGCTCCGCCCAGTCGCGGTCGAGGAAAGCATACTGGAAGGGCAGCTCCGGCTGCTGTTCTTCCCACAGGCGCTCAATGCGCTGCAGAGTGCCCTGTATGTCGCCGGCCTCCAGGCGGGCGGTGATCAGGTTGTCCACTTCCGGCATGAAGTTCTGCTGGTGGTTCACCAGGAAGAGCGGAGAGATCGGATGGTGCAGCGACTGGAAATGAAAGTCCTCCAGCACGCCGATGATGGTATAAAGCGTCCTTTCCCCTTCCACCTTGTTTAAGAATCCATCAGGGCTGGTGAGCCGGGTGCCCACCGGATTTTCCAGCCCCATCTCCCGGACGGCCGCCTCGTTGACCAGGATCGACAGGCTGTCGGCAAAGGCCTCGGAAAAGCTCCGCCCCGCCGCCAGCTTCATGTTCATGCACTCTACATAGCCCTCATCCACGATCAGCCCGCTGCCGGTAGTCATCTCTTCTGCGCCGGGCGGCTGGAAGGAGATGCCAAAGTACTGCTGCCCGGGCTGCGAACTGCACCCGCTGACGGCAGCCACGCCCGGCAGTTTGCTCAGGGCTTCCTTGAAGGTTTCGTTTTCCCGGGCATCCAGGTTGTCGGCGCCCTTCAGGGAAACGACCTGCTCTTTGTCGAAGCCCAGGTCTTTGTTCTGAGTGAAGGCCAACTGGCGGTACACTACGATCGTGCAGGCAATCAGAAAAATGGAGATGCTGAACTGAAAAGCCACCAGGGCGTTGCGCAGGCCCGCCCCCTTTTTTTGCTGCATGATCTTTCCCCGCAGTACCTCCACCGGCCGGAAAGCGGAAAGGGCCAGCGCCGGATAGATACCCGACAGCAGTCCGGTGGCCGCCGCTGCTCCCGCCAGCGTGAGCAGGAAAGGCCAGCGGTACAGGCGCTCCGCCGGCAGCGCCTTGCCGGCAATATCATTGAACTGCCCCAGCGCCAGCAGGTTGATCCCATACGCCAGCACCCCGCTCACCAGCCCGATGAGCAGGGCCTCGGCAAAAAACTGCAGGGAAATGGCGCCGCGGCTGGACCCCAGCGTCTTCCGGATGCCTACCTCGCGGGCCCGCCCGGCGGAGCGCGCCGTGGCCAGGTTCATGAAATTAATGCTGGCAATCACCAGGATGAGCAGGGCGATCACCGTAAAGAAGTATACCTGCCGGCGCGAACCGGGAGGCCTGATCTCCGCTTCCAGTTTCGAATCCAGATAAATATCAGGCAGCGACTGGAGGAAGTAACGATACCCGTTGCCCTGCCGCTGGTATTCCTCGTAGTTGACGCCAAACTGGCTGAGAACCTGCCCGGAAGCATACTTCACCACCAATTCCGGGAACTTGCGCTCCAGCTGCTCCGGGGAAGCGCCCGGCTCCAGCAGCAGATAAGTGTAGGCAGAGAAGTTGATGAAATTGGGCGCATCGGCCCCGGCCAGCATGTCCAGCGTGGGGGAAGATACCAGCAGGCCGAACCGCAGGTGTGAGTTTTCCGGCGGGTTGGCGCACACGCCCGTCACTTCCAGCCCCTGCCCGGCCTGGGGTTGCTCCAGGATCTGCCCTATGGGATCCTGATTGCCGAAGTACTTCCTGGCCAGCTTCTCGGTAAGCACTGCCGTATGGGGCCGGGCCAGCGCCGTGCGGGCGTTTCCTTCCAGCAGCGGGATGCTGAACAGCTCAAAGAAGGTAGAATCCGCCCACATCGCCTGTTCTTCCTTGAAAACCTGGTCTCCCTTTTTCAGCACCAGCCCGAACTCTTCAAAAAAGAAGAGCCGGCAGGCCTCCTCGACCTCCGGAAATTCTTTCTTCAGCACCTCCCCATACCCGGGCGGTATGATGGCGTAGTGCCTCGACCGCCCCGGATACTTGCGCTCCAGTGCCATCCGGTAGATTCTGTCTCCCTTCTCCTGCCACCGGTCATAGCTCAGCTCGTCCTGCACGTACAGGAAGATGAACATAAAACAAGCCAGCCCCACGGCCAGCCCCAGGATGTTGACCAATGCATAACTGCGGTTGCGCAGGAGGTTGCGCCAGGCGATTTTCAGGTAGTTTTGCCACATGAGCTTTTTTGTGTAAAGGTGTAAAGGTGTAAATGTGTAAATGTGCGGAAGCCCTTTGACCGGCATCTCTTTTACATGTTTACACCTTTACACATTTACGCTATCAACTATTCATGCCTCAGCGCCTCCACCGGGTCCGACAAGGCCGCCTTTACGCTCTGCACGCTCACTGTCAGGAAGGCGATCAGGAGCGCCAGGCCGCCGGCCAGCGGGAACACCCACCAGCCGATATGGATCCGGAAAGCAAAGTTCTCCAGCCATTCGTTCATTATGAACCAGGCTGCCGGAGCGGCGACCAGCAGAGCTACGACGACCAGCCGCAGGAAATCTTTGGACAGCAGCCCCACGATGCCCGCTACCGAGGCGCCCAACACCTTGCGGATACCGATCTCCTTGGTGCGCTGGATGACGTTGTAAGACGACAGCCCGAACAATCCCAGCGCCGCCACCAGTATGGCGAGCAGGGCAAAGAACCCGAATACCTTGCCGAACAGCAGGTCGGCCTGGTACTGCCGGTCAAAAAACTCGTTGAGGAAGAAGTGGCGGAAGGGATCGTCCGGGAAATGGGTATTCCAGGTTTTCTGCAGGGCGGCGACGGTGGCCGGCAGGCTGCCGCCGGCCTGTTCTACCTTGATGGAATAGTACCCCCTGGTGTCGGGCCGAAACAGGAAAATGAGCGGCTCAATCGGCTTCTGCAGGCCAAGATGATGGAAATCACGCGTTACCCCGACCACAGTAAGGGTGTCGCCCCCCCGCACTACTTGTTCGTCGAGCGCCGCTTCGGGAGCGGGGAAGCCCAGCAGGGCTGCCGCCGTCTCGTTGAGCAGGCAACTGCGCTCATCGGCCCCGCGCTCGCGCGAGAAATTTCGGCCCGCCGTCAGCGAAAGTTCATAAGCGTCCAGGAATTCCTCGTCGATGCCCTGGGTATAGATGGTCGACGAAGCGCTCTCCTCCCCGTCCCGCCGCATCCAGCGCACGCCGTTGGTCCAGTAAATCTCATCGCCCGGAACGTAGGCCGAGGCGGTGATGCTCTCCACGCCCGGTATTTGTTCGATGTCGTTCTTAAATGGCTGGAACAACCCTTCGTACAGGGAGTCCAGCACGGTGTTCGGCCCTTCCAGCACCAGCGTCTGCTTGATATCCACGCCGATATTTTGCCCCCGCATGTACTGCACCTGCTGAAAGACCACCACCGTGCCCACGATCAGGGCGATGGAAGCGGCAAACTGGAAGACGATCAGCCCTTTGCGCAGCACCATCCCCCCGGCAGCATTCTTCAGCTGCCCGCGCAGCACCGTCAGGGGCCGGAAGCCGGACAGGACGAAGGCGGGATACAGGCCCGCCAGGAGGGTTCCTGCCAGAAAAACGGCCATGGCGATGAGCCAGAACTGAGCATTGCCGGCCAGGCTGAAGGACAGTTTCTGCCCCAGCAGGCGGCTGAACAGAGGCAGGGCTGCCTTTACCAGCCCCAGCGCCAGCACGAAGGCCGTCAGGTTCAGGATAAAGCTTTCCAGCAGGAACTGCCCGATGAGCTGCCGGCGGCCGGCACCCAGTACCTTGCGCATGCCCACCTCGCGGGCCCGCTCCAGCGAGCGCGCCGTGGCGAGGTTGATGTAGTTGACCCAGGCGATGAGCAGAATAAAGAAGGCGGAAAGGAACAGGACCGATACGGCCCATCCGCTGCCGTTCACCTCCGCCTCCTGGTTGACGTTGGAGTGCAGGTGAATGTCCTGAAGCGGAATAATACCAATGGCGTTGACGGTATTCGAGCTCCCCCGTTCCCGGCGGGGAGCGTTGATGTGCTTGTCTACAAAGGCAGGAAGCTTCTCTCGGAATTGTTTTGCGTCCGCATCGGGAAACAATTCAAGATAGGTATAAAAATCGTACCACCCCCAACTGGTTTCGGTGGCGTTGGTGGTGTCGCCCCATATTTGCTGCACCAGCTTGCCCAGCGTTCGGTACGAAACCAGGTAGTCGATCACCAGATGGGAGTTGGCAGGGTAATCCTGGAATACCCCGCTGACCTGATAGGTTTGGAAGACGTTCGGGTCTTTAACCACCAGGTTTCTGCCCAGCACGTCCGTGCGGCCGAAATACCTGCGCGCCATGGATTCGGACAGCAGGATTTTGTCCGGCCCGCTCAGCGCGGCGGCGGGGTCGCCGCTTAGCAGCTTCAGGCCGAACATCTCCAGGAAGGCCGGATCGGCGTAGTATCCTTTGCGTTCGGCAAACTTGACGTTGTTTTCCGGGTTGGTGATCACCATCCCGGCATCGTGCAGGCGGCAGGCGTTGGCCACCTCGGCCATTTCCGCCTTCAGGGTCGGAGCAAAGGCCGGAAAGACGGTGGCCGACTGGTATGCGAGCCTGCCGTTCTGGTAGCTGTCCAGCCGCAGGCGGTAAATGTTGTCGGCTTTGGGATGGAAATTGTCATAACTCCACTCCCGTGCCACGTATTGCAGGATGAGCAGGCAACTGGCAATCCCGATGGCCAGCCCGAATATATTGAGCAGGGAGTATCCTTTTCGCTTGAAGGCCTGCCGCCAGGCCATTTTGAGGTAGTTTTGCCACATTTTTTATTGTGTTATAAGTTTATTCGCGCATCCTGACGCGGGACAGCCAGTCCCCCCCCGAATGCACCAATGCACATTTCATTCGCTCCTCAGCGCCTCCGCCGGGTTGCCCGTCGCTACCCGCAGGCTCTGTACGCTTACGGTGAGGAAGGCCACCAGCAGAGCCAGCAGGGCTGCCAGGGCCAGCACCCACCACGCTATGTCGATGCGGTAGGCGAAGTTTTGCAGCCAGCGGTGCATGACGTACCAGGCCAGCGGCAGGGCAATGGCCAGAGCCAGGGCCACCAGCTTGAGGAAGTCCCTGGAAAGCAAGCCCACCAGGCTGGCCACCGAAGCGCCCAGGATTTTGCGGATGCCGATCTCTTTTGTCCGCTGCTCGGCAGTGAAAGCCGCCAGGCCAAACAGGCCCAGGCAGGCGATCAGCAAGGCGATGAGGGTGAAGGCGGCGACGGCGCGGCTGAGGGTACGCTCGTTAGCCGCCAGCTCGGCGAAGTTGTCGTCCAGGAAAAAATAGCGGATGGGCTCGTCGGCGGAAAACCGTTTCCAGGTATCCTGCAAAACGGACAGGAAGCCGCTCATGTCGCGGCCCTTAAGCCTGAGGGCCAGGCGGCTGCCGGCAGGGGTATAGGCCATCACCACCGGCTCGATCTGGTGCTTCAGCGACTGGAAGTTAAAATCATGCACGACGCCAATGACCCGCTGGCCTTCGTTGATCTCCGCGCCGATGGGGTTTTCCAGGCCCAGGGCGCGTACCGCTGCCTCGTTGAGGATGGCCGCCGTGCTGTCCGATGCGATGTCTTTGGAAAAATTGCGCCCTTCCAGCAGGCGCATGCCCAGGGTGGGAATCATGTCAGCGTCGACAGGGAAGGTCTGGATGGTCAGCGCCTCGGCCATTTCCGGTGCCTGGTAGGTGTACATCCAGACGCTGCCGTCGGTAGGTATGCGGCCGCTGAAGGCCGTGCTTTCTACCTGGCTCTGCTGCTCCAGTTCCTGGCGGAAGGCCTCCGCCTGTGCCCCGAGCTTATTCGCGTTTTCAATGACCAGCACGCCTTCCATTTCAAAGCCCTTATCTTTTTCCTGCATGTATTTCAACTGCTGGAAGACGATAATGCTGGCCGTGATCAGGCCGATGGCTATGGTAAACTGGCCAACGACCAGCCCGCCCCGCAATGCCTTATTGCCGCCGGGAGCCATCTCGCCTTTCAGGATATTTGCCGGCCGGAAGCGGGTCAGGTAAAACGCGGGATATATCCCCGAAAGGAGGCCCACCAACACGGCAAAAAGCACCAAGGCCCCCAGGTAATAGCCCTCGGAAAAAGCATCCTTCAATAAAGGCGCCCACCCGGCGCTGCCAAAAACCGAGGCTGCGAAGCGGGCGAGGAAGAACGCCAGCACCAGCGCCAGCAGGCTGTTCACCACTGATTCGCCCATGAATTGCCGCACCAGGGCCCGCCGCGGCGCGCCCAGCGTTTTTTTCACCCCCACCTCTTTGGCACGGATGGAGGTGCGGGCGGTAGTGAGGTTGATGTAGTTCACCCCGGCGATCAGGATGATGAAAAGCCCGATCAGGCCCAGGGCGTATACCTGTGTAGGGTTGCCGCCCGGCGACACTTCGAACTTATATTCGGAAAACAGGTAAATATCCTTCAGCGGCTGTACAAAAAACTGTACCGCCTGGTTGCTGGCCGCCCACTGCTCAAAAGTGCTTTCCGACTGGCTGGCTGGCCAGGCGTAGTTGCGGAGCAGCGCATCCAGGCTCCGCTCCAGGTTCTCCCGGCTGCCCGCTTCTTGCAGCCGGACGTAATTGTAGTAAGTGACGTTCGTCCAGTGCTGATTGCCTGCTTCGGGCAATTCCAGCGGCAGCCACAGGCCGGCGCGCAGGTGGGTCTTATCCATTTCCTGCACTACGGCGCTTACGGTGTAGGGCTTTTTCTCCTTTCCTATTTTTATCGTCTTCCCGAGCGGGCGCTCTTCGCCAAAATACTTGTGGGCCAGCCGCCTGGAGAGTACTACTTCATCCGGCGACCGCATCACCCCGGCCGGGCTGCCCGCCAGAAACCGATGAGGGAATAACTCGAAGAAGTTGGTGTCGATAAGCAGATAGCTGGGTTCCTGATAAACGGCATTGCCCACCTCCACCGGCGTTTCCCGGAAGCCGCGGTCGAAGCGGGTGGCTATTTCGATATCCGGGCACTCCTGCGGCAGGTAATCCAGCAACTGTCCCTGGCTCTTGGCAAAACCGCCCATGCGGTAGAAATCCGTGGCGATGCGGTAAACCCGCTCTCCGCCGGCAAACTGCCGGTCGTAGGTCAGCTCCCGGTAAGCGTACAGGACCAGGACAAAAGAGGCCGCCAGCCCGACGGCCAGGCCGGCAAGGTTCAGAAAAGTGTAGCCGGGGTATTTGCGGAAATTGCGCAGGGCAGTTTTTATGAATGGCAGTGTCATGGCTTTTTTTGTGTACTGGTTTATTGGTGCTTTGGTGCATTCGTTCCGGGGAGCAGTATGCCCCGCTCACGCATGCACGCCCGTCCTCGTACCTCGTCCGGGTAAAAATGCACTTATACACTTCCTTCATTCATATCTTAGCGCCTCCACCGGATTGCGCATTGCCGCCCGGGCACTCTGCAGGCTGACCGTAGCAAAGGCGATCAGCAGGGCCACTGCGGCTGCCAGCCCGAAGGCCCACCAGGCCATCCCGGCGCGGTAGGCGAACGCCTGCAGCCAGTAGTGCATGGCCAGCCAGGCCAGGGGCAGCCCCACCAGGAAGGCCAGGGCGATGACCCGGAGGAAATCGCGGGCCACCAGGCTTACGATACCGGCGATGCTGGCCCCCAGTACCTTGCGGATGCCGATTTCCTTGGTGCGTTGCCTCAGGGCATAGGCCACCATTACGAAGAGCCCCAGGCAGGCGATGAGGATGGCCACCGCTGAGAAAAAGCCCAGCAGGCGGCTCCGCAGGATGTCTTCTTTGTAAAAACGATGGAACTGGTCGGTCAGGATGGTGTACTCCAGAGGATTGTCTTTGTCGAACCGGTGGTTGATCTCTTTGAGCGAACTCAAAGTTCCCGCCCAGTCGGAAGTCGTTATGCGCAGAGAATAATAGTCGATATTATGTATGGGATTGTCCCAAAACCCAATCGCCATGGGCCGGATGCGCTGGTGGATGTCTTCAAAGTGGAAATCTCTGACTACGCCCGCTACCTGCAACCGCCGGGGCACCTCCAGAGGGTTCTCATCTCCGCCCCAGTTGACACTGCTCACTTCCAGCCATTGGCCGACGGGATTGTCCAGGCCAAAGGCCGCAACGGCCGCCTCGTTCAGCAAAACGAAGGCACTGTCGCCGGGCCTGCCGCCGAAGTTTTGCCCTTCCAGCAGATCGATCTGATAGGTGGAAAGAAAGTCTTCATCGGCGCCGACAAATATCAATTCCTTATCCTGGCCGGAGCGCTCTTCCTGGCGGCGCACGGAGATAAAGGGGAAGAATTTCCACTCGCCCGGCACCCGGGAGGAGACGCTGACATCCTGCACCTCCGGCAATTGGGCAAATTCCTGTTTGATGGCCTGGAACTGGCTGCGCAGGGCACCGCTGTTGATGTCGACCGTTACGATGCCTTCCATGTCGAAGCCCAGGGCCTTGTTTTGCATGAACTGCAACTGCCGGTAAAAGACAAAGGTGCAGGCAATGAGGGCCACTGCTGCGGCAAATTGCAGGAAGGTAACACCCTTTCTGACGGTCCAGTTCTTCCCGGCTACCGCCCGCTCTCCTTTGAGGGCGCGTACCGGCTTCCAGCGGCTGACCAGCCAGCTGGGATACGCCACAGCTAACAGCACGATTACAATGGCAGTAATGCACAACGCAGCTACCGATTCCCGGTTCAGCGCCTGCCAGTTCATCGCTTTGCCCAGCAGGGCCTCCGTGTAGGGCAGCGTGAGCTGGATGGCGCCCAGGGCCAACAGCAGGGCCAGGCCAATGGAGGCCAGGCTTTCGGCAATGACCTGGCTGACCAGGTGGTGCCGGCCGGCGCCCACGGCCTTGCGCAGGCCCATCTCCCGGGTACGCGACAGGAAGGATACGTTGAGCAGGCCTGTAAAATTAAAGGCAGCCACCAGCAACAAGACAATAGCCAGCCAGGAAAAGACTCTGAGGTAAAAGGCGCTGCCCTTCCCTTTGTTGATCTCTCCTTCAGCCTCCCGGGCGTACAAGTGGATGTCTTCTACCGGCTGCAGGCTGAATACACGGCTGAAATTTTCTCCTTCAGGCCAGTGTTCTTCAGCCAGGCGGGTGATCTTTTGCGCCAGGGCTTCGGGGTTGGCATCCTCCCGGAGCTTGAAGTAGGTGACGAATGTATTTCTGTGCCAGTTGGTGGAAACAAAATCATCCCACCACCTGATGTGGGCCGACGCCGTCTGGAACGGGATCATCAGTTTCCCTTCCAGGTGCGTGTTGGCCGGGAAATCTTCCATCACGGCCGCTACTTCTCCTTCAAATATATTGGTATATAGCTTCTGCCCTGTTGCCTGTTGGCCGTCAAAATATTTTCCGGCCAGGGTTTGAGGCAACAAAAAAGCATCCGGAGAGGAAAACAGGGCAGCCTCGGAACCTTCTGACAAGGAAAGGTCAAAAACCTTGAAAAAGCTGGAATCGATGACGGTTACCGGTTCGTAGTAGCGGTTGGCGGGATCATTGCCGACCGTCAGGCGCATCAGCGGCAGGAGTTGCGTGACCTGCTCGACTTCCGGAAATTGTTTCCCGGCCGACAGGCCTATCTGCGGCCCGGCCGTCGCTACGGTCTGCTCGCCTCCCTCGCCTTCCTGCAGGTGCTGCAGCAGGCGGTACACCCGGCCGTGGTTGCGGTCGTAGTTCTTCTCGCTGCTGATGTAAAAACCCAGCAACAGGAAACAGTAAACCCCCAGGCTCAGGCCCAGGATGTTGATGCCCGACAAAAGCCGTTGTTTGGTAAGGTTCCGGAAAGCGATCTTAAGGTAGTTGGACCACATAGGTTAGGTTTTGTAGTGAATAGCTTTGTTTCACCGGTGGGCATAGAATGCCCACCCTTTTTTGTAGCGTACTTACTAATCCAACTAACAGAAAGGGCAGCTGGTCGAAGTCACTAAGCTCCGGCACTTCAGAGCATCTGCTTGGCGACCATGCTCTCTGTCACCACCTGCCCGTCGAGCAGGCGGATGATGCGGTTGCCGAACTCGGCGCAGTACTGGGAGTGGGTCACCATGATGATGGTGGCGCCTTCGTTGTTGAGGTGTACCAGGTTTTTCATCACGTCGTCGCCGTTGGCGCTGTCCAGGTTGCCGGTAGGTTCGTCGGCCAGGATCAGCTTCGGGTTGTTGACGATGGCGCGGGCCACGGCCACCCGCTGCTGCTGGCCGCCGGAGAGCTGCTGCGGGAAGTGGTTGCGGCGGTGCATCATGTTCATCTTTTCCAGCACCTCCTCGACGCGCTTTTTGCGGTCGCTGCTGCCCACCCTGGTGTAGATGAGGGGCAATTCCACATTTTCGAAAACGGTCAGCTCATCGATCAGGTTGAAGCTCTGGAAGATGAAGCCGATGTTGTTCTTGCGCAGTTGCGACCGCTGGCGCTCGGAGAATTTCGACACCTCTTTATCCAGGAAATGGTACTCGCCGCCGGAGGGGTTGTCGATAAGGCCCAGGATGTTCAAAAGGGTGGATTTGCCGCAGCCGGAAGGGCCCATGATGGAGACGAATTCGCCCGCCTTGATCTCAACGCTTACCTCGTTAAGCGCTGTGGTCTCTACTTCCTCGGTGCGGTAGACTTTTTTCAGGTTGTTGGTTCGGATCATTGATTCAGGTTTTCAATTCCCTTTTTTGAGAATATTTAGCCGGGTGGTTGCTGTTTGCTGTTTGCTGTTTGCTGTTCGCTGTTGGCAGGCGGTCCAACCGGGCAACCAACAACCAACAACTGATAACGGTCTCCTGCGGGTCACTTCAGGACCAGTTCCTCCTTATCCCCAAAATTATCATAGCTGGAGACGATGACCACGTCGCCTTCGTTCAGGCCT
The DNA here is from genome assembly GCA_024102975.1 of Phaeodactylibacter sp. GTDB lineage: Bacteria > Bacteroidota > Bacteroidia > Chitinophagales > Saprospiraceae > JACJXW01. The sequence continues at coordinate 7,052 of JAGFJD010000415.1, read as the reverse complement.
TCGATGACTTCATAGTAGTTGGGGTTCTGGCGGCCGACGCGGATATTGCGTTTGCGGGCCAGGCCGGAGCGGGGGTCGATCACGTAGACCCAGTTGCCGCCGGTGGCCTGGTAGAAGCCGCCCTTTTCCAGGAGCATGGCCTGCGTTTCGTCGCTCAGCGACAGCTTCAGCGAGATGGTCTGCCCCCGTTTGATGTTGGAGGGCCGTTCGCCGATGAACACCAGGTCGGCCTCGAACGTGCCGTTGGCCACCTCGGGGTAAATGCGGCGTATTTTGAGGGTATAGGTGTTCCCGTCCATGACGAAAGTGCCTTCCTGTTCGGTAAAAATACGGGAAATATAATATTCGTCGATGCGGGCGCGGATTTTGAAATCGTCCAGGATGTCGATCTGGGCAATGCGTTCGCCGCGGTTGATCAGCTGGCCGATCTCGGAGTCCATGCCCGAGAGCTGCCCGCTGATGGGGGCGCGCACCACCAGGTTTTCCAGGCTGTTCTTGGCGATGGCCAGGTTGCGCTGCATCAGGTCGAGGGAATTTTCCATCTGGTTTTGCTGCATCAGCTGGAAAAGGGAGTCTTTTTCTATGGTTTGCCCGAGCAGTACCCGGCGGCGCAGCAGGTGTTCGTATTCGTCCTGCGTCTCTTCGAAATCCACCTGGGAGATGACGCTGTCCCGGTACAGAGAGCTGTTTCGGGCGGTGCGCTTTTCCAACTGGTCGATGCGGTACTCCACATCGAGCGCCTGCTCTTTGATGCTGAGGCTCTGCTGGTCCATCAGTATGCTGGTATTGCGGATGGTGTTGATCTGGGTGATGATCTGGGCTTCCTGGTTCAGGACGTTGAGCTGCAGGTCGAGGTTGGAAAGGCGCAGCAGTTCCTGCCCTTCATCGACCATGGCGCCATTCTCTACATACACCTGTTCCACCTTGCCGCTCTCAATGGCGTCGAGGTAGACCGTTGAGATGGGCTCGACCACGCCGAACAAAGTAATGAACTCCTTAAAAACGCCGGTTCCTACCGTATCGGTCAGCAGCCGCTCGCTCTGCACGTTGAGGCGCGACGTGCCCGCCTCCCGGTAAATGGCGGAGAACAGGAACCCTACTGCCGCCACGGCAACGGTGTAGAGCCCGATGCGTTTTACCGTCCATTTTTTCTTCTCTATTTTTCTGTCCATCGTTTTTCTTTTTCGGACAATTTCAGTTTGGGGCCGCCCCGTTGTGCGGGAAAATTGATGAAAACGGTTTTAAACAATCGGGTGAATACGGGACGGCCCTGAAACCGAAACGGATTAGTATGCTCTCAAGCTTTCAAAAAACAGTCTGGTGATTTCTTACATCAAAATATTGGGCAAGCGCCGTGCCAAAAAGCATAATCGCTTGTTTATCAGTATTTTGAGCTTTATCCTGCCGACCCTCTGCCGGCCAGCGGCCCTTTTTTTGTACGCCAACGCACACCATGTGTCCGAAAATGAACACAACGTGCGCAACTTTCGGAAGCGAATTGCTATCTTTATTCGTGCATTTGTGTATTCGTGCATTTTTACCCGGCCGAGGTACGAGGACGGGCGTACATTTGTACTCATACATAAAACCCCCATCACCCGCAAACACCGTCTATGAAAAAACAACCCGCCAGCATCCTGATCGTCGACGATGAGGAGGACATCCTCCTGAGCCTGCAGTTTTTCCTTTCCCAGCACTTCGAAGAGGTAAAAACGGAACCCAACCCGTTCCAGTTGCCCCGTTTGCTGCGCAACAACCAGTTCGACCTGATCATACTCGACATGAACTTCAAAAAGGGGGACACCAGCGGCAAGGACGGCATGATGTGGCTGAACAAGGTGCTGGAGCTCGACCCCGCCGCCAATGTTATCATGATAACGGCCTATGCCGATGTAAAGACGGCGGTAGAGGCGGTCAAGGCCGGCGCTATCGATTTTATCGAGAAGCCCTGGCGCAACGAGAAACTGCTCACCACCATCCTCTCCGCCCTGAAGCTGAGCCGTTCGCGCCGCCAGGTGAAGAAGCTGGAGCAGAAGCAGCAGGCCCTCAGCAGCAACATCGACCAGCAGTTCGGCGAGATCATCGGCAGCTCGGCGGCTATGAAGCAGGTCTTCACCCTGATCAGCAAGGTGGCCAAAACCGACGCCAACGTGCTGATCCTGGGGGAGAACGGCACCGGCAAGGAACTCGTCGCCCGCGCTATCCACCGGCAGTCGCCCCGCTCTCGGGAGGTGTTCATCACCGTCGACCTGGGGGCCATCCCCGACAGCCTCTTCGAGAGCGAGTTGTTCGGCCACAAAAAGGGCGCCTTTACTGACGCCCGGGACGACCGCAGCGGGCGCTTCGAGCTGGCCTCCGGCGGCACCCTCTTCCTCGACGAGATCGGCAACCTCTCGCAGCCCCTGCAGGCCAAGCTGCTCTCCGCCCTGCAGAGCCGGCAGATCCGCCGCATCGGCTCCAACGACCCCATACCGATCGACATCCGGCTGATCTGCGCTACCAATATGCCGCTCTACGACATGGTTAAAGAGAACACCTTCCGGCAGGACCTGCTCTACCGCATCAACACCGTAGAAATCAAACTGCCGCCCCTGCGGGAGCGGCGGGAGGACATCCCCGTGCTGGCCGGACACTTCCTCGCCATCTACATGCGCAAATACCAGAAGCCCGGCCTGAGCATCGACCCGGCCACCATGAAGGAACTGCAGGCTTACTCCTGGCCCGGCAATATCCGGGAGCTGCGCCACGCCGTCGAACGCGCCGTCATCCTCAGCGAAGGGCCCCGGCTCGACATCAGCGACTTTATCCTGCACGCCACCGACGCCTCCGGCGCAGAAGGCGCCGCCCAGCCCCAGGAAGAACTCGACCACTATAATCTGGGCGACATCGAACGCTGGGCCATCCGGAAGGCGCTGACCAAGCACGCCGGCAACATCTCCCGCGCTGCCGACGAGCTGGGGCTGACCCGGGCAGCGCTGTACCGGCGGATGGCAAAGTATGATTTGTAGTTTTTCTATTTCCTTTTTCCTGTTTTCATACCCATGAAAAAATATCCGGGCAGCAGATCCAAAAGTGTAGAAAATTGGGCAAACAAAAACCCTTTAAGTTTCTCCGGATGAATACAAAACTTCTCAACCAATCTTTTTCGAAAAACACCTGGGATTTTTTCATCCTGTTCCTGACCGCCCTCATTACTGTTTATCTTCCACTTAAGTTTGCATTAGGCAAACAAGTGTTTTTTTACGCCGGGCTGGAGATTGGACTGACCCTGATTTTCCTGGCCGATTTGCTCTGGCTTACCATCCAATTTCAAAATGACAGCTTGCCCGGCAGCTTTAGGGTTTTCAACGGCCGGCCCTTTTTTTTGCACCCCTGGTTTATCCTGAACCTCCTGGCAGCGCTGCCCTTCGTCCTTTTTGCACCGGTCGGGTTATGGGCTTTCCGCCTGCTCAAATTGACGAGAGCCAACAGCATCCTGGAGAGCTGGCGCATCAAAAACCTGAACTATTCGAACCGCCTGGCGCTGCTCTATCTGGTCATCGCCATCATCTATGTATGCAGATTAATAACGAAAACCATGAACCAACGAACCCTACTCCTCTTTTTGCTATCCTGTTCCTTCACCCTGCCCCTGGCCCGGGGCCAAAAGAAAGCCCTCACCCAGGAAGACATCGCTGCCTGGAAACAGATCGAAGCTCCACAGCTATCCGCCAACGGCCGCTGGATCAGCTATGTACTGCAACCCAACGAAGGCGACCCCACCCTGATGCTCTACGACGCCCAACAGAAAAAGCAAACTGCGTTTGAGCGGGCCAGCGGCGCCCGCCTCAGCGCCGACAGCCGCTTCCTGGCCTTCCTCATCCACCCTGCCGAAGATACCCTCAAAGCCCAGCGCCGCCGCAAAGTGAAAGACGAAGCGCTGGCCAAAGACACCCTGGCCATCTACCGCCTGGCCGACGGGCAGCTCCGGAAAATACCCCGGGTGAAAACTTTCGTCCTGCCCGAAAAATGGAGCGGGTGGCTGGCCTATCACCTGGCGCCCATGCCGGCTGACACTACCCTGCCTGATTCCGTCAAGGTAAAAAAGGAAAATGAGGAGAACGGCAGCCTGCTCGTCCTCCGCAACCTGGAAAGCGGGCGGGAGGACTCCATTCCCTATGCCCATTCCTTCATCGCCGCCGGGGAAGCTCCCCGGTTCCTCATCTGCAGCACCGGCAACGATTCCGCTTTCGAAGCGGGCGCGTATCTGTTCGACGGGGAAGCAGCGGTGCTGCGCCCGCTTGCCACCGGCCGAGGAACCTACGCCGGCCTGGCGCTGGAAGAAAAAGGTCGGCAAGCCGCCTTCCTGGCCTACAAGGATACCCTGCAGCCCCGGGTGGTTCCGTATACCTTATATTACTGGGCAGAGGGGCTGGGCGCCTCCCGTCCGGCAGCCGATTCCAGCGCCGCCTTCCTGCCAGACGGCTGGCTGCTGAGCGAACACGGCAAGGTAGAATTCTCCGAAGACGGCAGCAAACTCTACTTCGGAATCATGCCGCCGCCTGTACTGCAGGACACCACCCTGCTGGAAGAAGAGATCGTCAACGTGGAAGTCTGGGCCTACCAGGACGCCCGCCTGTACACCCATGAAGAAGCGAAACTGGAAGAGGAACAAAAACGGGCATACACCTGCGTATACCATCCCGCAAACGGGAAAATCGCCGTGCTCGGAAACGAAGGGCTGCCCGAGGTGCAAACCGGCAATGAAGGCAACGCCGGCATCGCCCTGGCCTACAACCCCAATCCGTACTACCGGGAAGTATCCTGGGAGGGTTTCCCCGTATGCAAAGACGCCTACCTCGTTGACCTCCATTCCGGAAAGCGGACGCTGATCGCCGAAAAAGTGTGCGGCGACCCCGCTTTGTCCCCGGAAGCGAAATACGTATACTGGTACAGCTACCCGGATTCCGCCTGGTACGCCTATTCAGTGGCGGAGGAGAAGCTCAGCCTCCTGGCGCCCGATGTCTCCGTCCCTTTTTACGACGAGCTCAACGACCGCCCCATGCATCCTGAACCCTATGGCATTGCCGGGTGGACGACGGGCGACGACTTCATCATGATCTACGGCCGGTACGACGTGTGGCTCGTCGACCCCACCGGCCGGCTTGCTCCCAACAACCTGACCCAGGGCAGAAAAGGGCGAAAGCGATACCGCTACATCAAGCTCGACCCGGAAGAGCGCGCCATTGAGGAGGTCAGGCCCATGCTTTTCCACACCTTCGACGAAAGCACCAGGGCCTCCGGTTATGCCTGGTTCAACATCCATACGGGCCTGTTGGAGCAGGTGCAGGAAGGCCCATACGCCTATGAGAGCAAAATACTGAAAGCCCGGGAGGCCGACGCTTACCTGTTCACCCGCGAGAGCTTTCAGGCATTCCCGGACCTCCTGTACAGCAATACCCACCTGCGCTCTTTTGAAAAGATCAGCGACGCCAACCCGCAGCAGGGCGAATTCCGCTGGGGGACGATTGAGCTTTTCCGCTGGACGGGCGCCCAGGGGCAGGAAATGGAAGGGCTGGTCGTCAAACCCGAAGGCTTTGACTCCACCCGGCAGTATCCCGCCATTACCTATTTTTACGAACGTTATGCAGACCGGCTGCACACCCACTGGACGCCCCGCTTTCCCCGGTCCATCATCAACTTCCCCTACTACGCCAGCCGCGGATATGTCATCTTCATACCGGATATCCACTACCGGGTGGGCTATCCGGGGGAGAGCGCCCTCGACGCCGTCACCACCGGCCTCGGCGCCCTGCTGCACAAAGGATACATCGACCGGGAGCGCATCGGGGTGCAGGGCCACAGCTGGGGCGGCTACCAGTCGGCCTACCTGATCACCCGCACCAACCTGTTCCGCTGTGCCGAGTCCGGCGCGCCGGTGGTCAACATGACCTCCGCTTACGGCGGCATCCGCTGGGAGTCGGGGCTGAGCCGCATGTTCCAGTACGAACGCAGCCAGAGCCGCATCGGGGGCACGCTCTGGGAAAAGCCCCTGCGGTATATCGAGAATTCTCCCCTGTTTTATGCCGACCGGATCGAGACGCCCGTCCTCATCCTGCACAACGACGACGACGGCGCTGTGCCGTGGTACCAGGGCATCGAATTCTTCGTGGCCCTTCGCCGCCTGGGAAAGCCCGCCTGGCTGCTCAATTACAACGGCGACCCGCATGGCGTGAAGCAGAAGCAAAACCAGAAAGACTTCCAGCGGCGCATGCAGCAGTTCTTCGATCATTACCTGCTGGACGCTCCCATGCCGGAGTGGATGAAGCAGGGGGTTCCGCCGATGGAGAAGGGGGTGAGGCAGGGGTTTGGGGAGGGGGAGAGGGGGTGAGGGAGAGGAGGGGAGAGGGAGAGGGGGAGAGAGGGAGAAAGGGAGAGAGGGAGAGAGGGAGAGAGGGAGAGAGGGGGACTGGGGGACTGGGAGACTGGGAGATGTGAAGGTCATAGTGTCCATTGGTCAGGATTGTGGATAATTCGGACTAATTTTCCAATAATGAAATCGTATTCCTGCTTCAGGATTTCGTGGTTTTTACGATCTAAATAACCACATTTCAATGCAAAATCCAACCAGACTTGGGTTTCGGCCGCTTCGGTTTCTGCATCGCTGTATTTGGCGATCATGGCAGCTCTGTACCTTCTTTTACGAAACCCTTCGGCCGCATTGGCGCAAACTGAGCGGGAGGCTTTCCTTATCTGGTTCGTCAGCGAATAGATTTCTTCCTTTGGAAAAGTTCTGGTCAGCTCAAATATCCTCATGGCAGCTTCGAAAGCCATGCGGTATACCTCCAAATCCTCATGAGAACGAATGCGCTTTTCCATTTTTTCAAATTGAACAAAACACTTCTCTCATAGGTATATGACGCGCCAACCATTGAAATTCCATAAATAAAAGATAATTATTTTTAGTTGGAGGCTTTTTGCGCAGGTTTCACGCAGGTTTCACGCAGGCCAGCCTGCCACAAGCCCCCCCTCTCCCCCTCCCCCTATCTCTCCCCCTCCCCCTATCTCTCCCC
>JAGFJD010000403.1 GCA_024102975.1 Phaeodactylibacter sp. | reverse complement strand
ACATTTTCTGGTCCGTTTAAAAGTGTAAGCGTGTAAAGGTGTAAAAGAAATTGGCTCCCAATCATTTACACGTTTACACTTTCACACCTTTACACAAGTAGCCCCCAAAATGTCCAGTGGTCTGCCGGCTATGATGAATTATTGAGAAAAATAAACGGGCAGAACCAAAGTGAAACTGTTATCTTTTCGCCTTATTATTCGCCACTTTGCCTTTTATTTTTGACTTCTTCAATTATTTTTGATATTTCCTGCAAGGATAAATTTGTAATCCGGGCAATGAACTCGACTTCCATGTTTTCTTCCAAGCAACGCTTAACCACTTCTTTTTTTGCCCTGTCTTCTGCCCTGTCTTCTACTAATTTCATCCTCCCTCTTTCATCTTGTTCTGCTATGGAGGCATTGTCATAAGCAATCAGTTCCTGGACTCGCTTGTCAAACCCGTCCGTCTCAGCTACTTGCATTTCCACCACAAATTGGCGGTTTTTCAGGTCTTTGGCACGGACGTCTATGATGGAATGCCTTGGAGAGTTTCATGCTAAAAGATTAAAGTGACCGAAAGGTTTGTTGGACGAGGAAGAGGAAGAGGGAGAGGGAAGGGGGCGTAAGTACCTGGACTTAAACGCGGAAATACGTGGAAATGGCCGGACACACATTGCTTATGGCAGAAGAAAGATTTTTGCCAAAAAAAACGCTTTAATCTAATAAAATTATCGTATGCTTTGTCTTGCTGGCAATTTTTGTTACATTGCATCGGGTTAAAACTTAATCCTAATGCTCAATATTATACCACCCCTTCCCCAAAAAGACACGCCCCCTATCATCCGGCCAGAAGATCGTCATCCTATAAAGGCCTGGAGATACCTAGCTGTATTCTTCCTAATAAGCATAGCTGCCATAATCATTCACTTCGCACTTCCCGATGGCTGTTCAACTAAACAACATCTATCTGATCCGCCCTCCGGGAAACAAAGAAGACAACTGATATGATAACCATAAAAGTAAGGACCGTTGACGCCGGCGTTTATTGTCTGCAGCTGCATTACCTCATCGAACACTTTGTCGTCGGCAAAAAGGAAGAGGAAATCGACTGGGGTTTGGTCAACACCCTCAACAACCTGTTCCGGAAATTCGATGCCATCAGCGATATTGTCGATGATGTCCTCCCCGTCGAACTAACTTTGGAAGAAGCCAGGACGTTGTACTTTACGCTGACCCAGAAAAAATATGCCGTTACTCTGGAAGCCATCCCGGAAGCCATGGAAGGCGGCTTCTACGAAGCCTTCAATCTCATCAAGGATAAAATGATCTTCCAATTAGAGGCCAAGCTGAAGCCGGCGGCCTGATCCCCCCGCCATTGTCCACATCCGAACAAACATTGTCCGATAACGAACACCAAAAAGCGAAGGTCGAATAGTAAAAGCCTGATAATCAGCTTGCTTCCCCCTGGCATGAATCTTGGCGCTTCCCAGGCAGGGACAAGCCGTTTTTCCCCTTGGCATCTGCGCCAGCCAGGAAAAACGGGTTGTCCCTGCAAAAAATGCCCGCCGGCCAGAAAAAAGGGGTTGTCCCTGCAAAACCTCCATCTATGCTCCACAACTACTTCAAGATCGCCCTGCGCAATATCTGGAAGAATAAGCTCTATTTCGGCATCAACGTCATGGGCCTCGGCATTGCCCTGGCCTGCAGCGTCATTGCCTACCTCAATTATGCATTCGACCAGAGCTTTGATGCTTTCCACCAAAAGCGAGACCGCATCTGCCGCGTCAACATGATCCGGCAGAGCAACGGGGTGGAGTATGGGCTGGCGCCCCTGCCCCTGGGGCCGGCGGCGGCGCAGGACATTCCGGGCATCCGCAGTTGTGTCCGGGTAGAGTACCAGCAGGCGGCGGTAAAGCGGGGTGAGACGGTGCTGAGCGAAAGCATACAATATACGGATTCCGGCTTTTTCCAGCTGTTCGGTTTTTCCCTCCGGGCAGGTAGTTATGAGGCGCTTAGTGACCGCAACAAAGTGCTGATCAGCGAGCCTGTAGCGAAACGCTACTTCGGAGAGGAGAACCCCATTGGCAAGGAATTGGTTCTTCATCCCGGAGAGCCTTTTCAGCAGATCCTGGTAGTAGGCGCCGTTTTGGAGGAGCGCCCGATGAATTCGGGCATAGATTACGATCTGATCACCCACTTCGACAACCTGCAGGTCAATGGCCAGAAACAGGCGCCGGATGACTGGAGTTTTCTCACGGCGCTCACCTTCTTTGAGTTGGAAGGCACCCGCCCGCCTGCGGCAATAGCCGGGGAACTGAACGACAAGTACCTTGGGCTGCACAACCAGCACATTGATCGCCTGAAGGCCAGTTCCTATGTGCTGGAGCCTTTTGCGGATTCCGCCCACCGCGCCGCCCGGGGCGAGGTGCGGGGCAACTACCTGCGGCAGAGCCTGCCGGTATCGGCGGTATGGGGGCCTATTCTCCTGGCGGTGTTGCTGCTGCTCACCGCCTGCCTCAATTTTACGAATACGGCCATTTCGGCTGCCGGCCGCCGCCTCCGGGAGATGGGCATCCGCAAAGTGATGGGGGGTACCCGGCAGCAACTCATCGGACAGTTGCTGGGGGAGAATTTTCTCGTCAGCCTGTTGGCCCTTTTGGTGGGCCTGGGGCTGGTGGAAGTTTTGCTTCCCCCTTACAACCGGATGTGGCCGTACCTTTATCTGGAGGCCAACTACCTGTCCGACGGGCCGCTCCTGGCTTTTCTGGCCTTCATTTTGGTGGTCACCGCCCTGCTCGGGGGCGCTTATCCTGCTTTTTACATCAGCGGCTTCCGGCCGTCGGCCATCCTGCGGGGCAAGCTGCGTTTCGGCGGCTCCAACCTCTTCACCCGGATACTGATGGGCGTGCAGGTGATGATCGCTTTGATGGCTGTGCTCACCGGCCTTTCCTTTGCCCGCAACGCCGCTTTCCAGGAGAATATGGACCGGGGCTATAACCGGCACGGGCTGCTGGGCTGCCGGCTGGACAATGCCGCCGAGTTCAACCGGTTGGAACAGGCGCTGCAGCGCAACCCCAAAGTTGAAAAGATGGCCGGGGCAGCCAACCATCTGGGATACAGCCTGCGGGGCAAGGACCTGGAAGCCCGGGGCGAGAAGTACGACATCCTCTACATGGGCGTCGGAAAAGATTACCTGGAAATGATGGACATCAAGATGGCGGAGGGCCGCTCCTTCAGGGAGGAGCTGGAATCCGACAACCGGGCCATGCTCGTCAACGAGCGGCTGGTGCTGGAATTTGGCTGGGAGCAGCCCATCGGGCAGCAGGTCGTCATGGATTCGGCAACCTATACCGTCGTTGGCATCGTCAGAGACTTTGTGCAGCAGAGCGCCTTCAATCCGGTCGCTCCGCTGGCCCTTACCCGCGTAGAGCCTGAAGATTATCAATTCCTGATGGTGCGGGCCCGGGCCGAAAACCTGCTGGCCCTTGAAAAAGAGCTGCGGGCGGAGTGGGCCCGGTTGTTCCCCTTAAAGGCTTACCGCGGTTTTTTTCAGGACGAAATCCTGGCAGAGGAGGTGGTGGTGAGCAACAACATCAAATGGATGCTGTTGTTTCAGGCATTGGTAACCATCCTGCTGTCGATGACCGGCCTGTTTGCCATGGTTTCGCTCAACGTACTGAAGCGCCTGAAGGAGATCGCCATCCGGCGCATCGTCGGCGCGCAGGCGAGGCATATCGCCTACCTGATCAACAAGAACTACCTCTGGATATTCGCCGTTGCGGCCATCCTCGGCACTGTCGGCGGCGCCTTCCTCTCCTGGAAGCTGATGGACAGCATCTTCGCCATCCACGCCGGGCTGCACAGCGGGCTGATGGCCGGGGCAGCCCTTGGGGTGGTGCTCCTGACGGTGGGCACGATCAGCTTGAAGGTGTGGGGGGTGCTGCGGGTGAACCCGGCCGAAATTCTGCGGAAGGAGTGAGGCATGCCCCGTCTCTGCGAACCGGGCAAACATACAGTACAAAGCTTTGATTATCAATAGTTTTGTCTTGCCTGGGGCTGCCATTCCAACGTTGGGCAGCCGGCAGAGCTTCGTACATCCCCGACCCTTCGTGTACGGGGCAGGCTGTACACAACCCCGAGGCTCTCTGTCCAGCCTTAAACTGGTACCCTCGCCTGGCATCCTCTGCCACACTACTGAGCAAAACGGTTTTGGACACAGAGAACACTGGTTCTAACACAAAGTACACGGGGTTTCCCCGATTTATATGCTGATCCCATCTCTCGCCAAATTTGGGTCGCAATAATAATAATAGGCTCCAGGCTATTTATTTTTTACTAAATTTTGGACATAATCATTTTCGCCAATTTTCATTCCCCTCTTATTTTCAGTTCTCGAAAATATTGGCTAACTTTAACCAATCTGAAAAACTCATCTCCAATCCGCAAATCAGCATCCCAAAGCTATGCAGCTTACAGGCACGCACAAATTCAACGCTTCTGCCAACGAGATTTGGTCCAAACTCATGGACACTGAAACCCTTGCCCGGATAACGCCCGGCGTCTCCAGGCTGGAAGAGATCGGGCAGGGCCAGTACAGGGCCGTCGCCGAAGTCAAAATGGGGCCGGTCAGCGGGGCCTTCTCCGGAAACCTCAATGTGCTGGAAAAGCAAGAGCCCCGGAGTTTCATCCTCAACATCAGGCAAAACAGCAAGATCGGCAACGTCGCCGCCGACGTGAAGATTGAACTGAAACCCGTTTCGGGCCAGGAGACCGAACTGTATTTCGACGGCAAGGCCAGCCTGTCCGGCCTGTTGGCGCGGACCGGCCAGCGCGTCATGTCCGGCGTGGCCAGTACGCTGAGCAAGCAATTCTTCAAGGCGCTGGAAGAGGAACTGGGCAGCCACGAAGGCCAGAACGCCTAATTGGTTTTCAAAAAATAAACAGGGGGTTCGTCGTGATAGTCGACAGGCGAACTCTAGTCGCCAGCCGACACCACTCCCCGCATTAATTTTTGAAACTCAATAAGGCTTCAGGCTTTATGTTCAAGGTTCAATGTCGAATGTTCAACGCACCCTGGCCTTCGGCTAAACCTCAAACCTAATCTACTATAACCGATAAAAGCAACATTTTCTTATGGCAACAACAATTCAGGTAACGGTGAACGGCAAAGCCTGCCGCCATGAGGTCGAACCGCGGACGATGCTGGTACAATACCTGCGCGACGCGCTCGGCCTGACGGGCACGCACGTAGGCTGTGACACGAGCAACTGCGGGGCCTGTACCATCCTGGTCGACGGCAAGTCCGTCAAGTCCTGTACCATGCTGGCCGTACAAGCCGACGGCAGCGAAGTGAAAACGATCGAAGGAATGGCAGATAATGGCACCCTGCATCCTCTGCAGGAAGGCTTCCGGGAAGAACACGGCCTGCAGTGCGGCTTCTGTACGCCGGGCATGATCATGGCCTCGGCAGACCTGCTGAGCCGCAACCCCGACCCTTCGGAGCGGGAGATTCGCGAAGCCCTGGAGGGCAACTTCTGCCGCTGCACCGGCTATCACAACATCGTGAAGTCCGTCCAGTACGCCGCAAAAAAAATTAGCAAACAAGAAAAAGTAGCCTGATGACCAATTATATAGGAAAAGCTGTCAAGCGCGTCGAAGACAAGCGCTTCATCACCGGCAAAGGGCGGTATACGGACGACATCGTCCTGCCGGGCATGGCCTACGCCTACATCGTCCGCAGCCCTTATGCTCATGCCAAAATCCTTAAAGTAGACACTTCCGCAGCAGAAGCCATGGACGGCGTAGTCAAAGTATACACCGGGAAAGACATCGCTGAATCCGGCATCAACGGAGTACCCTGTGGCTGGCAGGTCAATTTCAAGAACGGCGACACCATGAAGGAGCCGCCCCATCCCCTTCTGGTGGCGGACAAAGCCCGGTATATGGGCGATGCGGTGGCGGTAGTCATTGCCGAAACCCGGGAGATCGCCCGCGATGCCGGAGATATGATCGAGGTAGAATATGAAGAACTGCCCGCAGTCGCCAACCCGAAAAAAGCGACAGAAGCCGGGGCGCCCCTGGTCCACGATGATGCCCCCAACAACCTGTGTTTCGACTGGGAGCTCGGCAACCCCAAAGCCGAAGTGGACGAAGCTATGAGCAAGGCCCACCACGTCACCACCCTGGATATCGTCAACCAGAGGCTGGTCCCTAATGCAGTCGAACCCCGTTCTGCCATTGGCCATTACGAGGAAGCCAGCGACAAGTATACCTTGTATACCACCTCCCAGAACCCTCACCTGACGCGGTTGCTGATGTGCGCCTTTACGCTGGGCATTCCCGAACACAAGGTACGCGTCGTAGCGCCCGATGTCGGCGGCGGCTTCGGCAGCAAAATCTTCCATTATACTGAGGAAGCGCTCATGATCTGGTGTTCTGAGCGCCTCAGGCGCCCCGTGAAGTGGACGGCCGACCGCAGCGAAGCCTTCATGACGGACGCCCATGGGCGCGACCACGTCACCAAAGCCGAAATGGGCTTCGACCAGGACGGCAAGATCGTTGGCCTTCGCGTCAAGACTTATGCCAACATAGGGGCTTATATTTCTACTTTTGCTCCTTGTGTGCCGACCTGGCTGCACGGCACGCTGCTCCAGGGCCTGTACACTACTCCTAAGATTCACGTGGACGTCACGGCCGTTTTCACCCATACGGTGATGGTCGACGCTTACCGCGGCGCCGGCCGCCCGGAGGCCACCTACCTGCTGGAGCGCCTTATCGACACGGCCGCCCTGGAAATGAAAATGGACCCGGCCGAGCTGCGCCTCAAAAACTTCATCCCGCCGTTTGACGGCGTAAAACAACCCGGATACCAGACCCAGGTCGCCCTGCAATACGACAGCGGCAACTACGAAGGCGTACTCAGGCGGGCACTGGAAATGGTAGGATATGAGAAGTTCAGGAAAGAACAGGCAGAAGCCCGCAAGCAAGGTAAACTGCTGGGTATCGGCTTCTCCACCTATATCGAGGCCTGCGGCATCGCCCCCTCGGCGGTCGTCGGCGCCCTGGGCGCCCGCGCCGGCCTGTATGAGGTCGGGCAGGTGCGCGTGCAGCCTACCGGCAAGGTAAGCGTTTACACCGGTTCGCATTCTCACGGCCAGGGCCACGAAACCACCTTCGCCCAGGTGGTGGCCGACCGGCTGGGCATCGCCATGGAAGATGTGGAGATCATCCACGGCGACTCAGAATCTGTGGCTTTTGGCATGGGCACCTACGGCTCCCGAAGCATCGCCGTAGGCGGCAGCGCCATCATGAAGAGCCTGGATAAGATCATCGAAAAAGGTGCCAGGATCGCCGCGCACAAGCTGGAAGCTTCCGAAAAGGACCTCGAATTCGCCGAAGGCAAGTGGACCGTTAAAGGCACCGATAAGAGCGTCGGCTTCGGCGATGTAGCCCTCACTGCCTACGTGCCCCATAACTATCCGGAAGGGCTGGAACCGGGGATGGATTTCTCCAGCTTCTACGACCCGGCCAACTTTACCTATCCCTTTGGCGCCCATATTGCCGTAGTGGAAGTGGATAAGGATACCGGCAAGGTTACCCTTAAACGGTTCATCGCCGTGGACGATGTCGGCAATGTGATCAACCCGATGATCGTCGACGGGCAAATCCACGGCGGGCTGGCGCAGGGTATCGGGCAGGCCTTGTTCGAAGGGGCCGTCTACGACGAAAATGCCCAGCTGATCAATGGCTCCTACATGGATTACACCATGCCGCGGGCCGACGACCTGCCCTCCTTCGAACTCGACCGCCAGGTGACCCCCTGCCCACACAACCCACTCGGAGTTAAAGGCGCGGGCGAAGCCGGGACCATCGGCTCCACCCCGGCAGTGGTCAATGCCGTGATGGACGCCCTGTCTCCCTTCGGCGTCAAGAACCTGGAAATGCCGCTGACGCCGGAACGCGTATGGCGGGCCATGAACTCCTGATCCTTTTAAACTTTCAAAATGCGAAACCATGATTCCCAATAATTTCGAATACCACCGGGCAACATCCGTCGACGACGCCCTCGCCCTGATGGCCAAACACGGGATGGAAGCCAAGCTGCTGGCCGGCGGCCACAGCCTGCTGCCCGCCATGAAGCTGCGCCTCAACCAGCCGGGCGTACTGATCGACATCGGCCGCATCGGCGAGCTGCGGTACATCAAAAAAGAAGGAAACAGCCTGCTGATCGGGGCCGGCGCCACTCACGATGACATCGCCAATTCTGACGTGGCCCGCAACTTCCTCAGCATGCTTTCGGAGGCCGCCGACCTCATCGGCGACGTTCAGGTCCGAAACAAAGGCACCCTAGGCGGCAGCCTGGCTCACGCCGACCCGGCGGCCGACTGGCCAGCCGTCATGATTGCCGCCAATGCCCAAATCGAACTCCAGGGGCCGAAGGGCAGCCGCTCGGTTGCCGCCGACGATTTCTTCACCGGTTTCTACATGACGGCGCTGGAAGACAACGAGATCATCACGGCCGTCCGGTTACCGGCACCGCCGAAGGGCACGAAGAGTTCTTACCAGAAATTCATGCAGCCGGCCTCCCGCTTCGCGATCGTCGGCTGTGCGGCAGCCCTCACGATTGACGGAGGGGTCTGCCAGAAAGTGAGCATGGCCTTTACCGGCCTTTCCGACGCGGCCTTCCGGGCGTCCACCGTCGAAGCGGCGCTCACCGGCAAGCAAGCTACCGAAAAGAACATCGCCGATGCGGCCCAGGCTGCCGGCGAGGGCGTGACGCCCATGGGCGACCACTTCGCCTCCGGGGAGTACCGCCTGCACCTGGCCCGGGTCTACGCCCGCCGGGCGCTGGCGGCAGCTGCCGGGGCGAAGTGAGGGTAAGGTAAAGGTTGAGGTAAAGGCTGAGGCTGAGGTCAGGGTTTACGGCAGGGAGTGTTCAAAGAACTGCGTCAACTCGCATTTTTCTAACCGCAGGGAACGCAGAGGGCCACAGAGCGATTTCCTGAATAACAGGCGTTTGCGCGCCCTCTGCGTATCTCAGCGCCCCCTGCGGTTTAAACAAAAACACAGTGGTTTGAACGCTCCCTTCCGGCAGGCACAATCAACGCGGTAAAACGGTAGTGTTCTTTCCGGGAGATACCTCTTCGTTCTATGGTTCGCTGTCCTCAACCTCAGCCTATACCTTAACCTTAACCTTCACACCCCCATCCGGGCGGGAAATACTCCCGCCTTTTTATGTTTACATAAACATCAGCAAATCATCATGATCCAAAACGAGGGCCTGGAGAGAGTCCAGGAAATGCTCCGGGAGCAGGGCTACATCACCGAGCCGTCCATCGTCATGTCCGTCTTCCTGGCTATGGAACTGCACAAACCGCTTCTCATCGAAGGGCCGGCGGGCGTAGGGAAGACGGAAATCGCCAAGGTGATGGCCTCCGCCCTGAAAACCGACCTCATCCGCCTGCAGTGTTACGAAGGCCTCGACGCTACCCACGCGCTGTATGAATGGAATTACCAGCAGCAGCTGCTCCACCTGAAAATGGCCGAAGACAGCGGCAAGACGCTGGAAGAGCGCGAGCGGGATATTTTCAGCGAAAAATTCCTCCTCCGGCGCCCCTTGCTGCAGGCCATCACCCACCACCAGGCACCTGTGCTGCTCATCGACGAGATCGACCGGGCCGACGAGGAATTCGAGAGCTTCCTGCTGGAGGTGCTCTCCGACTGGCAGATCAGCATCCCGGAGATCGGCACCGTCCGCGCCACTCACATCCCCCAGGTGATCGTCACCAGCAATCGGGTGCGGGAGCTTTCGGAGGCCCTGCGCCGCCGGTGCCTCTACCTCTGGATCGAATACCCGGACTTTGAAAAGGAACTGAATATCGTCCGCAATAGAGTGCCCCGCATCGACGAACGCCTGGCCGGGCAGGTATGCCGTTTCATGCAGGAAGTGCGCAAAATGCGGCTGGAAAAGGTGCCCGGCATCGCCGAAACGCTGGACTGGGCCATGGCCCTGTCCGCCCTGCATATCGACCACCTGGATAAAGAGCTGGTGGAATCAACTCTGGGCATCATCCTCAAGGACTGGCAGGATATCCGGCAGGCGCAGGATTCGCTTTCGGAATTGTTCGAAAAGGTCGGGGCTATTTCCAAATTGGACAACCTTTAGCTCCTAAAAAACTATTTCAAACTTCATCCGATTGTTATTGGTAAATAATCCATTCTATGAACAGTAAACTGAACCTGTTTCAAAGGGTAGGGTCTGTGCTTTCCGCCCTTTTTCTTCTGAGCCTCCTCGCCTGTGGCCCAACCAGTGCCGAGAAGCCCGGATCGCCCCCTGCTGCAGCCAATACGGCACCGGCACCCGCCAAGGCCCGGGAAACGGCTTCCCCCGGCACTATCCAGTGGATGGGCATGGAAGAAGCCCTGGCGGCCCAGCAAAGCGACCCCAAGCCCATCTTCATCGATGTGTACACCGACTGGTGCGGCTGGTGCAAGGTGATGGACAATAAGACTTTCTCGCGCCCCGAAGTCGCTCAGTATATGAACGAGAATTTCCACTCCGTCAAGTTCAATGCTGAAAAGGAAGAACCGCTGACCCTCAACGGACAGCAGTTCGAAGTAGTCAATGCCGGCAGGAGAGGCATTCACACCTTTGCTTACGCCCTGCTCAACGGCCAGATGAGCTACCCGTCTTATGTCATTCTGGACAGCGAGATGCAACGCCGGGCCATCATCAAGGGCTTCAAGGAAGCGGAGCCGTTTCTGGAGGAGTTGAGGGGCATTCGTTGATTGGTTGGTTGAGTTGATTGGTTGATTATACCCAACCAACCAATCAACCAACCAATCAATCAACCAATCAACCAATCACCATGGAACTCATCCGCCGCCAGGCCAGCCTAAGCGCCAATATCGTAGCCTTCTGCCGTTTCCTGCGGCAGAAAGGGTACACCATTGGTCCGCAGGAAGAGGCCGATGCGCTCCGGGCACTCGAAGTGCTGGCCCCTTTTGGGTCGCCGGGCAACCTGCAGCTCTGCCTGAAGGCTACCCTGGCGCGCACCCTTCCCCAGCAACTTCTCTTTGACGAGCTGTATGCGCACTACTGGCGGGAGCTGGAAAAGGCCGTTGACTCAAAAATCAAGGAAGGGGCCGCCGAAAAAAAAACGGCAGGCAAGGGCCGGCAGCAGCAGCCTGCTGTGCAGTCGATCAAAAACTGGCTGCAGGGCAGCCAGGCCCGGGAGACGGAGGAAACAGCCGCGTTCAGCACCCATGAGGCGATGGGGAGGAAAGACTTCTCTGCCTTCCGGGAGGACGACCTTTGGGAAGTCACCCGCCTGATCCACCGGATCGCGCGGTCGCTGGCATTGCGGCAAAGCCGCCGCCGGAAGCGTTCCAGGCGGCCTCTGCAGCTGGACCTCCGCCGCACGTTGCGGCTGAACATGCGGCGCGGCGGCGAAATCCTGGACCTCGCCTACTACGAGCCGGCCCGGAACAAGCGGCAGGTCGTCCTGCTCTGCGACGTCAGCAAATCCATGGACCTGTACAGCCGGTTTCTCATCCAGTTTGTCTATGCATTTCAGAATGCCTGCCGCCGTATCGAGACCTTCGTGTTCAGCACTTCTCTCTACCGGGTGACCAACCGCCTGCGCCAGCGGGATTTCGGGATCGCCCTCGAAGAGCTGTCCGGCGCTGTGCCGGGCTGGTCGGGCGGTACCCGGATCGGCGAGTCTCTCCACGAATTCTGCCAGGCCTATGCCGGCCGGCTGCTCAACAACCGCACTGTCGTCATCATCATGAGCGATGGCTGGGATACCGGCAATACGGAACTGCTGGCTGAGAGCATGCGGGCCATCCAACGCAAGGCCGCCCGCGTCATCTGGCTCAACCCCCTGGCCGGCAGCGCCGGCTACCAACCCAGCACCCTTGGCCTGCAGGCTGCCATGCCCTATATCGACATCTTTGCCCCGGCCCATAATGTCGAAAGCCTGCGGGATTTGTACCGGCATTTGCGGTGAGGCCCGCTGCCGGAGTTTTGCCGGGCTGTGTAAATGAATGCAGGTTGCCCGGCAAAACAGGGCAGGGTTTGAACCTCTCCACGTCCCTTTTGTTCTCCCTATATTCCAGAACCAAAAAACAGAGGCAACCTATGATGCATCTCAAAGAAGGGGATAAAGCACCCGATTTCCAGGGTATAGGCCAGGATGAAAAAACCATTTCTCTATCCGATTACAAGGGGAAGAAACTGATCCTTTACTTCTACCCGAAGGATGACACCCCGGGCTGCACCGCCGAAGCGTGTAACCTTCGGGACAATTTCTCCGTACTAAAAAAGGAAGGGTTTGAGTTGCTGGGCGTCAGCCCGGACAGCCCGAAGAAACACCAGAAGTTTATCGACAAGTACAGCCTGCCCTTCCCGCTGATCGCCGATACGGAAAAGGAAATCCTGAACGCCTATGGGGTTTGGGGGCCGAAGAAGTTTATGGGGCGGGAATACGACGGCGTACACCGCACGACCTTTGTCATCGACGAGAACGGAACGATCGAAAAAATATTCACCAAGGTAAATACGAAGGCACACGCCGAGCAAATCCTGGAAGGGATGGCGGAAGCGTAGCGCCAGCTATATCAGATGCGATGTTTTTAACGGGAATGGCGCTTTTTCGAAAGCGCCATTCTAATTTCAGACATCCAGGTCGGCGTCGAAGTTGACCAGCTCTACGAAAGCGGCGATGCGTTCCCGGATTTCTTTATTGGACAATCCTTTGAGCCGTTCGACGCTGAACTTTTCCACGCAGAAGGAAGCCATGGCCGAGCCGTAGATAACGGCCCGTTTCATGTTTTCAAAAGAAAGGTCTCCCGTTTTGGCCAGATACCCGATGAAGCCCCCGGCGAAGGTGTCGCCGGCCCCGGTCGGGTCAAAAACCTCGGCCAGAGGCAGCGCCGGGGCAAAAAAGATGTTGCCGCCTTCGAAGAGCAGGGCGCCGTGTTCGCCTTTCTTAATGATCAGGTATTTGGGCCCCATATGGTGGATGGCTTCAGCTGCCTTGACCAGAGAGTACTCGCCGGACAACTGCCGCGCTTCCTCGTCATTGATGACCAGCACGTCAATCATCCTGAGTACTTCGAGCAGGCTTTCCATTGCCGTGTTCATCCAGAAGTTCATCGTATCCAGAGCGATCAGCTTCGGCCGGCTATTGAGTTGCTGGATCACCTTCTTTTGAATGGAAGGAGTCAGGTTACCCAGCATCAGGTAGTCCACCTGCTTGTAACTTTCGGGCAGGACGGGGTCGAAATTGCCCAGCACGTTGAGCTGCGTATCCAGCGTATCCCGGTCGTTGAGGTTGTTGTGATACCGGCCGGACCAGAAGAAGGACCGCTCGCCTTCCTTTACCTGCAGGCCGTCCAGGTCGACGCCCCGGGAACGCAGGTAATCCAGTTCTTCCCGGGGGAAGTCATCGCCGATCACGGAAACGATCTTGAGGTCTTTGGTGAAGTAGGAGGCGGCCAGCGTGATATAGGTAGCGGCGCCGCCCACCACCATCTCCGCCCGGCCGAAGGGCGTCTCGATATCGTCGAAAGCAACTGTGCCTACGGCAAGTAAGCTCATAGCAGAACTGATTTTTTCCCTTTGGCAGAATGGCCCGGCTCAAAAAACAGTGGATTGAAAAAAATCCGTTTTTCAGGAACGACCGCCTTTTCAGGGCCGTTTGCCAAAGCAGATATTTTTTCGAAAATTATTCGGCAAAGATTGCACTTTTATTTCGGAAGTGATAACTTTGCACTCGCCTTTTGAAGAAAAGGTTTTTAGAGGTAAAAATATGCCTCAGTAGCTCAGTTGGTTAGAGCGGCGGACTGTTAATCCGTAGGTCCAAGGTTCAAGTCCTTGCTGAGGCGCCAAGCCCTGAACGTGTTTCGTTCAGGGCTTTTTAATTTAACCTGACCCCTGCCGCCCATGCACTACGCCTACATCCTTTATTCCCCCTCGGCTGACAAGTATTACGTTGGGCAGACGCCGGAGCTGGAAACCCGCCTGCTGTTCCACAACGAGCTGTCAGGAAATTCCTTCACTTCCCGGTACCGGCCCTGGGTTTTGGAGCGGCAATCGCCGTAAACACCCGCAGCGAGGCCATGGCCCTCGAGCGGTACATCAAGGGCAGGAAAAGCAAGCGCTATATCCGGAAGCTTATCGAAGAGCAAGCGGCCGTAAAAAGTTTATTGGACAAATTCGATATCACTCCGCCCGGCTCAGTCGGTTAGAGCGGTCCCGCTCCTGTGGAGCGGGATTAATCCGTAGGTCTCCCGCTTTGCAAGCGGGATTCAAGTCCTTGCTGAGGCGCCAAGCCCTGAACGTGTTTCGTTCAGGGCTTTTTTAGTTACACAGGCGCAGATTCTTTTTCTTTCCAGCCATAGGTTCGCGCTCCTTCTCTGATGCCTTTTTCCCGGCAGACTTCCTTCAGGAAAAATTCCCCCTGAACGGGCAGGGTGCTGTCGGCGGCCTGGCCCCGGTGCAGCTGTTCGTAGGTATAGTAATCGATGGCGGTACGCCGGGACAGCCTTGGCGCGAGTTGGAAGCGCTGCGCCGCCTCCCGCCAGCCGGGCTGCAATTCCCCTTCGAACACTTTAGACTTGGAGCCGCTGCCGTAGGAGAAAAAGCCCAGGAGGTGCCCTTCCAGTTCCTGCCCTTCTGTGCAGGCGGCTTCCAGGATACTCATCAGGGAAAGGAATATGGAAGAAGTGTATAAGTTGCCGACCAGGGAGGACGCCCGTTCTCCCGCTTCGATCTTTTCCCGGACGAATACCTGGTAGGCCTCCGTCTTGCTGATAGCCCGCAGGAACCCGGCATAGGCTTTTTCAAAGGTTTCCGTATCCGGGAAGCTTTCCCTTACCGGTTCCTGCAACCTATTCTCCCTGGCCAGGCCGGGCCAGGTGCCGGCAGCTTTAGCTTCCATCAGGTAGATTTCCGGAAACATGCGCCGGGCCTGGAAAGCATAAGGGAGGTGGAAAACCAACTTGCTCCAGTGGCGGGAAATGGCTTCCGTTTTTATATCGTAGCCGGCCTGGGGGGCGAAGTGCTCCAGAGCTTCCCGGATGCGCTCCTGATAGCAGGCATTGGAGTAAGGCCCGTCAAAGACCGGTGTTTCCTTATGGATGCTGACGTGGGCTTCGCTGCTGGTAAGCACGCCGCCGTTTGGTGCCAGGTTCGCCAGTTTGCCGAGGGCTTCCCGGGCTGCCTGCGGATTTTTGCCGGCCAGCCTGAGGGCTTCCAGCAGGAGGCTTTCCTTGCTGGCTATCCGCAGCGGCTTGAAGAAATCGTGGACGGAACGGGTGGCCACCCCCCAGGCATCGCCGATGGCGATGAGGCGTGGGTTCCGGCGCACCAGCAAGGCCACAGCACCGGCGCCCTGCGTATATTCGCCTCCCGAGCCGAGCTCGTACTTGGCATTGTCCGATCCCACTACGATGCCAGTGCGGTTTTCTCCGCCTTTCACCCAGTCCAGGGTGTTTTGCAGGGCATCCACAGCGCCGATGCAGGCAAAGGTGAGGTCCACCACGTCGCAGTGGAGGAAGCAGTCCGGCCCATGCTGTGCTTCAAAATACTGGCTGAGCATATCCAGCACATAGGAAGCCATCGGCTTGGAACCGTCGACGGAGCTCTCCGTACCCATATATATGCGCCCAACATCCTGGGGGCGGAGCCGGTTCTTTTCCATCAGGTCCAGAACGGCGTTGGCGGCCATTGTCGCCACGTCTTCGTGCGCATCGGCTACCGACATGGCTTCCAGCCCCAGGCCTTTGCTGAGCTTTGCGTATTCCAGATTGCGCTCCCGGGCCAGGGCCTCGATCGGCAGGTAAATTTTCGGAATATAAGCCGCCATGTCATCGATACCGACGGCGACGGTTTGGTTCTGTATGGATTCCATTGCAGTAGGTTGTTTTGTGGAAACAGCTGGACGGCAATAGCACCTTTGGGCGTATTGCCGGCTGCGCCGTAAATAATCAGGGGAGAAACAACGTCAGGGGATTATGGTTCATGGACATACAGATTCTCCATCTCCTGCGGTTCGGTAAAGGGCGTTTCATGCAGCGTTAGAGTCAGCCAGCCAGGAAGCAATAACCTCCGGCATGTCCCGTCTGGCCCATAACCGGCAACGGCACCTAATCCTGCCCCCCGCCCTTCCCCGCTTCCTCCCCGATCAACCGCAGCCCATCCAGCGTCAGGTTGGGTTCGATGGCATAGAATTCGTTCTCCAGTGGATGAAGGATGGAAGAAAGCCCTCCGGTAGCCACAGCGATGTACTGCTGGCCCAGTTCCGCCCGGATGGCCTGCAGCATATGCCGCACCAGGCCGACATAACCGATCAGGATGCCGCTTTGAATGGCATGCACCGTATTTTTGCCGACAGCGGAGGCCGGCAGTTCGAGCGGCACTTCCGGCAGCTGTGCCGTCTTTTGAAAAAGAGAAGAAATGGCGGTTTTGAGGCCGGGAGCGATGGAAACACCCAGTAGCTCCCCGGCGCTGTTGACGGTCGTAAAGGTCAGTGCTGTGCCAAAATCGGTAATGATGCAATCTTGCCGGAAAAGATAATGGGCAGCCACGGCATTGGCGTACAGGTCCGTGCCCAGTTCGTCGGGGCGGGCGATCTGCAGGCGAAGGCGCGGGTAAATATCCGGCCCCACGACAATGGGCTGGATTCGGAACAGATGAAAAACAAGTTCTTCAAAGATGGAACGCAGGGCTGGAACAACCGTGCTGACGACCACGCGCTTCACCTCTCCGGCGGCAACATCCTTCTCCAGCAGGTAGTTGGTGACCTGCACTTCATAGTACAGCAGCGCTTCTCCGTCCCCCAAGGTCGGCAGCCGCCAGGTATGTTTCCAATTGCCGCCTTCGGCCAGGCCAAAGGTGACGTTCGAGTTTCCGATGTCGATTGCTAATAACATGAGGCGAAAATAGTGTTTTCCTGATTTTTCTTACCGCTTGTGAATGATTACCTTGTATTCCGAACCTCAAACGGAACAATATGAACACTCTGGATACCGAAATCTTCAACCTGCAGCGCAAAGTCGACCAGTACAAGGAAGTACTGCAGAATACGTTGAAATACAGGGAGGAATGGAAGGCCAGCCTGCGTGAAAAAATTCGCAGCATTCTCCAGCACCTCGTCACTGCCACCAGGCTGGATGCCGAGGTCGTCATCCGCTCGGAGATCGAAAACCTGGAAGCCGTCGTCCTGACCCTGGGGACCGCCAAAAGCGGCATGTTTCAGAAGGTCAGCGAGGAAGTTCACCGCGACCTGATCAAGCACAACGGCTCTCTGGTCTATCAGCAACTGTTCAACGGGAAAGTGATCGTGCTGATCAACTATCCTTTCATCGAGAACTACGGCCAGCCCCGCCCGCCAAAAACCATCGCCATCTACCGGCCCGAGGAACTGAAAGAACCTTATTTTGTCCGCCACATGGAAGACCTTATACAGGAGATCACCAACTGGGAGGATTACGACGATGATGAACCCAACAAGAAGATCGGCTTCCAGCTCAACTTTAATCCGGACGGTATCGAAAGCGGGCAGGCGGAAAGGTAATTCGTGGCGCGATCATCCTGATCGCAAGCCCATGAGATAAGGGTCGCTATTATGGCCCGCGATCAGGATGATCGCGCCAAGAATGCTGCTACTCTTCTTCCTCCCTGCCCTGCGCCACGCCCCGCGCAAATTCCAGAAAATATTTATGCCCCGGCGTGAAGCGGAACACCTCGTCGCCGGCCTTGTCGATCAGGCGGCGGCGGGCCAGCAGGTGGTAGAAGTTGCGGCGGGAAGAACTATCGCGCAGGCTTTTGGTGGCTTCCAGTATTTCCCGGAAGGAAGACAGCTCCAGCAGGCGCTCCACATCCTCGTAGGCGAAAGTGCTGAAGCTCAGTTCCTCCATGATGTTCCTGCCTTCGCGGTCCATCTCATAGCAAAGCACTCCCAGGAAGATGCAAATGTCGCGGGAGAGCGTGTCGTTGTCGCGGGCGCTCTGCAGGAAGGCATAATCGCTCTGGCAAAGGAGCGTCAGGCCGAAGGACGCCTCAAAGAACTGCTGGTAGAAATCCAGGTTCTCCCGCAGGCAGGAAAATTCGGGCTCCCCTTCCACCAGGAAGCGGGCGTCCATCAGTAAGGCTTCGGTGATTTCTCGGTGGTATTCGGGATACATGGCTGTTTGCTATTTGCTGTTCGCTGTTCGCTGTTTTTACCCGCCTCCGCCTTCGACGGACCGCAGTCCGCTTCGGCGGACGAAGGCCGTGGGCCGAAGCCACTTTGGCGGGCGAAGGCCCGGCCGAGGTACGAGGACGGGCGCTATTCGCTGTTTGCTGTTCGCTGTTCGCCGTTTGCTTTCCGGCTGACCCTTACCTCGGGCACCCGAAAAACAAAATCCTCCAGTTCAATAGCGATCCGCCGGCCGGTAAATTCGGCCTCGTACAGTTCGCTGTCTTCAAAAACGATGCTGCAGATCTTCAGGAAGCGTTCGGTGGAGGGATATTGCTCGTGCTGATACAGGCGTTCCCGGCACCATCCGAAAAAGTCATCGACCGGCAGTTGCTGTTGCAAGGATTCGACGTATAGCCGGCGGTCGAAGAGCACCTCATGGCGGTCGACGGCAGTGATCTCTTCCTCCTGCAAAAGCACGGCTTCCGCCCGCCGTTCGAACTGCTCCAGGAAGAGGGCCAGGTTGGCGCCCGTACTGCCGCCGAAGAAGTTGCGGTAACTGCGGGTAGTGAAGGAAGGTACGCTGTGCCGGAATGGCCGTTCCAGGAACAGTATCCAGCCGCTGAGGATTTCCGACTCGGTCTGCAGGCGTTCGATCAGCGGCAGCAGTTCCCGGGAGAGGATGCGCGACTGCCGCAGGATGCGCTCGTTCGCGCCCCGGAGCAGCTCGTGCAATTGCCCGAAGCGGTCGCGGGCCAGTTGGTAGCCATGGCCCAGTCGCTCCCGGTTGGCGTAGGCAGACAGCTCGCCCAGCAGGCTGGCGATCGACTCGGAGTGTTGCAGGTCCAGGATGCTGTTGAGCGGAGCGATGTAGTATTCGATGAGGTGGCGGGCGCGGCGGATGCGCTCCCCGTATTCCATCTTATCCTTATTGGCCTTCAGGTGCTGCGTCTCCCGCAGGAGCTGGCCGGTGTTGTTTTCCACGTTTTCGAGGAAGCGCTGCACTTCGTCATAGAGGGCCTCCAATTGCTCCAGCAGGATGGGCTGTTCTCCCTCCGGGCATTCCTGCACGGCGGTGAAGAGCTCCCGGAAGGAGGTGCGGTATTTCTCCAGTTCCGACGGCAACAGCGGCTTGAACTCGCTGATCAGGAAGGCCAGGAAGGCGCGCACCGGCTCGTTGAGGCGGATGTCGTCGTACTGCTCCGTCAGCAGCTTGTACTCGAACAGGCGGTTGGCCGAAATATCGCCGGTATGTTTGGTAAGGGCGTTGAACTGCTCCCGCGAAATCACGTTGCCTGCCAGTTGCGCCAGGTAGAGCGAACGGACGAGTTCGAAGTTCTCCACCATAAAGCGGAGCACCTTGTCGGGATCAGCTTTTAATATCATAATAATAACACCTCCTGTTCCAGAAAATGGCCGGTCTTCTCCAGCAGGCGGCGCACCCTGTCCACTTCCGGCAGGGTGGAGAGGCGGGTCCGCTTTTTCATCCGCGCGCCGGCCGGGAGCGGCCTGGAAAACCGACGGTGCAGTTCTTCCAGTTCATCCGGCAGGTACAACTGCGCATGGGCATGCACCTCTTTAATGCGCAGGTATTCCTCCAGCCCGGTGAAGTCATAATCCGGGAAGTGCAGCCACGCTTCCGCCTGTATGCCCCGGGCCGGCTGCCGCCCGATGCGGCCGTAGGGATGCAGGAAGACCCAGGAATCGCCCAGCACTTTTTCGGCGGCCAGGAATACTTCCAGGTTTTCTACGGTGCAGGCTTTGGGAATGCCCGCCTTGAAGATGCTGGCAGCGAAGAAGCCGAAGTTGGCCGTATGTTCCTCCAGGTTGACAGGCGTATCGTTGACGATCACTTCCTGCCAGCCCCGCAGCAGGAAAATCCGCTTGCCGGGGCGTTTCCTGGCCTTGGAGTCTCTGAAACGGGCCACATTTCCGGCACCGCTGTCCTGGCGGCCTCCCTCTTCGCTCACCGGGAAGTTGGCCAGCCAGAAGGCCTCAAAGGCATCCGGGTCGGCAACGACAAACGAATAGCCCCGGCCGCGTTTCTCCCGGCGGATGATGCCGCCGGCGAGCAGCTGCTGAAACTCGGCGCTGAAGCGGATGCTGTCGGGCGCCGCGCGCTCGGCCACCGGCCCTTCCTTAATTTTCAGATAAAACCTCTTCCGTCGGGTCATGCTTCGCTTGCCTTTCGATCAGGTGAATCTTTTCGTCAATGACGATCTTGCCGCTCGTTCCGCGGCGGATGATGGCGTAGCGGTCGAACCCGTCGACCATATCGGGCGCCGCAAAAATGGGGTAGTAGTGGTTGTCCTGGCAGTACTGCACCAGCTGCGGGCGGTTCTTGCCATCGATGGTGGCGATCTCGTCGATGAAAAGCACGATGCGGTTCTCCGGGCTGCGCACCGTCAGGCGGTTGATCACCGTCATGATGATGATGAGGCGCAACATGCGGTCGGTGCCGTCCGACTCCACCTGCCGTGCCAGGTTGACCGAGCGGGCCTTGCCGTTGACGGTGAGGCGCATCCGCAGGTCGAACAGTTCGTTGAACGGGACGGCCTGCCCGCGCTCCAGGTATTCGCGCAGGATTTCGAAGTGGCCGTTGGATGCCTCGCCCTGCCCGAAGAGGGTTTGGGCGTTGAGGGTCAGGCCGGCGATCTTGCGCAGGTCTTTCTGCAGCCGCTCGTTGGGCTCCAGCTCTACCTTGAGCGATTCGATGTTGGAAATGCGCACCCGCCCGAGCTGATAATTGAATTCGTTGACGATGAAGGTGCGGAACTCTTCGTAGCCGTCGAGGAACTTCTGCGCCGGGTTGGCGAACTGCACGGCGATGTTGCTGAGCAGGGTTTCAATGCTCTGCTCTTTGTCGTGCAGCGACTTCAGTTCCTGTTCCAGGGCGTTGATGAAGCGCTTTTCGTCGGCCAGGTCATACTGGGTCTTGTTTCGCAACTGGTTGAAGAGGCGGCTTTTTTGTTCGGCCAGTTTTTTATACTTGTCGTAATTCTGCCGGATATCCTGGTATAAGCTGCGGGCGTCTTTGGCGCCGCCCTCCACTTCCTTTTCGAGCACGAAATGTTCGAGGTCCATACCTTCCAGTTCGCGCTGGTCCCGCCGCAGGTTGGCCTCCTCCTGGCGCAGGGCGGCTATCTGTTCCTGAAGCACCTGCCGGCCGGTGTCCAGTCGTTCGATGGCTTCGGCCAGCTGGCGCAGCTTCTTTTCGGTTTTTTCTTTTTCGCCGGCCAGTTTATCCAGTTCCTTTTTCAGCCTTTTGATCTCCTGGCCGACCTGGTCCATCCGGCTGGCGAGCCCGATGTCGTCCTCCAGTTTTTTCTGCTGTTCGAGGGCTTCCGCTCGTTGTTTTTCCAGGGCGGCCCGGTTGCGGATGGCTTCCAGCAGCTGAGAGATGCGGGCCTGCTCGCTTTCCAGGTCGGCGATCTCGGCGGCCAGCTCTTCCGGAGTGGACAGGGGGTGCAGCTTGAAGTCATCGGGCAGCTGGATTTCGCCGTCGAAGAGTTGGACGCGGCGCGCTGCTTTGGTGGCCTTTCTGATGATGGCGGATTTGGGCAGGTGGCCCAGCTCTGGCCGCAGGATGCTGTTTAGCAGTTTGGTGTCTTCAGCCTCGTCCGCCAGGTGGTTGATGAGCCAGTTTTCGCTGTTGGCCAGTTCCCGGCGCTTGTTCCCGATGCTGTTGTGCAGGCGCTGCTGCCGGCGCTCCAGTTCTTCCGGGGATTTGCCGGACCCGCGGGCCTCCTGCAGGCGGTAGCTGAGTTTCTCCAGGGCCTCCCGGGCGCTCTGCAGTTGTTGCTGGAGGAGCGGCAGGGGCGGCAGGGCCTGTATGGCCTTCTGCGTTTGTTCCTCCTGCCGGAGCTTTTCCTGCAGGCTCTGCATCCGGTGGCGCAGGATGCCCACCTCCTGGTTTTGTTCGCCCTTTTGCTGCTCCAGTTCGCGGGCCTGGAGCTTCAGTTCTTCGGCTTCCTTTTCTTTGTGGTAAATCTTGTCGGCCAGCCCGGCGGCCAGGGCGGTGGCGGCCTGGCGGTAGAGGCGGAACTGCCGGGCGAGGTTGTCGTATACCTCCTGCACTTCGCCGGTCAGCAGCCGGAACTGGCGGAATTCTTCCTCGATGCTCCGCAGGATGGCCAGCTTCTGGCTTTCCCGGCGCAGGCGGTCGATGTCCTGCATATTCTGGCGGCTGTAGCTGAGCTGGTCCTGGTCGCGGTTGTCGGCGATGAGCAGGATGTCCTTCAGCGCCCGGTTGGTCACCAGCTTGGAGTTGATGAGGTAGCGGTACACTTTGGTGAAGCTGTTGGTGGTGCCGCTGCTCTTGCATTTACTGGTCAGCCAGACGGCGGCATTGCTGCCCTTTCCGGTGTGGTAAATCTGGCGCAACACGTCGGTGGCCTGCGGCAACTCCTTCAGGCGCACCTGTTGGCTGATGAGGTGGCGCGCCAGCTCGCGGTAGTTGCGTAGTTTCTGGCCCTTGGCTGTGGGCTCGAAGAAAAGGTCTTTGCGGTAGGCCGTTTCCAGCCTGGCGTAGTGGAGCTCCGCCTCCCCGTCGCGCCGGACCAGCACGCAGTAGCGGCGGCCCCGCTTGCTCACCTCGAAGACGATAAAGCTGCGCTCCGCATCGGGGAAGTAATGGGCGATGGTTTCCTTATCCGCCGGCCGCTGGCCGCTGAAGTTCATCAGTTTCTTATTGACCAGAAAGACGAAGTTGAGCGCATAGATCAGCGAACTCTTGCCCACGTTGTTGGGCCCCACCAACTGCAGAGAGCGGCTCCCCTCAAAGCTGAGCTCGGCAATTTTATAAGAAGAAGAATTGATCAGCACCAGTTTGGTCAGCATCCGGGTTGTCTTTGCACTTATGGCCTATGCCTTAAAAGCCGCCAAAATAGGAATCTTTTCAGAGAGTTGGTAACACAGAGGGGCTGCCGCCTGATCCTTGCTCAGAAAAAAAGCCCGAATACTGACAATCGTCATTTACAAAGAGGGCTATTCCCCATAAATTACTTACGCTTCCCTTTTGGCCATTAACCCCTGTCGGCAGGACACCCCCGATGACATTGTAACCAAAAAACCAAAATAATGAAAACAGGATTCGTAATTCTGATGAGTGTCCTGATGGCATTCCTTTTGGGGTGTCAAAAGGACGAGTTTCTCCCCACGCGCGAAGGATCGGCGCTTACTGCCAACTTCCGCGATGTGCCTGCCGAGCCACAGCTTCCGGCGTGGAAAGTAGCCATTCTGGAGATTGACGATTACATTATGGAAATGGTCGACGAAAACGTCCTGGCGCCCAGGTTGGGCGAAATGCTTATGGCGGAGTCCGGCGTTGTGGAAGAATTGCTGGATAAGGGCATCAAGGATGAGGCAAGAGAACACCTGCAGGTTTTTGAAGGCAAGGTAGAAACCATGGTCGAAAAGGGCTATTTCCCGGACGTTTATGCCAGGCCGTTGTTTGGGATGACAAAAAACCTGTCCTGGATTATTGACGGCAAGCTGGTTCAGTTCGCGGATGGCTTTGAAAGCTGCGAAACAGGCGTTTTCCCGCAAAGCAGAGGTTGGGTGTTGCAGCGCAATGGCCGGGGCGAAGGCTTCCAGTTCGTTTCTGAAGAGATGGCCGAATATGGCACGAAGTCCCTGAAGCTCGAGGGCAACATGGGATGGCCGGCTGTTGCCTTTAAGCCCGTGAAGGAGATGGCCAGGGTCGTTTTTGCCGAGGCCAGGGTTTATATCCGGGACCCCAGGCCGGGAGTAGTCGACGGGCCCAAAGCGGCCTTTGGATTTGGATACCTGGAAGAGGGGTATCTGGGCAAGCATGTACACCGCGCCTTTGTGTACTTCGACACCAATGGCTACGTCTATTTCGGCGCCACCGGCGTGCAATCCGAAAAACTGATGGCCTGGCAAGGCGAAGAATGGTACAACATCCGGATCGGATACGACGACGCTTTCGAGCGCGGCAGCCTCTGGATCAACGGCGAACTGGTACTCGAAGATTTCAGCCTTAAGGGCCCGCAGGGTGCCTACGCCGGCGTATTGCTCGACAGTGGCTGGGACGCCCACACCGTCACCTATTTTGACGACGTGATGGTATGGACGCCGGCTGAGTGAAGGCTACCGGAACCGGCTTCCCGGAGCGGCTCACGATACAAATGAAAGGCATCTGTTGCCTGCGTACCAATTGTTGAAGGCAATCCGGGATCATACTTTTGAACGGGGCTGCAAACCGGCAGCCCCCAACCAAACCCCGGAGCAATGAAAACCCTTAAAAACCACGCCCGCCGGATGAGGCGGGAAATTTTCGCTCACCAACTGCGCACCCGCGGTGCCAAGTACCGCTCTTTCCTTCGTTATCTCCGCCTGTTCAAATATGCCGCATTCAGCCCCCTGCGAGGCACCTTCCTGGAGTCCTATTACACCCTGATGCGCTATCTGGACGATAAGGAACTGATGTATCATTTCCACCTGCTGGACATTCGGGGCACCATCCGCGCCACGCTGAAGATATTCAGGGAAGACCCGGAAAAGTATCCATTGCTGGGTCCGTTAGGCCTGGCCTCCCGCTTTTACTACGATCTCCGGGATTTCGGGGCCGACATAAGGGCAGGTTACGTCAATATTTCCATTGAGGATGCCCGGGCGTTCGGCATCGGCCGCAAGTCGCTGCAGGACGCCAACTCGCCAGGGGTGCGCCGGTGGTTCCGCAGCCAGGCAACCCGGGGGCTGGAAATGCTGGAAGAGCATCACCGGCGGCTGCCGGAAGGGCGGTTCTCCCTGCTGGCGCGGGCTACTTTCCCATTGGTTTATGAAGCGCAGGCCCGCAAGTTCTTCGACAACACCCTGAAAAGGCTGTCCCTTTCTGAATTGCCGGCAAAAGAGGCTAAAACACTTCCGTTGGATCAGGATTATTAAACCAGGAAAACCTACTCATGAGCAAATCGCAAAACAATTTTTATCTGTCCAAATGGTATCTGGATTGTGTCGATGAGGGAGGCAATTCAGCCATTGGTTATGCCGCTTCTTTGCGCTGGCGCCGCCTGGAAGTACCGTACACCGGCCTGCTGTTGTACGAAGAAGGCAAAGGCGCCTCGGAACGCAGCCGCTTACAGGAACTCAACTTGCCCAGCCAGATGGGCGACCAGATCATCTGGGAGGACGGCTCCTTCGGCATCTCCGGATGGTGGGAAGCGGATGCTCCACCGCTCACCGCCCGGTTGTATCACTCCGATAAAGGGTACGTTGACTGGCAGTGCTTCCAGCCCCGGTCCCATGCGCTGTTCGACATCGCCGACGGCCCGGTCATCAAGGGCCTGGGGTATGCCGAACGGCTGGTGCTGACCGTGGAACCCTGGAAAATCCCCATGGAGCAACTCCGCTGGGGGCGCTACCTGTCGGAAGTGGACTACCTGGTGTGGGTAGAACTGCACGGAGCGCCGGCACGGCAATGGGTATGGTACAACGGTGTGCCGGTCGAGGGGGCTGTCATCGGAGAAGATGCCGTGCAGCTGCCTCAGCTCGGCCTGCACCTGCAATTCAGCC
This sequence comes from Phaeodactylibacter sp., assembly GCA_024102975.1. GTDB lineage: Bacteria > Bacteroidota > Bacteroidia > Chitinophagales > Saprospiraceae > JACJXW01. Next base: position 27,743 of record JAGFJD010000403.1, on the reverse strand, counting down.
AGAGCGCCACCCTGGAAGCCGGGAAAAAGATTTTCAACGTCGTCCGTTCCCTGGTGTCCTATCTGCCCGGTTTCAACCGCGTGGTTCCCCGGTTTTTCCTCTACGCCAATGAACAAAAGTGGAGGTGCCGGGGGAAACTCTTTGAGCGGGATGAAGAAAAAAGCGAAGGCTGGGCCATCCACGAGCTGGTCGACTTTACCAGAGCGGAGCAGGCATGATGCTCCGGGTGGAAAATATTGCCAAGTCCTTTGGCCGAAAGGCCGTGCTGAAAGGCGTGTCTTTTCAGTTGGCCGAAGGGAGCATGAGTGGTATTGTGGGCGAGAACGGATCGGGAAAATCCACCTTGCTGAAGATCGTCGTCGGGGCAATGAGAGCGGACAGCGGCCGGGTGGCGGCCGCGGGGCGCCTGGGTTACTGCCCCCAGGAAGCACAGCTTTTTTCACAGCTCACCGTGCCGGAGCATTTCCAATACTTTGCTGCCGCCTACGGCCTGCCGGCCCGGGGGAAAGACAGTCGAAACTGGGAAACCACGCGTGATCAATTGCTGGAACATTTTCAGTTTGGTCACTACGGCCGCGAGCGGGTAGCCCATCTCAGCGGCGGCACCCGCCAGAAGCTCAACCTGTGCCTCGCCCTCTTTCACCGCCCGGAGCTTCTGGTGCTCGACGAGCCTTACAATGGTTTTGATTGGGAGACATACCTTCGGTTTTGGGAATATGCCGAAAAATTTCAGGCGACGGGCGGCACCATACTGGTAGTCACTCATCTGATCGCAGACAAAGAGCGCTTCGGGCGCATTTATAACCTAAAAAACGGCATGCTGCGATGAAGGCAGGCAGGATAGGGACCAGCGTATCGATGTTGCTGCGGATGATGTTCCGGCGGCGCATCATCCCCATTCTCCTGCTGATCATCCCCGCCGCTTTCCTGCTGGCGGTATACGCGACTACTTCGGAGCGGATCATGCCGTTCCGCCTGGCCTCGGTGGCCGAAACGGTTTTCCTGGAAGCCTCCGAGCGCAACATCTCCCTGCTCTTCCTGGCGGTAGCTTCTGTTGGGTTTCTTTCCTCCTTCCTGGCCCTGAACCTGATACAGCGCGAGGCGGCGGCGAGCCGGCGCCTGGTGCTGTGCGGATACCATCCCGTTACCCTGTTGTTCAGCAAACTGGCGGTGCTGGCTGGCTGCACGGCGCTCATCGCCCTGTACGTAGGCATGGCCCTTTTGGTTTTCTTTACCCCAGAACACCTGTTCCTGATGGTCCTGGGCCTCTTCCTGGCAGGGCTGGTTTATGGCAGTTATGGCCTGCTGGTGGGCAGCCTGATCGGGGGCGAGCTGGAAGGCATCCTGCTTATCGTGCTGCTGGCCAATATCGACGCCGGATGGCTGCAGAACCCGCTCTTCTATGCGGAGGCGGAAAACCAGTTCGTCATCCGTTGCCTTCCCGCCTATTACCCTTCGCAGGCGGCAATAGCCGCTGCCTTTTCCGATCATTCCGTTGGCAATTCTGTGCTGGCCGGCAGCTTGTATACCCTGGCTTTCCTGACCCTTGCGGGAACTCTTTACTTCACCAAAATGCGGAAGAAATGAAAACGAAATGGCTACAAACCGGCAAATGGCTGTATGGCATCTTCTTTATCGTCATCCTGCCGGTGCTGCTTTGGGCCTGGAGCTGCGGCCTGGAGGCCGTGGTTGCGTTGCCTGCCATTCACCACCCGGGCTGGGGCATGAGCATCGGAGGCGCAGGCTTATTGCTGATGCTGTGGGGCATGTACGCCCTTTGGAAATACGGCCGGGGCCTGCCGATGAATGCCTTTCCTCCTCTTTTGTATGTAAAACGGGGGCCTTACCGTTGGTTGCGCCATCCCATTTACTGGGGGTTTGGGCTGTTCCTCGCGGGCGCTTCCATTTTCCTGGGTTCCGCCAGCGCCCTCTGGCTGGTGGTGCCGGTTGCCATCCTCGGCATGGCCGCCCTGGTGTGGGGATACGAGCTGCCGGATCTGGAACAGCGCTTTCCGGAAATCGACAAGAAGGTGTGGTTCAGCCTGCCGGCAAACAGCGATGAGCCTCCCGGGCGGTGCCAACGGCTGGCTGCGCTTATCCTGGTGGCTGCGCTCTGGTTGCCGGGTGCCAATGTTTATAATTTCCTGTCGGGAGATACCGCGCCGGCGGCCCAATTGGCCTGGCCATTGGGGCCGGTTGCCGGCCCCGGCCTTGTTTTCGGCATCTCCTGGGTGTTTTTCCTTTTGGTGCCCCTCGCCGTAAAAAGCCGCCGGGAATTGCGCCGATGGGGGATCGCCTCCCTGGCTGGCGCGGCGTTGGCCTTGTACGCGGCATTTCTCTGGCCAGCCGTTGGCGGGCAGTTCCTGCCGGCAGCGGCGCATGGGGGTACCGAGCTGTTGTGGGGCATCCCGGTTTTCAGGTTCCTTGCCCTGCCTGCTTTTATGGTGCTGCTGGCGGCGCAGGCGTATGCCCGTTGCCGGCCCCGGCTTCGGGTTCTTTCTGTAGCCGTCGGCATCGCCCTGGCCGCTGGGCTGGCAGCTTACAGTGCGGCACCGTGGCTGTACCTGCTCTCCAGCCTGGTTGTTTTCGGCTTTGCCGCCAACCTGGAAGGCATTTGGGCCGCTTTGCGGCGGGCTGCCGAATGGGTGGCCAACTCCTGGCAGGAGTGGGTATTCGGCCCGGTGCGGGTGATCAACCACGGATTCTATGTAGGCGCCGGCGCGGTCATCGGCACACTCATCATCGGCGGGCTGGCGGGCGAGGCCTACGCCTGGGCGGTGGTGCTGTTTGCTTTCGTGAGCATCATTTTCTCGGCTCTCTGGGCGCAGCTGATCGAAGGTTCGGAAAAGCTGAAGCGGCCCTATGGCTATTACGGCGCACTGGTGGGCATCCTCTTCTCCAGCCTGGCCGTCCGGGCTGCCGGCTATGATGTATGGGTGGTCATCGGGGCGTTTTCCGTCGTCATGCCCTGGGTGCAGGGCGTCGGCAGGCTGCGGTGCCTGGTCAACGGCTGCTGCCACGGCGCGCCGGTGGAGAGCGAAAAGATAGGGATTCGATACTTCCATCCGCGGTCGAGGGTGTGTGGCATCTCCGATATGAAAGGGCAGAACCTGCACCCCACCCAGCTCTACGCCATCATCTGGTTGTTCTTCGTCGGATTCATACAGCTGGCGTTCTGGCAGTGGGGCCTCCCATTCTCCTTCATTTTCGGGATGTATCTCATCCTGACCGGCCTGGGCCGCTTTGTGGAAGAGGCCTACCGGGGAGAAGTGCAGACGCCCATCCGCTACGGCCTGCGCCTGTACCAGTGGACGGCCATTGCTTCGGTGCTGGCAGGCATGGTGTTTACGGTTATTCCTGTGGCCCGGCCCATCCTGGCGCCGGTTTTCGGCTGGAATATCGTATGGGCGGCGCTGGTGATCGGAGCGTTTACGTTCTTTGCGATGGGGGTGGATTTTCCGCGGTCGAATGTGCGGTTTTCGCGGTTGGTGTGAGAGGGCTGGGAACAAGTTCTGCTACGGATTATCACTACTTGAAACAGGAAGGGAAGACTAATATCTCTCAACATATATCGATATCCTGCCAGTTTTTTCTGATCGTTTGAGATTTCACTTCCATTGGTTCTGATTTCACAGTCAGTATCTTAAATTTGTTCATCTTGGAACAACCTTTTCAACATATGCATTCGCCGCACGGCGGTTGCTGACAAACAGCAAGCCAATAAAAAAACAGGCATGATTACCAAAGAAGAGTTGGATAAGCTGTTGCCTCAAATAGAGCAGGACCGGGTAGAGAAAACGATTTCTACGAAGGACGCTAACAAGTTTGGTGAGGCGATCTGCGCTTTTGCCAACGACCTGCCCGACCATAAGCAGCCAGGTTATCTATTGGTGGGTGTTCATGATGATGGCAGCAGGTCAGGACTTCAGGCTACGGAAAAATTGTTGCAGGCATTGATGGATTTTCGAACTGATGGGCGAATTGTGCCGCCGCCAGCTCTGGCTGTAGCAAAGTTTTCCTATGCCGATGGCGAAGTGGCTGTTGTCGAAGTGCAACCTCATGACCTGCCGCCGGTGCGTTACAAGGGAAAACTATGTATTAGGATAGGCCCCCGCAAAGGTACGGCTAATGAGGCGGAAGAGCGAAGGCTGACAGAAAAGAGGACTGCTTTCGCCCGTACTTTTGATGTATTACCATGTAAAGGGAGCACGCTCGAAGACATCAGTCTCGACTTGTTTAAGTTAAGGTATTTGCCTTCAGCTATTGACAGGGAGGCTCTGGCGGAAAACAACCGCGATTTAAAAGATCAATTAGCTTCTTTGAAGTTCTATGACCTCAAAGAAGATTGCCCGTCCTATGCCGGCATTTTGATGTTTGGCGCCAATCCCCGGTTTTATGTGCCGGGAGCTTATGTACAATATGTCCGGTTTGCCGGCGAGGACGAGGCCAGCGATTTCGAATATGAGCACCGGTTCGATGGGGATTTGACCACTCAGCTGGGGGTGATGGAAGAATTCATTAAAGCCAGTATTGTAAAAATGGTTCTACCGGAGCTGGGAGGCAACTATGTAGCCAACTATCCGTTGCGCGCCTTAAAAGAATTGCTCTTCAATGCGGTGATTCACAAGGACTATCAATCTAACGCGCCGATCAAGTTTTATGAATTCTCGGACCGGATAGAAATTTCCAATGCAGGGGGGCTTTATGGGAAAGCAAGGCCCGAAAATTTCCCCAACGAAAACGATTACCGCAATCCCGCTTTGGCAGAAGCAGTTAAAAACTTAGGATTTGTCAATGGCTTCAACATTGGCGTAAAAGCAGCTCAGGCTGCTTTGAAAAAAAATGGGAACCCGGAAGCGGAGTTCATCAAAGACCAGCCTACTTCTTTTCTGGTGAAAATCTTTAAGCGCCTATGAAAACAATTATCTTTTTCAACAATAAAGGAGGAGTAGGCAAAACTACGTTGGTCTATCATTTTACTTATATGCTGGCTGAATTAGGGCATAGGTGCCTGGCCGTGGACCTGGACCCTCAGGCTAACCTGACCTCCATGTTCCTCGATGACGATGAGTTAGAGCGCATCTATTCTGCTGTAACCGATCGGGAGACGGTCATTTCTGGTATCAAACCCCTCGACCGGGGAATTGGGGATATCGCTCCGGTGAAAATCCATGAAGTGAATGGAAACATAGGCTTGGTGGCAGGCGACCTCGACCTCTCGCTGTTCGAAGATAAACTGAGTTCCAACTGGAGTAAATGTATTGACGGTGACGAAGCAGCGTTCCGCATTGTGTCCTCATTTTATCGAATCATTAAAGCTGCTTCTGAAACGTGGGATACTGAGTATTGCGTCATTGACGTAGGCCCTAACTTTGGCGCCATTAACCGCGCAACACTCATCACAGGAGACTATGTGGTCGTTCCTATGGCAGCGGACCTGTTTTCTCTTCAGGGCCTTAAAAATCTCGGAAACAGGCTGCAAATCTGGAAAACGGAATGGGCGGACAGAACGAGCCGAAACAGAGCCGTTGATCTGGAATTGCCACATTGTGAAATTGATCCAATTGGGTATGTTGTCATGCAACATGGCATCAAAGAAAAAAGGCCGGTTAAGTCATATCTAAGGTGGGCCAATCGAATTCCCGGAGTATTCAATGAATGTGTCCTGGGAAACCCTGATGCTGGCCCGGCTTCCGTTGAAGATGACCCGCACTGCCTGGCATTGCTGAAACACTACCACAGCCTGATTCCTATGGCGATGGAAGCCAGGAAGCCTATTTTCCTCCTGAAACCGGCAGAAGGCGCGATAGGCGCCCACTATCAGGCAGTCCAGAATGCTTACAGCGATTTTAAACAGCTTACGGAGAAAATCCTGGAGAAAACGGAAGGGTAAATTCTAATCCAGGTTTGAATAATAAGCCCCAACTTTCTAACCCAGGTGTTCGGTGTTCGGTGTTCGGCTGGCCACCTACGAGCTGCCGAACAACCGAATGGTGAAAACCCAATAACCGGGGTTGGAGGCTGCATCCCGACCCTGTGGGTACGGGACAAGTTGTCGAAAACAGGCTAAGCGCTTCTCCGCCTCCAAAAGAAAAACCCGAACACCAGCGCCAGCCCGCCGATCATCCACCACTTGTAATCCCATACGTTCCACAACTCCAGCGGCGACATGTCGCCGACGGGGATAAACGCGATCTTTTGTTTGAGTTGGTTTTCTCTTTCCAACAAAGTTCCATTCCTCACGGCACCGGCAGCAAAAGACGAAACGGCTGCTCCTCGCCCGCTTCCACCACCACCTTCATCAGCCAGTCGTTTTCCTTGCCGCCGTTCAGCTCCAGGCGCAGGAGGTTATCGGCCAGGAAGCGTTCGATTTCCAGGACGTGGCCGTCGCCGTGCATGAAAAGGACGGGCTTGCGGAATTCCAGGGCGGCAGCTTTGAGGGCATCGAAGAAGCGGTTGTTTGGGTGAGCAATATCCGCAGGCGGCTGCGCGTGGCCGAAGACGACCGCGCACTTCACTTTGTTCTGATGAGTTGAAAAGTTTTCCTTCAGCCAATGGATGTCGTCGTTCAGGCGGTCTTTCCATGCCACCTCGTCGTGCACTCTGCCGCCAACCAGGTTGAGCCCGATGAAGAGGCACCTGCGGTGGACAAAAGCGAAGTTCTCCCGGCGGGCGGGCTGGCGGGCCACTTCAAATTTTGGGGCGGGCCAGTTCTTGTCGAATTCCATGAAGTGTTCCGTCCAGAGGGGCCAGGCCGTGGCCGGGTCCGGGCAGTCGTTCCACTCGTTGTCGCCCGGGATGATGAAAGTTGGTTTGTCCAGCCTTTTCAGGATTTCCCACGTCTGCTCGTATTGCCAGCGCTCACAGGGATCCTTGCCGGCCTTGATGTCTCCCAGGTGGATGGAGAAGTCGGGGCTTTCGTCCCGGTTGATGGCCTGTACGCCCGCTTTCAGTTTTTCCACCTCGCTTTCTTTGTAGGGCAGGTCGGCAAAGGCGTAGAAGGTGGTCCGGGAGGGCTGGCAGCTGAACAAGGTAATGCAGAACAACAGGATCGCAGGTTTTTGCACAACGGATGTATTGGTTTTGAATTTAAGGATAAAACAGCATGAGTTTCCCCCACAACCCCCATCTCCAGGCATTTCCCCTCCATTTCCATTTCATTTCCACTTCATTTCCACTCCATTTCCCCCGGTCACTCCAGCCTTTTCATATAATCGATCACCAGGTCGCGCACGTCGTTGCGTACCTGCCGGCCCCCGATAGCGAAGGTTATTTCCGTTTGATGGGGGAAATCGCCGAGGAACCCGAGGTTCTGTTCATTGCCCTGGGCGACGAATTCCGGCAATACGACGGTGTAGTTTTTGTTTTTTTCAAGCGGAGCGCCGTTGATGGACCACTGGTTGCCGGTCCGTTCGGCGTTTTTGATCTGGAGGTAGCCTCCGTCGCCCCGGTTGGTGGCCAGGCCGGTTTCCAGGAGCCGGGCCAGGGCTTCTCCCGGCAATTCCATCCGGGCGATGGGGCCGCCGAAGGGGAAGGTGCGCAGCACGTCGTACTGGGTGACGACGCCCTGGATGTCGTCGTCCATGCGCATGGCGCCGCCATTGATGAGGTACACGTCGGCGCCGGGCCAGGCGGCGGCGAAGGCATCGACGGTGAGCCGCCCGTAATTGGTCGGGCGGCTGCGGACGGCGGGTTCTTTGCACTCCAGAGGCACCTCGGCAAACATCAACTGCTCGTCCGGTTCATAACCCATATCTTTCATGATGCCATACACCTGGCCCTGCCATTTGTCGACCACAGCCTGGGTGGCCGGGTCGTCGGGGATGCTGTCGTCGATCTTTTTCAGGGTGGAGCGCACTTTGGCGAACCCCGAGGCCGGGTTGTAGGCGATGCGGTGGATGTAAACGGACTTGACGTTGGCGTCGGCCTTGGCGATGACGGTCTCTTCGGAGTAGTGGTTCATGTTTACGTGGTCGTGGCCGCCCATGAAAAGCAGGGGGCCGGGCACTTCGCGGGCCAGCTCGATGTCTTCGTCCTCGTTGAGGTGAGTCAGGCCCAGGACGAGGTCTACCTGGGGTTTCAGCTCCTCGTAGGTCTCGCGGAACGCCTGGGTGACGGGCTCGTAGGCCACGTAGCTGGTCTTGTTGAACGGCAGCACCACGCCGATGATGCCCACGCGGACGCGTTGGCCCTCCGCGTTGCTGAACTCGTGGATAACGTACCGGGGAATGTAGCGCTCCTGCCCGTCCACTTCCTGGACAAAAGGGAAGAGTTTGCCCAAATCCGCCCGGCGCACATTACAGGCCGTATATTCGAATGCGCTCTGGTTGATGCGTTTCTGCAGCAGGCCCGCATCTTTGAGGTCGAATTCGTGGTTGCCGAAGGTGGCGTAGTCCAGGCCCATGGCGTTGAGCACTTCGACCATCTGCTGGCCGGCGATCCGCTCGCCATCCTCCTTTTTCAGGGTGCCGATCACGGAAGGGCTGAGGAAGTCGCCCGCCAGCACGGCGATGGTGTTGGGGTTTTCGCGCATCAATTCTTTCTTCACGGTGGCTACCCGCGCCAGGCCGCCGGCCTTGCCGCCTTCCAGCGGGGCGATCTCGTAGACGTCGTTGAAGTGGAGGATGGTGAACGTTATATTTGCCGAAGGATCGGCGGGCAGGCCCCGGCGGGTGGTGCCGCAGCTGCTGGCAAGGATGAACAGCAGGGGCCAGAGCCAGAACAGAGAACGGTGGTGGAGGTGTTGCTGCATGGTTAGATTGTTAGGCCGCTAAAATACAATAAACCCCGTACCCGTTTCACACTTTTTCAAAAACCATTCGGTAGTGGTCCATGATCTCCCGTTCGAAGCAGATCTTATTGGGGTTAATGCGGAAGACGGCCACCCGGTGGCGGAACTCCTTGTCGGTGAAATAACGGGGCAGCAGGCTGAGGTATAAAGCGTACTTCCGGAGATTAAACTTCCGGAAATTCTTTCTCCACTGGGATATGGTCTCGATATAATCCAGCCGGCCGCTGCTTTGGCTGGCCAGCCTGAAGAGGCCATCGGCGGCACGGGCGATCATATCCGGCCCGTAGGGAAGCCAGGAGCCGGGGAATTGCTTCATCATGAGGGCGACGAGATAAGAATCGGAAGTTTTTTCCGCGTTGATATCAGCCTGGCCGTGGGCGACCATATTTTTACTGAAAACCATGGTTTGCAGGTAGAAGCGGCCGCCGGGCGGCAACAGGTCATAGACCGTTTTGAAGAAGTTGCGGTACACCTCCTCCTGCCGCCCGGCCAGATATTCTTCCGGCGAGCAGAAGTGTTCGAAGGCGCCCAGGGAGACAACGGCGTCGAAGGTGCCGAAATCATCCGGCCTGACAGTCCGGCAATCCCGCAGATAAACGTCAAACCCATTTTTCCGGCAGGCGTTAAACTGTCCTTCCGACAAGGTCAGTCCGGTGCACCGGGCGCCGGCCTGGCGGCTGGCGTAGTTGAGAAAAGGGCCCCAGCCGCACCCCATGTCGAGCACCCGGCTGCCCTCCCGGATGCCCAGGCTTTCAACGATGAATCGGTGTTTGGCCCGCTGAGCCTCTTCGAGGGTCAAAGAATAGTCGCCATTGTACATGGCGCCGCTGAAGTCGCCCATTTCTCCCATGCTGAGCCGAAAAATCTCGTCAATGGTGGAGTAGGTGAAGTCCATGTCCTTTTGATCTGCCATGTTGTTCGTTTATAGTTTAAAGATAGAAAAGCCGTTGATCTTTGAAAAACCGAAGGGAACGCGCCCGGAAGGCGCTTACGGGCAGGAGGAGGCCGTTTTCATTAAAGGCAACCTCCGGCCGACGGCCCAGCAGGCAGCGCTGGATTGCGAGCGCGGGTTGTTTCAGGAATTCAAGGCCTGTGAAACCAGTTACGGCATCAAGCCGAATACCATTGAGGAGGCCATTCAGTTCAACAACGTCCACGAGGGGCTGCACCTCGGCTACATGATGGCCCTCAGAAAGCGGGTGTGAGAGGAGTTCGCTGTTCGCTGTTCGCTGTTCGCATCGTGTTGCAGCCGGTTCGCTGGCGGAGCGAACAGCGAACCGCGAACCGCGCCCTACTTCAGGTAGTTCAGCTGGAAGAACGCCCGGTAGTTGTCCACTGATTTTTCCTTCAGCACCTCGCGGTAGTTATTCTGGGTAACCGGGAAGACCTCATAGTTCTCTCTGGCAGGAATAAAATCGCCCGGGTTTTTCTGTATGCCGGTGTAGTACTTCATGGCGTCCGCCTTGTCTTTAAAGCGGCGCAGGACGAGGATCGGCAGGCGGGAGTCCGCATCGGTACCGAGGTAGATGTTGGAGATGCGCAGGCGGTCCAGCTTGTGGTACTTCTCGTTGTAGTCGGAAACAGTGATCTTGTTCTTATTCAGGTCGGAATCTTTATCCTTGAAAATGATAATGACGTAGTGGAGGGCATCATCTTCCACCTTGAACTGTTCGATCTCTTCGCGGGCGCCGCCGGGCAGGCTGGCGGAGGATTCGCCCAGCAGGCGGAGGATTTCTTTGGCGCGCCGCTGCTCGTCGGTATCCGGATAGCGGGCCACTACCTCCCGCAGCGCCTGTACGTAGGCGTCCTTGCCTTCCAGGTTGCCGGTGCTCATGGCTGCCAGGAGGGCAAATTTAGGCTGGTAGGGGTTGGTGGCGCCGAACTTTTCTTTGGCAGACATGCTTTTCTCGAAAGCTTCGCGGTAATTGCCGGTGGTGAAGGCCGAGTAGGTGGCGTTGTAGTACTCGTTGAGCAGGCGGTTTTCCCGCGCCAGTTCCTCGGCATAGGCCGGGTTTTTGATCACCATGGCGTACTTTGAGGTCTGGTATTTTTCAAGAATCTTGTTGGCGTATTCCTCCGCTTTGGGTTCGTTGCCCATTCCATCGTAGATGATGTACAACTGGTACCAGGAGTCCAGCTCGTAGTTGTTGCTGGGATAGCGGCGGTTGAGGGTCTCGAACATTTCGATGGACTTGGGCAGGTTTTGCAGGCGTTCCCGGTACAGGGCGCCCAGATTGAAGAGGGCTTCCTGTATTTTCAGGTTGGCGGCGGCGACCTCGCCTTCCGTTTTCGGGACGTTGCCGAGCAGTTTGTCCACTTCTTCCTCGGTCAGGATGTCCGAGGTGCTGTCGAAGAATTCTTCCTCCTTCACGTTTTCGAAGGCTGTCGCATCCCGTTTGTTCGAGCGGCGCCAGTTGTCTTCCAGGGGGCGGTTGCCCCATTTGCGTTCGAATTCGCGTTGCCCCCGTTTGAGGGCGCGATCATCGTAGGCAAAAAAGCTGCTTTCCTTTTGCAGGGCCCCGGCGCCGCCGATGGCGCGGCGGGGGGTAGCGGCCAGGCCGGCGGCACCGGCGGCTTTGGCGGCGATCTGCTGGCGGCGCAGTTCGTCCTCCTTCCTTTTGATTTCCAGGGCCAGCCGTTCTTTCTCCTGGGGGCTCATCCGGCTGATCCGCAGGAGGCTGTCCTGGAGTTCTACCACCTTGATGTTGGCGGCGATTTCCGTGAGGTTGGTGCTCAGGCGCTGTGCGCGGTTGTAGCGGCTATCGGTGGCGGCGAGCACCAGCAGGGTGCTGTCGTAGTAGTTTTTTGCCTGCACATACTCCTCGGTTTCGTAGTAGAGGTCGGCCAGGGTCAGGTACGATTCGGCGCGCTGCGCCTGGTTCTGGCGGCTGTGCTGCAGAGAAAGCTCCAGGTTGGCGATGGCTTCGGCCCGCTCGCCGTTTTTCAGGGCGATCTGGGCCAGGGCGAAGTAAATCTGGTCTTTGTAGTCGGCATTCTTGGCGTCCCTGAGCAGCCGGGCCAGGTTTTCCCGGGCCTCATAGGCCGACCCGGCGCCGCTGGCCCAGGCGTTTTGGGCCATATTGAGCTTGCAGTTGAATTCCATCTCGTATCCCGGCTTCAACCGGAGGGCCTGATCGAAGGCAGCGTAGGCGCCGGGAGCGTTGCCGCTCATCTGGAAGATTTGCGCCATGATGAAAGCATAGCGCGCCCGTTGTTTTTTGTCTTTTTCAACGTCGATGGCCTTTTCCAGGGCGGGCAGCGCCTGTACATAATCTTTGCGGTGGATATGGTAATAAGCCCGGACGGCTTCGAGCCGGCCGCGGATATCCGAGTAGGTATCCCCATCATTTTCGAGTTGGCCCATATAGGCCACGGCGGCGTCGTAGTTGTCGCGCTCGATCATGGTACGGGCCAGCCAGAGGAGGCCCTCCTGGTAGGCCGGGCGGTGCTTGAGCAGGCCGTCGTTGTTGTCCGGCTTGTCGTCTTCTTTTTCCTGCTTATCTTCGTTTTCCTCTTCGGCGGCGGCGGTTTCCTCTTCCTCCCGGTCGCTCTTCCGTTTGAGGATTTCCGGGCGGGGCGGCGCCTTCTGGCCTTTCTTTTTGGCCCTTTTGACCGCTTTTTTGTAATCTTTCAGGGCGCGCTCCTTTTCCTTGTCGAGTTTGGTCTTTTTGCTTTTCTTCTTCCCCCGCCGGCTTTTCTTTTTCTTCTTTTTCTTCTTCACCTTTTTGTCCTGCTTGCTCACCTTTTCCCGTTCTTTCATCTTTTCCGGGCTGTATTCCGCTACCAGGTAGCGGAACGTCTCTTCCGCCGCCTCGTAGTCCTGCTTCAGGTACTGAGCTTTGCCCACCAGCAGGTAGCAGTCGTCCGTCCACTTGCTGTAACGGTGCAGGTTGACGACGACGGTCACCTTCTTGATGGCCTCGTCGAGGTTGGGCGCTTCGGACTGCGGGTTTTCCGCCGCCACATATTTGTACATGGGCAGCAGTTGGGTGTAGTTGTCCTGATGTTGTGTATTCAGGGATTCAAAACTGGCGGCCAGCAGTTCCTCGGCATTGAAGTAGCCGTTGTAATGGGCCGTCGTGTTGTGGTAGAGTTCCCCGAGCGCCGACATGTCGCTCCTGCTCTTCTGGGTTGTGCAGGCTGTGATGAAGGAGAGTATGGTCAGAACCAGCGATGCCTTGAGTATGCGTTTCAAATCCGGTTTTTTTTATTCTTGATCTAATCTGGCAACACCTGCCCGTTAACAGCAGGTATAAAAAGAAAATGTTATTTTTCTTGCAAACCTCTGTGCTGTCGGCATAACTTTGCAGCGCAGATGTTTAGCCGGCAATCTGTTCCGGCGGGCCGCACCGATCCTTTTCGGTGGCCATGTCGTTATAATAAACGTCAAAAGGCAAAATTATTTTATTAGTTTAAGACTTCAAAATGCGTAATTCGGCCTTCAGCGCTTATTATTCCGCAAATAACGGATGTTTGGCGCGATTGTCCGCCGGCGCCGGGGAATAAACGGATCGATCCTTATGTCAGTGGAGAACGAAAATGCAAAAAGCAGGTGGGAAAGGATTAAAAAGCAGATGAGGCATACCTACCGGCTCGTCGTCATGAACAACGAGACGTTCGAAGAGGTAGGCTCCTATCGCTTGACCTTGCTCAATGTCTATATCTTCGTGAGTACCGTGCTGGTGCTGGTGGCGGTGCTGGTCGTGCTGGCGGTAGCCTTCACGCCGCTGAAGCGGTACATGCCGGGCTATGGCGACGGCGGGGAGAACCGCGAAGAGGTAGAGCAGCTTTACCGCGAGGTCAAAAGGCTGGAAAAACAACTGGCGGCACAGGAAGAATATTCCACCAATATCCGGAAAGTGCTGACCGGCGACGTGGAGACGGCCGAAGATATCATCAAGGCCAGCCCGGCTGATTCGGTGGGAGAGGTGGGGCGCTCGCGGGAAGAAGAACAGCTGCGCCAGGAGGTGGAACTCCAGAAAGTAGGCCTGGCGGCTCAGCGCCCCCGTTCGGCGAACTTCTCCCCCCGGGATATCCCCCTGGAACAAATGTACTTCAACGCCCCGGTCAGAGGGGAAATTTCCGCCGGCTTCATGCCCGATAACAAACACTTCGGGGTCGACGTGCTGGCTTCCAAGAACACAGCCATACAGGCGGCCATGGACGGCTACATTTTCTTCTCCGACTGGACGCTGGAGACCGGAAACACCATTGGCATCCAGCATGCCAATAACACCATAACCTTCTACAAGCACAATTCCGCCCTGCTCAAAAAGGCGGGCAGCTTCGTCAAAGCAGGGGAGGCCGTAGCCATCATCGGCAATACCGGCACCCTCTCCGACGGGCCCCACCTGCATTTCGAGCTATGGCACAAAGGAAACCCGGTTGATCCCAGAGACTATATCAAATTCTGACTACGAACCCCAACTCACCGGTGCAACATCCCACTTACCTCCCATAGCCCTGACCACGCCGAACGCCAAGCGGCTGAGGGGCCGCCACGCCCTGAACCAATGTAAACCGATTATCAATTATAGCCTGAACCACTCCGCAATATTCGCGGTTTAGAGCTTGTGCCAGGTTCTTGCTGTTGCTTTGCAGTTCCCAGCTATTCAATAAAAACCTATTCCATGAGTACGCAAAAGAATTCGAATTTACAGACTACCTACAATAAAAAAGGAGACAAGATCAGCCCACTCCTGCCGGAAGGCGTCAAAAACTTCATGATCGATATCGATGGCACGATCTGCGACGATATCCCCAACGAAGAACCCGAACGCATGCTTTCGGTGCTTCCCTACCCGGATGCATTGAAGATCATCAATAAGTGGTACGCGGAAGGGCACATCATCACGTTCTTCACTTCCCGAACGGAAGAACACCGGGCAATCACCGAGCAGTGGCTGCACAAGAACGGGTTCAAGTACCACAATATGATCATGAACAAGCCCCGGGGCGGCAATTACCACTGGGTGGACAACCACATCGTGAAGGCCACCCGCTTTAAAGGCAAATTTACAGACCTGGTGGTCCGGAACCACGAGATCGAGGTGTTCCGTCCGTGAGTGGTGGGAGAGGGGCGTGCTGAAGCCGTTGTGAGGCCTCCGGTATTCATGGGAGTTGTTGGTTATAGCACTGTGGGGAGCAAGGGACGTTTATTGGTTATTGGACTGCTGCGGTCAATAACTGCTTTCAGCCCGGTAATGTCAATAACTCAATAACCACTCGCTCCCCTCCGCCTCACACCTTCCGCCGCAGCAAATCCGGCAGCGCTTTCCCCAGCGTAGGGAAAGAAAATTCGAAGCCGGCCGCTTCGATTTTATCTGAACGCACCCGTGTGCTGTCCAGGACCACGTCTGCCATTTCCCCCATAGCGAGGCGCAGGGCAAATACCGGGACGGGCGCCAGCAGGCCGGAGTTGCCGAGCGCCTCTTTGATGGCTTCTGTCAGCTCCTTGTTGGTCGCCGGGTTGGGCGCCACGCCATTGTAGGTTCCCTGCATGTTGTCGTCTTCGACGGCTTTGATGAAAATCCGGCACAGGTCGTCGATGTGGATCCAGCTGTACCACTGGCTGCCGTCGCCGAAATAGGTTCCGACGCGGAAACGGAAGGGCAGCAGGATTTTTTCCATGGCGCCGCCCTGTGTGGACAGGACGATGCCGATGCGGATGGCGACTTTCCTCAACCCGGCCCTGCCTACTTCTCCGATCGCTTTTTCCCAGGCCATGCAGCTTTCCGGCAGAAATCCTTCTCCCGGGGTGGAACCCTCGTCCATCCATTTGTCGCCCCGGTCGCCGTAATACCCGACGGCCGTACTGGAAATATATGCTTTGGGATAATGCTGCAGGCGTTCGAAGGCGGCGGACAGGGTGCGGGCGCTGTCCACCCGGCTGTCGATGATCAGCCGTTTGCGGGCGGCAGTCCAGGGTTTGTCGGCAATGCCGGCCCCGGCGAGGTTGATCACATAATCGGCACGGAGGATGGCTTCATCGTCGATGGAGGCTTCGGCCGGGCTCCAGCGGTAAGACGGGAAGGCGGCGTCCGGGCGGGCCCGGCGGCTGAGGTGGAGTACCTCGTGCCCCTGCTCCCGCAGGAGGTGGCTGAGGCGGCTGCCGATCAGGCCGCTGCCGCCGGCGATCAGGATGGTTGGCATATTCGCTGCTTTTGTTATACTGGCGAACGCGTGGTTTTGTCAGGAGCAAAACCAGCGATGCCAGTATATACTGACCCGGCGGGTTTTGTAGTCGACAAAACCTGCCGTGCGTCAGTATAGAAAACAACAGGCGGCAGGCAAGGTTCAGAGAATGCTATCCACGCACTTCCACACATTTCCACGCACTTCCACACATTTCCACGCACTTCCACGCATTTCCACACATTTCCATGCATTTCCACACATTTCCACGCATTTCCACGCATTTCCACGCACTTCCACACATTTCCACGCATTTCCACACATTTCCACGCATTTCCACGCATTTCCAAGCATTTCCAAGCATTTCCACACATTTCCACACATTTCCACGCACTTCCATGCATTTCCACGCATTTCCACGTATTTCCCCCCAGGTATACCCAGTCAGGCCGCCCCATGATAATTTTTTTTTAATTTGCTGGCCAAATCCTGTAATTTAGGGCATTTTATCGCCGTCAGCGGAACGTGCCTGTAAATCCCAATGTATATGATCCACCTTCGTTCCATCAGCGTTTTTGCCCTGCTCGCCCTGTTTTTGGGCGCCTGTAAGGGAGATAAGCCACAGGAAGAAGCCGTAGGCGCCACCCTTTTCAGGAACCAGGATAACACCGTCTATGCCCGCCTGCCGGCGGAACCCGACCGCCTAAACCTCCTGATTTCCACCAACGTTTACGCCCGGGCGGTCAACGAACAGATTTTTCTGTACCTGCTGCATTTTGACCCTGAAACGCTGGAACTAGCTCCTCAGCTGGCCAAAAGCCGGCCCGTGGTCGAGGAGATCGCCGAAGGGCCTTACCAGGGTGGGATAGCCTATACGTTCGAACTCCATGAGGAGGCCGCCTGGGACAACGGGCAGCCCATTACCGCCGGGGATTTTGTCTTCACCCTGAAGGCCCTGTTCAACCCCGGTGTCCAGGCCGCTAATGTCCGCGCCTATCTCGATTACATCAAAGACGTAGAGATCGACCCGGAGAACCCGCGCCGGTTTACTGTCCTGACGGACCAGAAATACATCATCGGCGAAACGGCGGTGAGCAATATCCCGGTTTTGCCGGAATACATCTACGACCCCAACCGCCTGATGAGGGCCGTGCCGCTCACCCATCTGACCGACACGGCTTACGTTGCGCGCCTGGCCGATGAAACGAAGGCCGGTGCTGTGCTGGAGGCGGAACGGAAAGCGATCAGTGATTTTGCCGAGGCTTTCAATGCTCCCCGGTATTCCAGGGAAAAAGGATTCATCGCCGGCGCCGGGCCTTATGCCTTCGAAGAGTGGGTGACGGGGCAGCGCATCGTGCTGAGCCGCAAAAAAGACTGGTGGGGAGATCAACTTTCGGACCGGTTCCCCCTGCTGAAAGCCTACCCCGACAAGCTCTCCTTTCTCATCATTCCCGACCAGAGCGCCGCCATTGTAGCCCTGAAAGACCAGCAGGTGGACGTCTCGGGCCAGATCGACGCCAAGGATTTTGTCGACCTGCGGGACAACGAGCTGATCGGGAAACTGTACAACCTGCATACGCCCACCTCCTGGGTGTACTACTACATCGGCATGAACAACAAGAGCCCCAAGCTGGCGGACAAGCGGGTGCGCCGGGCCCTGGCCCATCTGGTCGACGTGCCGGTATTGATCGAGGATCTCTTTTTCGGGCTGGCAGAGCGGACCGTCGGCCCCTTTCACCCGGCTAAGCCCTATTATCACAAAGGCCTTCCTCCCATTGAATTTGACCCCGGAAAGGCCCGGCAGTTACTGGCCGAGGCCGGCTGGGAAGACACCAACGGCAACGGCATTGCCGACAAGGAGATCAATGGGCGGCGCGTCGAGATGGAGCTGGAATACATGGTCAGCAATGCCAGCAAGTTTGCCAACAACCAGGCGCTGATCTTCCAGGAGGACGCCAGAAAGGCAGGGGTCAAGGTCAACATCGCACCCAAGGAATTTACTGTCCTGATTGACGCCGCCAAGCAGCGCGATTACGAAATGTATTCCGGTGCCTGGGGGCAGGATCCCACGATCGATGATCCCAAGCAGCTGTGGCATTCTGAGAGCGACACCCCGGACGGCGGCAACCGGGTGAGCTTCATCAATGCGGAGGCCGACCGCCTGATCGAGGAAATCCGCGTGACGCTGGACGAAAGTAAGCGCAACCAGTTATACAAAGAGTTCCAGGAACTGATCTACGAGGAACAGCCCTACATCTTCCTGTTCACTCCGCTGGAGCGCATCGCCATCTCCAGGCGGTTCGAGGCCGAAGCTACGGCCCGCCGGCCCGGTTTTCTGGTAAATACCTTTATTAAGCGGGAGGCATCGCCGAAATGATTAACTTGTGCCCGGAATGCGCCTACTGCCGCAGAGGGCCGGCACCGGGTGTCTATTGCACAATTATGTAAAACCCAGATAAACGACAATCCAGATCGAATGAAACATTTAAATGTAAGCTACGCCCCTGTTGCTCTCCTGTTCCTGTTTTTATTGGCAGGATGCAAACCTGGCCCCGGAACGAAAGACGAAGACGCCGTTTTTTCCCTCAGCCGGCCGCTGAACGAGGCCGTCGTCCAGCTGGACGCCGAACCGGACCGCCTGAATGTGCCTCTTTCTACCAGCTCCTATGCCCGCCTGGTGAGCAATACCATCTTCCAGAACCTGCTGTCGATCAACCCGCAAAGCCTGGAGATCATTCCGGAGCTGGCCAAATCGCGCCCGCAGATCACGCCCATCACCCAAGGGCCCTACGCCGGCGGGATGGCCTATACCTTCGAGATTCACGACCAGGCCGTCTGGGATAACGGCAGCCCGGTGACCGCCGAGGATTTTATCTTCACTCTGAAGGCAGCGCTCAACCCCCAGGTGCCGGCGCCGGCCTACCGGGCCTACCTGTCTTTCATCAAAGATGTAGAGGTAGACAGCGGCAACCCCCGCCGGTTTACCGTGCTCACCGATCAGAAATATATCATCGGCGAAGAGGCCATTGGCTCCGCCCTGCCGCTGATGCCCGCCTATCACTACGATCCGGAAGGCCTGCTGAAGGACATACCCCTGACCGATCTGACCGATGAGGCAAAAGCGCAGGCACTGGCGGCCAATGACGGCCGCCTGGCCCAGTTTGCCGCCCTGTTCACCAGCCCCAAATACAGCCGGGAAAAAGAGGGCATCTCCGGCAGCGGACCCTACCGCTTCGAAAGCTGGGAAACCGGACAGCGGATCACCGTCGCTAAAAAAGAGAATTACTGGGGCGATGCGCTGGCTGCAGAATACCCGGCACTGGGCGCCTTTCCCGAAAAGATCATCTTCCGCCCCATACCGGACCCCACCGCTGCCATCACCGCCCTGAAGGACGGCCAGATCGACGCTATGGCCAATATCCCGCCCACCGATTTCCTGGAACTGCAGAACGAGGAATTTACGGCGGAGCGCTACAACTTCTTCAGCCCGCCTTTGCTGGGCAACACCTTCATATACGTCAACACCCGCGTCCCCAAATTGTCGGACAAAAGGGTGCGGCGGGCCCTGGCCTACGCCGTCAACGTAGAGGCAATCATCAACACCGTCTATAACGGCCTGGGCGCTCCCTACGCCAGCCCGGTACATCCTTCTTTTTCTTATTATAATAAAGATTTGCAGCCCATCCCTTACGACCCGGACAAAGCCCGGCAACTGCTGGAAGAGGCCGGCTGGACCGACAGCAACAACAACGGCATCGCCGATAAGGTGATCAACGGCAAACTGGAAGAACTGTCGCTCAACTACAAGATCGTCGCCGGCAGGGATAATATCCGGGACGTAGGCCTGCTGGTCCAGGAGTCGGCAAAACGGGCAGGGATCGACATTCAGATCGAAGCCAAGGAGTTCGCGGTGCTGGCCGACGATTTCAAACGCCGGGACTACGAACTCGTCCCCTGGAGCAAAACCATACAGCCTACGCTCTGGGAGCCGAAGCAGGATTACCACTCCGGAGGCGACGACCGCACCGGCTTCGCCTCCGCAGAGTCGGATGCGCTGATCGACCAGATCCAGGTGGCCCTCGACGAGCAGGAACGCAACCGGCTGTATATGCAGCTCCAGGCCATACTCTACGATGAGATGCCGCTCATCTACCTGCTGGTGCCGACCAGCCGCATCGCCATCCATAAGCGGTTTGATGTGCAGCCTTCGCCGATTTATCCGGGATATTTCCCGGGCAAGCTGCGGCTTAAAGACAGATAAGGATGCCTTGGAGCCGGGGCGGCGGAACTATATGGCTATTCTTGCGTACAGGATGGACAGGCTCTACCGGACGTGCCGCCTTCAGGCGGCGCGTTTATAGACAGGATGAACAAGATTAACAGGCTTTGCCGGACGTGCCGCCTTCAGGCGGTGCGTTTATAGACAGGATGAACAAGATTAACAGGCTTTGCCGGACGTGCCGCCTTCAGGCGGTGCGTTTATAGACAGGATGAACAAGATTAACAGGCTTTGCCGGACGTGCCGCCTTCAGGCGGCACGTTTATAGACAGGATGAACAAGATTAACAGGCTTTGCCGGACGTGCCGCCTTCAGGCGGCGCGTTTATAGACAGGATGAACAAGATTAACAGGCTTTGCCGGACGTGCCGCCTTCAGGCGGCGCGTATATAGACAGGATTGACAGGATGTAGTGGATTGATCCACAGGAGCGCGCATATCTTGTAAATTCTGTTAATCCTGTCTATTACAGTTATTGCACAACCCCTAAAACCGTGTATCCATCCTCTGGGATACCCCTATTACCCCAAATCCTGTATATCCTGTCAATCCTGCCTGAACCCTCAAAAACCGTCAATCCTGTCCGGAGAGCAGAGTCCGGCAAAGCACATGTCCCATGGTACAATATTTGATCAAACGCATGCTCATTTTCATCCCCACCCTGCTGGTGATCTCGCTGCTGGCTTTCGGCCTGAGCAAGATTGCCCCGGGCGACCCGGTGGAGATGAAGCTGAGAGGTTTTGGCCCCGACCAGCAGAACCCGGCCAATGCCGAGCGGGTCTACCGGGAAACGGCGGACTTTTTGGGGTTGGACAAACCGGTCTTTTATATTGGCCTTTCCCCGGCGGCCTATCCGGATACGCTGTACAACATCCTTCGGCGGGACCACCGGGAGAACCTCTCGAAGCTCGTCGCTCAGTACGGTGCCTGGCCGCCTATATCCGACTATTACCACCGGCTTTTGCGGATGAACTACGTCCTGCAGGACGTAGGCCGGCAGGAGGAGGGCAATGCGTTTCGTTCTGTCCGCTCCTCCCTGCAGCAGTTGTTCCTGGCCCATTCCGACAGCCGGATCACCAGCCTGCTGGAGGAGGCCGAGACGCTGGCGCTTCAGGACAGCAGCCTGCAGGCCGCCCTTCTGCCCCCTATCCGGGAACTGAAGAGCAGCTATCAGGCCATCAAGGACAATGCCCGGCCGGAGTTGCTCTACCTGCCTGATATCAAGTGGTATGGCCCGGACAATCAGTACCACAACTGGCTGATGGGTTTCCTGCAGCTGGATTTCGGCATCTCCTACTACGACAGCCGGCCGGTGGCCGATAAGATGAAGGACGCCCTGTTCTGGACTATCCTGATCAACGGCATGGCCATCCTTGTGGCCTATCTGTTGTCGATACCGCTGGGCGTGTTCTCGGCCGTCTGGAAGGATTCCTTTTTCGATCGGTCCACCACCTTGATCCTCTTCATTCTCTATTCCCTGCCCAGTTTCTGGATCGGGACTATGCTGCTCGTCTTTTTCACCACGCCGGAATACGGAATGGACTGGTTCCCCTCCATCGGGCTGGGCAACCTGCCGCCGGAGGCGCCCTTCTGGGGCCGCTTTTGGGAGCGGGCATCCCACATGGGGTTGCCTGTTTTCTGCCTGGCCTACGGGGCGCTGGCCTTCATCTCCCGGCAGATGCGGGGCGGCATGCTGAACGTCATCGGGCAGGATTACATCCGCACGGCCTGGGCCAAGGGGCTGAGCGGCCGGGCCGTCATCTGGCGGCACGCCTTCCGCAACGCCCTCTTTCCCATCATCACCCTGTTTGCCAATATTTTCCCGGCGGTGTTCGCCGGCTCGGTAGCCATAGAAGTGATTTTCAATATCCCGGGCATGGGCAAGCTCACCATCGACGCCATCCTGCAGCGCGACTGGCCGGTGGTGTACACGGTGCTGATGCTTTCCGCCATCCTGACCATGGCGGGCATCCTGATCGCCGACGTGTTATACGCCTGGGCGGACCCCCGGGTGTCTTACAGCCGCAATAAGTCATAGCTTATGTTGATCGGAGTAAAAAAAGAGAAGGATACGGCGGAAGCCATTGCCCGGCGGCAGGCCATGGGCGAGAGCTACTGGGGCATCGTGCGGCGGCAGTTCCGGAAGAAACGCCTGGCCGTATGGTCCCTGCGTTTGCTGTACGGGCTGATTTTCATCGCCCTCACCGCCGATTTTATTGCCAACGAACGGCCGCTGTACTGCAAAATTGACGGCCAGGTTTACTTCCCCGTTTTCAAACAATACGGCGTGGCGCTGGGGCTGTCCACCTGGGAAGCGCAGTTCTTCCAGAAAGGATGGCGGGAACACGAGTACGAAACGGTGATTTGGGCGCCGATCCCCTATTCGGCGACGACCATCGACCGGAAAAACAACAACTACCGGGCGCCGGGCGGAGAGCAGGACGTGGAATCGACCCGTTTCCGCCACTGGCTGGGCACTGACCAGTTGGGGCGGGACGTGGCGGCGGGCATGATCGCCGGCACGCGCATCGCCATGCTGGTCGGGGTAGTTTCCATGTCTATTGCCGCTATCATCGGCGTTTTTTTCGGTGCCCTGGCGGGATATTTTGGCGACGACCGCTTCCGGGCCTCCCGTATCCGGGTGGCACTGAACACGCTGGGTTTCCTGGCCAGTATTTTTTACGGGTTTACGGCCCGCTCCTACGCCTTTAGCGAAGGGACGTTCAGCGTAGAACTGCTCAAGAGCTTCGGCATCATTGCGGCTATCATGGCGGCGGCGAACCTCCTGGCCGGCTTCCTGAAGCGGTTCCCGGTGCTGGGCAGGCCCGTGACGCTGCCCCTCGACCTCATGGTGATGCGGTTGATCGAGGTCATCAGTTCCATCCCCGGCCTGTTGCTGGTGCTGAGCATCCTGGCGGTGATCGAGCAACCCTCCATTCTGTATGTCATGGCCATCATCGGGCTGATCCGCTGGACGGGCATCGCCCGCTTCATCCGGGCGGAGCTGCTCCGCATCCGCAGCCTGGAGTACATCGAGGCTGCCCAGGCTCTGGGCTTCAGCGAGTGGCGCATCATCTTCCGCCATGCCATCCCCAACGCCCTGACGCCTGTGCTGATTACCATTGCCTTCGGAGTGGCCAGCGCCATCCTGCTGGAGGCTTTCCTGTCCTTCCTAAGCGTGGGCGTGCCGCCCGAGCAGGTTACCTGGGGATCCCTGCTGCGGCTGGCGCGCTCGCAGGCCAGCGCCTGGTGGCTGGCCGTCTTCCCCGGCTTCGCCATCTTCCTGACGGTGACGATCTTTAACCTGCTGGGGGAGGGCCTGACGGATGCCCTGGACCCGCGGCTGAGGAGTTGAGGATTGCTCGCGGAAACGGCTAGTACTTTCGGCCTGAAACAAAATCAGCACAGCCTGGGCCTGATAGACGTTGCCTTGACAAAGGACTGCCTGTTTGAACAGGAGGTGCCCGGTTGAAAACTACTGCTTCACAAACTTCCCGCTCCACAGCACCCCCTGTGCGTCCAAATATTGCAACAGGCAGAGCCCGGCCGGCAGGCCCTGCACCGGAAGCATCAGGGTGGCCTCCTCCATTCGGTCGGCGGAGTACGCAGCCAGCAGGCGGCCCTGCGCATCCAGGATGTGGAAGGTGGCGCCGGAGCGCAACGGCATGGCAGGATCATTGAGCAAAACATTGAGGATATCGCCTGCCGGGTTGGGGAAGAGCAGCAGGCGGGGTGTAGCAGCGGTGCCTTGACGGCTCTGCGAAGTTTCTCCGCATGGGTCAACAATCACTCCTCCGTCCATTATTAATGTGCCTCCCGGCTCAACGGTAATGATGCTTCCCTGCGGCATGCCCAGCAGGCACCGGATGGTAAGGCGCGCCCCGTTTTCAACCACCACGTTGCTCCTCAGGTAGCGCGTACCGGCCCACACGATGTCCTGCCCGCTTTGAATGACGATGTCCGGTTCGCTTATGTCGCAGAAGTCAAATTCCAGGTAGCCGGGTTGCTTCGCCAGCAGGTGGTGTTGAATGATCCCCAACTGGCAGGGAGTAATAGCCGTAGCGGTCAGGCCGTGGCGCATGATGTTGTTGGTGGGGCTGACATAGCGGTTGGCGCACTGGCCGGGGCCGGCGCCTCCATTTCCCGAAAAGGAGCAGTCGTCGCCGGGCGTATTGCATTCGGCTTCGGTATCGAGGTCTATAAACCTGCACTCGTTCTGGCAGGTAAAGCTGTGCTGCAGCCCCAGGTTGTGAAAAATTTCATGAATAGTGACGCTTTTGTAATGGACGATATCTCTTTCTCCGGGAGAATAGCCGGAAGTATCAAAAAAATGGTCGGAATACATGCCTGCCACGACCGCTGAACCTGAATTTACCGACCCGAAAGCAGCTCTCCCTCCTCCAATATAAAAAGGCGGCTGGCCCGGGTCCGGATCGGGGGTTTCTTCCTCTACAAAAAAAAGATCCAGCACGCCTGCCCCATAAACCGAGAATTCATTTTTCAAAACATTAGGGTCATTGCCATTGTATCCCAGATTGAAAAACAGGTCTGATTCATGGAAAAAAATGCCGCCATACGGGTCGTCCGGGTTGCCCGGCTCGGAATAGAACCTGAACCGGATGCCGGATTCCGGCACGTGAAGGGCATCGCTCAGGTTATACTTCTCAAAAGTGCCCATCCGGACGTTCATGTGCCCCAAAAGGTGGCCGGCGGCAGCTACGCCATCCAGCTCTGTCCGGCCCAGCTCTGTGTGGAATAAGGCTTCTCCGGGCTCTTTGAAATTGCCGGTGCCGTCGTCTCTTCTGATGTAATGAAAGTTGACCCATACTACAAGCTGCGGGTGGTGGCTCAGGTTTTCCTGGTCGACAGCATAATTTAGCGGATCGTCACAGTGGCCGCTTAATGCTTCGGGCAAATTGCCGGGTTCTCCGGCACGGTCTTCATGATTACATTGAATAACCTGCCCTCCGAGAGGAAGGGTTGTCATCAGGATCATGGCCAGAAGGAAAAACTTGCCCCCCTTTTTTTTTCCGTAAGTTTTCATGCTCTTTGAGATTTGAGTGCTTAGGCGGAGCAGCAGTTGGGCGTCACCCAGAGCCGCCTGTTATCAGGCTATATGTCGGAATGTAGCTTAAGTTCCCCCTTTTTCTGGTTTTTTCACAGGAAGCCAAAATATTTTTAAAAATTTCCTTTGTTGGCTTTCTGATTCAGAAGGATTAATTTTATCGCCAAAATGCAGTGCCTGGCAGCGCCACTGAGTTAATGAACCCCGCCTTCGCCAGGGCAGGCGCCGGCCAACCAGCCAGCTAAATCAACGAATTTTACCGGCCAGGAACAGAGGGTGGGCAACTCAATCATCCAATAAACCACAAATGTACAGCCAGCAAGAACAACGCATCCTCTTTGACCTGTCCAAAGCATTCCTGAACGGCGGCGGCGCCCTGGAAAATGAATCCCCCGACGAGCAGGCCAACAAGCTGCGCCAGGTGATCGAATACCACGAGTACCGCTATTACATCCTCAACGACCCGGTCATCAGCGACGCGGAGTACGACCGGTTGTACAAAATGCTCGAAAAGCTGGAGGAGGAGCATCCCGGGCTGGTGACGCCCGACTCCCCCACCCAGCGCGTCTCCTCCGACCTGTCCAGCGATTTCCCATCGGTGGAGCACCTGACGCCCATGCTCTCCCTGGCCAACTCCTACAATGAGGAAGACCTCGTCGAGTTCGATGCCCAGATCAAGCGCTACCTCAACATGCCGGAGGACCAGGATATCGAGTACGCCGTAGAGCCCAAGTTCGACGGCGGCAGCATTGCCGTAGTCTACGAGGACAACCGCCTGGAGCGGGCTGCCACCCGCGGCAACGGCACCGTAGGGGAAGAGATGACCAACAACGCCCGCGCCATCCGCTCCATCCCCCTGCGCGCCGATTTCGCCGCGCTGGGCATCTACAAGGCGGAGCTGCGGGGCGAGGTGCTCATCCGCAAAGATGTTTTTAAGAAAATCAACGAACAGCGGGAGGAAGAGGGCCTCAGCCTCTTCGCCAACGCCCGGAATACTGCCACCGGAGGCCTGCGCATGAAAGACCCGCAGGAGGTGGCCAAACGGGGGCTGGAAGCTTTTATCTACACTCTCGGTTATGCCGTAGACAAAGACGGCAACGACGTGCTCTCCCGCTTCAGCACCCACGAGGAGAGCCTCAACCGGCTGAACGAGATCGGCTTTAAAGTCCCGGTGGAAGGGGAGGAGCGCACAGTCTGCAAAAACATCAAAGCCGCCCTCGGCTTCTGCCATGCCTGGCAGGACAAGCGCGACGATTACCCCTACGAGATCGACGGCATGGTCGTGAAGGTCAACAGCCGGGAGCTGCAGGAGCGGGCGGGCGCTACCAGCCACCACCCGCGCTGGGCCATCGCTTTCAAGTTCAAGGCCAAACAAGCTACCTCCCGCCTGCTGCGGGTGGAATATCAGGTGGGCAAGATTGGCTCCATCACGCCGGTGGCCAAGATCGAGCCGGTGCAACTGGCGGGGGTGACCGTCTCCTCCGTCTCCCTGCATAATGAGGACTTTATCAAATCCAAGGACCTGCACATCGGCGATATGGTGCTGGTAGAGCGCGCCGGCGATGTCATCCCCTACATCGTCAAGGCCCTGGACGAGCTGCGCGACGGCTCCGAGCAGCCCATCGAATTCCCCAAATACTGCCCCATCAACGATACGGACGAGCCTGTGGAGCTGGCACGCATCGAGGGCGAGGCAGCCTGGCGCTGCCCCGTCTGCGTCTGTGGCGCGCAGAACCTCCAGAAGATCATCTTCCACGTCTCCAAGAACGCCATGGACGTCGAGGGGTTGGGCAAGTCCATCGTCGAGCGCTTCTACGAGCTGGGGTGGCTGCGCACCATCGCCGACGTCTATCGCCTGGACTACGATAAGGTCGCCGAACTGGAGGGCTTCGGCGAGAAATCGGCTGCCAACCTGAAGGAATCAGTAGAAAAAGCCAAACGGAACCCCATCCACCGCCTGCTGCACAGCCTGAGCATCCACCACCTGGGTCAGAAGGTATCCAAAATTATCGCCGCCGAGATCGATCACGTGCTCGACCTGAAGGGGTGGGACATGGAAAAGTTCACCCACATAAAAGACATCGGTCCGGTGGTGGCCGAGAATATCATCGCCTTCTTCAGCAACGAGCACAACATCAAGCTGCTTGAAGAGATGGAGGCCCTGGGCGTCAACCTGAAGCAAACCGAAGACGACCGGCCCAGGGCAGCAAGCGGCGAAGGCCCTTTCGCCGGCAAGACCATCCTCTTTACCGGAACGCTGCAAACCCTGAGCCGCAAAGAGGCCCAGGCCAAAGCTGAGGCAGCCGGCGCCAAAAACATCTCCGCCATCAGCGGCAACCTGGATATTTTGGTGGTAGGGGAAAAGGCGGGTTCAAAGCTGAAGAAAGCCCAGGCGTTGGGCACAGTGGAGATAATGACGGAGGAGGAGTTTTTGGAGCGGGTGGGGTAGCGTCGTTGAATAAGCTTTGGGCGGTG